>NZ_JADPKH010000007.1:0-113212 GCF_023073835.1 Bradyrhizobium sp. 153 | reverse complement strand
CGTCGGCCCCGTCATCTCGATGACCATCACGCTAGCGGCCGTGTACGCACCGATCGGCTTTCTTGGCGGTCTCACCGGTTCGCTGTTTCGCGAATTCGCCTTCACGCTGGCGGGCTCGGTGATCGTGTCGGGCGTGGTCGCGCTGACGCTGTCGCCGATGATGTGCTCGGTGCTGCTGAAGAACACCGAAGAAGGCCGGTTCTCCAAGCTTGTGAACCGGGTGTTCGGCGCCATCACGCGGTGGTACGGGCGCAAGCTGGACCGCTCGTTGGATTACAAGGCGATCACCGGCCTGTTCGCGGTGACGATCCTCGGCTTGGTCGGCTTCCTCTACATGCACACCTCGAAGGAGCTGGCGCCGGAGGAAGACCAGGGCATCGTGTTTGCGGTGACCAAAGCGCCGAAATACGCCAACATCGACTATGTCGATTTCTATGGCGAGAAGCTCGACAAGGAATTCCAGAAATTCCCCGAGACCGATCTGCGTTTCGTGCTGAACGGCATCAACGGGCCGCAGGGCGGCATCGCCGGCATGCTCCTGAAGCCTTGGGACGAGCGCAAGCGGTCGTCGATCCAGCTCAAGCCGCTGGTGCAGGCCGAGCTCTCCAAGATCGAGGGCGTGCAGGCCTTCGCATTCAACCTGCCGCCGCTGCCGGGCGGGCCGGGCGGTCTGCCGATCCAGATGGTGATCAACTCCACCGCCGGATTCCAGACGGTCTATGAGCAGATGGAGAAGCTGAAGGACGCCGCACGCAAGAGCGGCATGTTCATCGTCTCCGACAGCGACCTTGCCTACAATCAGCCGAACGTGAAGGTCACGATCGATCGGACCAAGGCGCAGGACCTCGGCGTCAACATGCAGAACCTCGGCTCTACGCTCGCGGTGCTGCTTGGCGGCAACTACATCAACCGCTTCAACCTCGAGGGCCGCTCCTACCAGGTGATCCCGCAGGTGCCGCGCGGCAAGCGTCTGTCGCCGGAATCGCTCGGCGGCTACTATGTGACGACCAACACCGGCCAGCAGCTCCCGCTGTCCACGGTGGTGTCGATCGAGACCAAGACCGACCCGAACTCGCTGACCCACTACAACCAGCTCAATTCGGCGACGTTCTCGGCCGTGCCGATGCCCGGCGTGACCGTTGGTGCGGCAGTCGATTTCCTCGAAGGCGAGGCCAAGAAGCTGCCGCAAGGCTTCAGCCACGATTATCTGGCGGACAGCAGGCAGTATGTTCAGGAAGGTAACCAGCTCGCGATCACCTTCGGCTTCGCGCTGATCATCATCTTCCTGGTGCTGGCGGCGCAGTTCGAGAGCTTGCGCGACCCGCTGGTGATCATGATCTCGGTGCCGATGGCGATCGTCGGCGCGCTGATCCCGCTGTTCTTCGGCGTGGCGACGATGAACATCTACACCCAGGTCGGCCTGCTCACCCTGGTCGGCCTGATCACCAAGCACGGCATCCTGATGGTGGAGTTCGCCAATGAGCTCCAGGTCAGCGAGCGGCTCGACCGCCGCTCGGCCATCGAGATGTCGGCGCGCATTCGCCTGCGCCCGATCCTGATGACCACGGCCGCGATGGTGACGGGTCTGATCCCGCTCCTGACTGCGACCGGCGCCGGTGCGGCCAGCCGCTTCTCGATCGGTCTGGTCGTCGTGGCCGGCATGTCGATTGGCACGCTGTTCACGCTGTTCGTGCTGCCGGCGGTCTACGTGGTGCTGGCGACCGACCATCGCGCGGCGGCCGATTCGGAGCGGAACAAGCAAGTCAACGAGCTCGACCTCGGCTCCAACAAGGCCTTGCGGCCGACCTGAGGCTGTAGGCGCGCGAACCAGAGGGCGGCAGCGGTTTCCGTTGCCGCCCTTTTATTGTGTTTTTTGTGCCCCGGCGCGTAGTGAGGCGCCGCACCGGCCATCGGGCGGCCGCTCCCGGGTGCTTGCGAGAGACAAGGTCCGCTCTTCTTGGTAGTTTCCAAGGGATGAGCCTTTCCGTTGTTCCCGACACCCCGCAAGCCAGGACGCTGCCGACCGCGGCAGCGGATGGTGTCCCTGCCGGCGCGGGGATGGGGCAGGGGATCAGGAGCCGGTTGTTCACCAAATATGTCGCGCTGTTCGTGGCCGTGGTCACCGTCGCGCTCCTCGCCAACGGCCTGTTCGAGGTCTTCTTCTATTATCGCGAACACAAGGCCTCGCTGATCCGGGTCCAGCATGAGCAGGCCGAGGCGGCCGCGGCCAAGATCGGGCAGTTTGTCAAGGAGATCGAGAGCCAGCTCGGCTGGACCACGCAACTGCCCTGGTCGGCGGGCTCGATCGAGCAGCGCCGGTTCGACGCGCTGCGGCTGCTGCGTCAGGTGCCTGGGATCACCGAGTTTGCCCAGGTGGATTCGACCGGCAAGGAGCGGTTGCGGGTCTCGCGGCTGGCGATGGATGCGATCGACAGCGGCATCGACCTATCGAGCGACCCAAAGTTCACCGAAGCAGTCGCACACAAGGTCTATTACGGACCCATCTATTTCCGCAGGGAGTCCGAGCCGTACATGACGCTGGCGCTGGCCGGTGCGCGCAAGGATGCCGGCGTCAGCATCGCCGAGGTCAACCTCAAGCTGATCTGGGACGTTGTGTCCCAGATCAAGGTCGGTGAGCGCGGAGTTGCCTACGTGGTCGGACCGGGAGGGCGCCTGATCGCGCATCCCGACATCAGTCTTGTGCTGCGCAACACCGACATGTCTGGTCTCGCGCAGGTGCGCGGCGCTCAAGCCGGGGGCGGCGTCATGCCGGACGCATTGCAGGAGGCGACGAACATTCAGGGGCAGAAGGTTCTGACGGCCTCCGCCCCGATCGCGCCGCTCGGCTGGACAATGTTCGTGGAATTGCCGGTCGAGGAGGCCTACGCTTCGCTCTACGCCTCGTTACAGCGGCTTGCGATCGTGCTGCTGGCGGCTTCGATTTTCGCGGTGCTTGCGGGGATCTTTCTCGCGCGCCGCATGGTCGGTCCGATCCAGGCGCTGCGCAGCGGCGCCGAGCGGATCGGCGGCGGCGACTTCTCCCAGCGCATCTCGATCAAAACCGGCGACGAGTTCGAAGGTCTCGCCGACCAATTCAACGAGATGGGCGCGCGCTTGCAGGAATCCTACGCCGACCTCGAAAACAAGGTCGAACGGCGCACAGCGGAATTGAGCGAGTCCCTGCAGCAGCAGACTGCGACCGCCGACGTGCTGAAAGTCATCAGCCGTTCGGCGTTCGACCTGCAAGCCGTGCTGAACACGCTTGTTGGCTCGGCAGCCCGCCTGTGTGACGCGGACGAGGGAACGATTTTCCGGCCCAATGATGGCGTTTTCTATTTGGCGGCAAGCTGCGGGCTCGGCGCGGAGCAGGAAAACAAGCTTCGGACTTTCGCGTCTGTACCTGAACGGGGAAGTGTGGTCGGCCGCACGCTGCTCGATGGCAAGACGGTTCATGTCCCGGATGTGCAGGCCGACCCGGAATACGCGCCTTCGTCCGCCCGAAGGCGCGCCAACGTACGTACGATGCTGGGTGTGCCCTTGCTTCGAGAGGGCACACCGATCGGCGTGTTCGTTCTGACGCGACACGAGGTGCGGCCGTTTAGCGCGAAGCAGATCGGACTCGCCACGACCTTCGCAGACCAGGCCCTTATCGCGATCGAGAATGTCCGGTTGTTCGAGGAGGTCCAGGAACGGACCAGAGAGTTGTCGCAGTCGCTCGACGACCTGCGCGCCGCCCAGGATCGCCTGATCCAGACCGAGAAGCTCGCGTCCCTCGGCCAGCTCACGGCGGGCATCGCCCATGAGATCAAGAATCCGCTCAACTTCGTCAACAACTTCTCAGCGGTGTCGACCGAGCTGCTCGACGAGCTCAAGGAGACCCTGCAGTCGGCCGCGCTCGACGGCAAGATGAAGGAGGAGGTCGATGAGCTGACCGGCATGCTCAGGAGCAATCTCGAGAAAGTGGTGCAGCACGGCAAACGCGCCGATTCCATCGTCAGGAACATGCTGCTGCATTCGCGCGAGGGCTCCGGCGAGCATCGCGTCGTCGATATCAATGCAGTCCTGGAGGAGAGCCTAAATTTGGCCTACCACGGCGCGCGCGCCGAAAGACCGGCCTTCAACGTCACGTTCCAGCGCGAACTCGATCCCGCCGCCAGTATGGTCGATATCTATCCGCAGGAGATCACGCGCGTCTTTCTCAACCTGATCTCCAACGGCTTCTACGCAACTGCCAAGCGCAAGGAGAGCGCCGTTGACGCCTTCGAGCCGATCTTGCGCGCGGCAACGAAGAACCTCGGCGAGAGAGTCGAGATCCGGATCCGCGACAACGGCACCGGGATCCCGCCCGAGGTGAAGGAGAAGATGTTCAATCCATTCTTCACCACCAAGCCGGCCGGCGAGGGCACCGGGCTCGGCCTTTCCATGAGCCATGACATCGTCGTGAAACAGCACGGCGGCACGATCGACGTGAACACCGAGCCCGGTGTATTCACCGAATTCATCATCACGCTGCCGCGCATGATGGCGGCAAGTGGAACTACTGGAGACAAGACTTGAACGTTTATATCCTGGTCGTCGATGACGAGCCCGACGTCGAGGCGCTGTTCCGGCAGCAGTTCCGGCGGGAGCTGCGCGCGGGACGCTTCCAGATGGAGTTTGCGTCCTCTGCGCCAGATGCGCTGAGGCGCGCGGCCGAAGTTCGCGATCCCTCGCTGATTTTGATTCTCTCGGACATCAACATGCCCGGCATGAGCGGGCTCGACATGCTGCCGAAGGTGCGTGCCGCGCATCCGGATGTTCCCGTCATCATGATCACGGCCTATGGCGATGCCGAAACGCGCCGCAAGGCGATCGAGCGCGGCGCCGTCGGGCTCCTCACCAAGCCGATCGACTTTGCGCTGTTGCGGCAGGAGATCGACACGAGGCTCGAGCAAGCCGCATGACTGCGACCATCCTCTTCGTCGATGATGAACCGGATCTCGAGGCGCTGATTCTGCAAAAATTCCGCAGGCAGATCCGGGACGGGCTCATCGACATCATGTTCGCGCGCGACGGCCTTGAGGCGCTGCAATCGCTTGAGCGGAATCCGCATGTCGATATGGTGGTCTCCGACATCAACATGCCGCGGATGGACGGACTGTCGCTGCTCACGAAGCTTCAGGAGGCCGAGGACAAGAAGTCGACCATCATCGTCTCCGCCTATGGTGACATGAGCAACATCCGTACCGCCATGAACCGCGGCGCGTTCGACTTCCTGACCAAGCCGATCGATTTCGCCGATCTGGAAGCCACGATCGATAAAACCATTCGCCACGTCGAGATGCTGCGCGAGGTGCGGCGGCGCCAGATGGAAGCCGAGCGCGCCCATGCCTCGCTGTCGCGCTTCTTCTCGCCGGAGATCGCAAGGCGCCTGGCGGCGGATGTCGCCGGCGACGGCATGGAGGTGCAGTGGCGCGACGTCGCGACCATCTTTACCGACATCACCGGCTTCACCTCGCTGGTGGAGAGCGCACCGCCCCAGATGCTCGGCGAGCTCCTCAATGAATATGTCGGCGGCATGACCGAGATCGTCTTCGCACATGAGGGGACGGTCACGAAAATCATCGGCGATGCGATCCAGGTGCTCTTCAACGCGCCGGGGGACCAGCCGGATTATGCGACGCGTGCAGTCACTTGCGCACATGATCTCGACGCCTGGGCGGAGGCCTTCTCGGCGCGTTGGAGGGGCAGAGGCGTGAATTTCGGGACCACTCGGATCGGCGTGCATGCAGGCCCGGCGCTGGTCGGTAATTTCGGCGGCAATCGCTTCTTCGACTACACCGCCTACGGCGACACCATCAATATTGCGGCGCGGCTGGAGGCTGCCAACAAGCATCTGGGAACGCGCATGTGTGTCAGCATCAGCGTCGCCACGTCGGCCGATAACTTTCAAGGCCGCCCAATAGGCGAGCTGATGCTGCGCGGACGCAGCGAGCCGCTGCGCGCGTTCGAACCGCTGTCGGAGGCCAAATTCGAAGCGTCGGAAACGGCGCTATATTCCCAGGCTTTTGCCAAGATGGAGGCCGGCGACGTCGCCGCCATGCCGGCATTCGCGGCGCTGGTCGGCATGAACGCCGACGATCCCCTGGCCGGCTTTCACCTGAAGCGCCTGCTCAACGGCGCCAAGGGCATTCGCATGCAACTGGAATAGGAGTCCGTCATGATTCGTGAGTTCTCTGCCGGCAATTATCGTTTCATTCCGTCCGTGTTCCAGTATTCGGCGGGTGCCGCCGCAGATGACGGCTACGAGATCGAGCGCGTCCGGTTCGATCGCCTGGTGCCGCTTGCGGAAGGATTTGCGCTGGCGGCAAAGCTCATCCAGGAGGCAGGGCGGCCGCTCACGGCGTTCTGTGCCTGCGAATTGCGCTCGCCGGCGGCCTTCAGCGAGGAAGGTTTTCGCGCGTTCAACCTGCACTATGTGAAGACGCTGTCGGAATGGGGGATCTTCGACGGCACCAACAATCCCGTGGCACGCAGCAATGTCTGTCCCGAGATCGATCCGCCGTCGGAGCCGTCGTTCTACGCGTTCTCCTTCACGCGCCCGACCCCGTCGAAATCGCCGAGCTTCGTGATCGCCGGCGGAGCCGAGGCTCGCGAGGGCAGCGGCACCTATGTCGAGCGCACGGTACGTTACCGCGACCTCAGCCCGGAAGGGCTGCGGGAGAAGGTACGCTTCACGACGACCGCGCAGATGGAGAACCGGATGGCGGCCTTCGGCTTCGGCTGGAAGGACACCACCGGCGTGCAGGCCTATTCGGTGCATGACTTCCATCACGCGCTGGTCGACGAGTTGGTGCGCCGCGGCGCGTTGCGCTCCGGCCTCACCTGGCATTTTGCCCGACCACCCGTGGTCGATCTGGAATATGAGATGGACTGCCGCCGCGTGATGCGGGAGATCGTCATTTAAGATCCTCATCCTGAGGAGCGGCCGCTAGGCCGCGTCTCGAAGGATGGCTACAGGGACAGTCGGGCCTTCATGGTTCGAGACGCGCGTAAGAACGCGCTCCTCACCATGAGGGACAGCTAGCGCTGGCGCGGGTCGAGCGCGTCGCGCAGGCCGTCGCCAAGCAGGTTCAGCGACAACACCACGAGGAAGATCGCGAGCCCCGGCCAGATCGCCATCCAGGGCGCCTGGGTCAGGAAGCGCTGTGCGGCATTGAGCATGCTGCCCCAGGACGGTGCCGGCGGTTGCTGGCCCAGGCCAAGGAACGACAGCGCCGCTTCGGCGATGATGGCGGCGGCGATCGACAGCGTCGCCTGAACCAGCAGCGCCGGAAGGATGTTCGGCAGGATGTGCGAGAATGCGATCCGCCATGGCGGATTGCCGAGTGCGCGCGCGGCCTCGACATAATCCTCGGCCTTGACGCTCAGCACCTGGCCGCGGGTCAGGCGGATGAAGATCGGGGTGGCCGAAATGCCGATGGCGATCATGGCGTTGCCGAGGCTGGGGCCGAGGAATGCCGCGAGCGCAATTGCCAGGATCAGGAACGGGCAGGCGAGCATTGCGTCCGTGATCCGGCTGATCAGTGCGTCGGTGAAGCCGCCGCGATAGCCTGCGAGGAGGCCCAACGGGACGCCGATGCCGAGCGCGATCGCAACCGAGATCAGGCCCGCGAGCAGCGAGGCTCGCGCGCCGTAGACGACGCGGCTCAGGATGTCGCGGCCGAGTTCGTCGGTGCCGAACCAGTGCGCGGCGGTCGGCGGCTTGCGCACCAGGCTCCAGCTCGTCGCGATGGGATCGAAGGGAACGAGGACCGGCGCAAGCACCGCAAGAAGGATGAACGCGATGATCACGATGAGGCCAAACACAGCGGCCTTGCGCTTGAACAGGCGCCGCCGCGCGCGGCGTGCCGGGCTGTCCAGCTCGTGAGCTTGCGTGAGGGGACTGGCGAGCGTCGTGTCGCTCATGGCACTAGCCCCGCAGCCGCGGATTGACGAGAATATAGGCGACGTCCGCAATGAGATTCAGCGTGATGTAGACGGTGGCTGTCACCAGCACCACGCCCTGCACGACCGCATAATCGCGATTGAACACCGCATCCACAATCAGCTTGCCGAAGCCGGGGATGGAGAAGATCTGTTCGGTCAGCACGGCGCCTGACAGCAGCGTGCCGAGCTCGAGCGCACCGAGCGTGATGATAGGTGTCAGTGCGTTACGCATCGCGTGCTTGAGGATGACCGAGCGTTCCAACAGTCCCTTGGCGCGCGCAGTGCGGACATAGTCGCTCTCCATCACCTGGAGCATAGCGCTGCGGGTGTGCCGCATCAGGATCGCGGCAATTGCATTGCCGAGCACGAAGGCGGGCATGATGGTGGCAGCCAGGCTCGCGCGCCAGTTTTCGGTGAGCGGCACATAGCCCGAGGCCGGCAACCAGCCGAGCTCGATCGAGAACAGGAAGATCAGCATGATGCCGAGCCAGAAGTTCGGCGTGGAGATGCCCCATAGCGCGAAGAAATTGGCGCCATAGTCCCAGACGGTGCCCTTCTTCACCGCCGCGACAATGCCGGCGGGGATGCCGATCAGGAAAGCGATCAGGATTGCCATCGAGCCGAGCTGTAAGGTCACCGGCAGCTTCTGCGCGATCAGCTCGCGCACCGGCATCTTGTTGCGCAGCGATTCGCCGAAATCGCCGGCGAGTACGCCCTTGATCCAATAGGCGTACTGCACAGGGATGGGCTGATCGAGCCGGTACTGATGCCGGATCTGTTCGATCACGGCAGGATCGCGCTCTTCGCCCGCCATCACCAGCGCAGGATCTCCCGGCAACAATTGCTGGAGCGAGAAGATCAGCACCGAGACGAAGAACAGTGTCGGCACGATCTGCACAAGGCGGCGCGCGAGGAACTTCAGCATCCCTTCATTGTCACTTCAGCTTGAGGCCGATAACGCGCACGAGCCCGTCAGGCATCTGCCTGTAGCCTTCGAGCTTCGTCGCATGCGCGATGATGATGCGGCGGTGGTAGAGGTACAGGAGGGGCTCTTCGTCCTGGACCAGCCTCGCCAGGGCTTCGTAACTGGCTTTGCGCTTGGTGGGATCGGTCACCGATCGCGCATCCTCCAGCGCCTTGTCGGCCTGCGCATTGTTCCAAGCGCCGTAATTCTGCGGCGCGCCGCTGTGCAGGAAGACGAAGGTGTTGCCGTCGGGATCGACGCGCCCGCTCCAGGCCAGCATGAAGGCTTGGTAATCGCCGGCCTCAGCCTGCTTCAGCCCGGTTGCGAATTCGGTGACGCGGAGCTTCATGTCGAACCCGGCTTCGGCCGCCATGGACTGGATCACCTGCGCCGGCGTTTCGGTCTCCGCGCCCTTCGATACCAGGAAATCGACGCTGACCGGCGGTGTCACGCCGGCTTCCTTCAGCAGCGCCTTGGCCTTCTCGACGTTGCGGGGACGGACCGGCAGGGATTTCTGATAATAGGGATGATCGGGATTGACCCATTGATTGCCAACCTGAAACTCGCCGTTGAACACGACCTGGTTGATCGCCTCGCGGTCGATGGCAAGGTCGAGCGCCTGGCGCACCTTGGCCGATTGGCTGAGTGGCCCCTTGGCCTTGTCCTTGCCGATGTTGAGCGTGATGCCCTGATACCCGAGCTCGATGGCGGTCGCGACCTTCAGCCGCGAATCCGCGCGGACCTCCTTGAGGTCGGTGGCGAGCACGCGCTCGATCAGGTCCAGTCCACCGGATTTCAGGTTCGCGAGCCGCACCGTGGCATCGACGATCGGCTGGAACACGATACGATCGATGAAGACGTTGTCCTTGTTCCAGTAGTCCGCGAACCTCTCGAATACGATGCGGTCCTGCTGCACGCGTTCGACGAACTTATAGGGGCCGGCGCAGACCGGACGCAGGCCGAACTTATCGCCGGCTTCCTTCGCCGCCTTCGGCGACATCATCATGCCCGCGCGATCGGTGAGCTGCGCGAGCAATGGCGAGAACGGCGACTTCAGTACCAGCTTGATCGTGAGGGGATCGACGACCTCGACGTGATCGACCGAGGCCAGCTCCGGCTTGCGGAACGAGCCGGGAAAGGTGAGGTGGCGTTCCAACGAGAACTTGGCGGCCTCGGCATCGAACGGCTCGCCGTCGTGGAATTTCACACCGGGGCGGAGCTTGATGACGAGCGCCTTGCCGTCGTCGTCCGTTTGGCTCGATAGCGCGAGCTGCGGCACGATGTTGAGCTTCTCGTCGATGTCGAACAGCTTGTCGCAGAATGCGGAGAACACGATCCGGCCGACATAGGTGCGCGCCATGGTCGGATCGAGGATGTCGGGGTCCTCGGCGAGGCCGATGCGCAGCGTGGTCTGGGCTTGCGCTGTTACGACCGACAGCAGGAAGGCGGTGGCCGTTATGGCCAGGCGAAACATGTTCATCGGGCAGTCCCCATTGCTTCGGCTACGTCGTGGTGGGTGCGGTGCCTTGTATACCAACCCCGGAAACCGCTGCGCCTTCCGTCTTTCGGCTGAAAGCCGCGACCAATTTCGCAAGTGCTGGCGAAAACCCGCCGGCTGCCGGCAGGATGGCGTCGGTAGACGGTAGCTCTGCCGTACGGTGACAGGCGGCGGCGTGGCCCGCGCTGTCTGCCAGGAGCTCCGGCGCTTCAATGCGACAGCGCTCGACAACGAAGGGGCAGCGGGTATGGAAGCGGCAGCCCGCCGGCGGATTGAGTGCGCTCGGGATCTCGCCCGTCAATAGGACGGTCGTTCGTTTCGCTTTCGGCTGGGGCAGGGGGATCGCGGACAACAGCGCCCGGCTATAGGGATGGCGGGGCGCTGCGAACAGCGCGTCCGCCTCCGCCGTCTCGACGATCTGGCCAAGATTCATCACCGCCACGTGGTCGGCGATATGCTTGACCACCGCGAGGTCATGCGACACGAAAATATAGGCGAGGCCGAGCCGGTCCTGGAGCTCGCGCAGCAGGTTGAGGATCTGCGAGCGGATCGAGACATCCAGCGCCGAGACCGGCTCGTCGCAGACGATCAGCTTCGGCTCGACTGCGAGCGCACGGGCGATGGCAATGCGCTGGCGCTGACCCCCGGAGAATTCATGCGGATAACGGCGCTCCAGCCGCGGCTCCAGCCCGACCAGCCGCAGCAGTTCGGCGACCCGCCCGCGCCGCTGCGTCGGCGGCACCAGATCGTGCAGCGCCAGCGGCTCGGTCAGGATCTGGCCGACGGTCATGCGCGGATTGAGCGAGGCGTAGGGGTCCTGGAAGATGATCTGGGCTTCGCGGCGGAAGGCGCGGAGCGCATTGGCGTCGAGGGAGAGAAGATCGCGGCCGTCAAAACGAACCGTACCCGCGTCCGGCTCGATCAGCCGCAGCACCAAGCGGCTGACGGTGGATTTGCCGCAACCGGACTCACCGACCAGGGCCAGCGTCTTGCCGGCCTCGAGCGAGAAGCTGACGCCATCGACGGCCTTGACATGCGCCCGCGCGCGGCCGAACAGCGAGCGTTCGGCGACGAAATGCTTGACCAGGTCTTGGACCTCGAGCAGTGCCATCACGACACCAAACGTTCGAGCGGCGCACGGATGCAGCGCGAGAGGTGGCCGGGGCTGACTTGCAGCAGTGGCGGCGGCGCCCTGGTGCAGGCGTCCAGCACGAACGGGCAGCGCGCGGCGAAGCGGCAACCGGCGGGCAGCCGTGCCATGTTCGGCACCATGCCTTCGATCGTGGCGAGCTGCTCGGCGCGATGATCGAGCCGCGGGATCGAGCCAAGCAGGCCGACCGTGTAGGGATGCTGCGGCGCCGAGAACAATTCGTCGACAGGCGCGCGTTCGACGATCTCACCGGCATACATCACCGCGACCTCGTCGCAGACTTCGGCGACGACGCCGAGATCATGCGTGATCAGGATGATGGCGGCACCGCTCGCCGCCTTCAACTCGCGCATCAGCTCCAGAATCTGGGCCTGCAAGGTGACGTCGAGCGCCGTGGTCGGCTCGTCCGCGATCAGCAGGCGCGGATCGCAGGCGAGCGCCATTGCGATCATCACGCGCTGGCGCATGCCGCCGGAGAGCTTGTGCGGGAATTCGTCGATCCGTCGCTCCGGTGAGGGGATGTGGACGCGGCGCAGGAGCTCGATCGCCCGCTCCCGCGCATTGCGCCGCGAACCGCCGCGATGGCGCTGGATCGTCTCGATGATCTGCTCGCCGATGGTCAGGCTCGGGTTAAGTGAGGTCATCGGCTCCTGAAAGATCATCGCCAGACGGTTGCCGCGCAGGTCGCGTAGCGTCTGGTCCGGCGTCTTCAAGAGGTCGAGCCCCTCGAAGCGGATCGCTCCGGATATCTCCGCGCTTCTCTTCGGCAGCAGGCCCATGATCGCCAACGAAGTCACGCTCTTGCCGCAGCCGGATTCGCCGACGAGGCCGAGCGTCGCGCCATTGGCGACGCTGAGATCGACGCTGTCGACCGCATGCGTGATACGGCCGTCGTCGCCGTGGAAGCGGATGCGCAGATCCTTGATCTCGATGAGTGGGGTGGCGCTCATGACTGTCTTGCGCGGGCTGCGGTGATGCTGGCGTCGATCACGCTGCGATCGGTGTTGCCGGCCGGATTCTGCCGCGTCGGCATGGAGGCGCGGAAGTGCACCCAGAGCTCCTGGCTGACACGCTCGAGCCGTTCGAGCTCCCCCAGCGGATCGGGATGATCGTCGGCCCGAATGTCGAGCGCCGGCCATTCCTCCTCGCCGTGGATCAACAGCGCGGCCGACTGCTTGCCGCGCTTGTCGCCGCCGGCGGCTTCGCCCGCACGCATGGCCGCGAGCAGGCGGCGCGGAAAGGGCAGGCTGTCGTTGGCAATGTAGGTCTTGGCCGTCTCGTCGAGCACGTCGGCTCCCGTCAGCATGTTGCCGGCGATCGAGAAGCCGCTGCCTGCGATGTGCCCGCACCATTCGACGCAATCGCGCCCGGTGTGCGCGGCGATGTCGCCGCTAGCGTCCATGATGTGGATCTGCCGGCTTTCGCGGCCGTCATCGGTCGCGAGCAGGGCGGCGAGCACGTCGTGTGCATTGAGGCCTTCGCGCAGCAGCTTGACACCGTCGATGCCGTAATAGGGATTGACGAAGGCCTGCGTCGCGATGGCGCCGAGGCCGGCGGCAATGTACGGAACACGCGCGCCGACCGCGAAGAAGCGGGTCGCGACGACAATGCCGAACTGGCCGGTGGCAGCATCTCGCGCGATGATCGACCAGGTCATGTGCTGCCTTCAGCGTCCCGCGGCATAGCCCTGCATCCCGCGCGGATTGGCGGCAGCGCGTCGACGGGGGCCGACGCGCGAGGCCGCGGTAAGACGGCCTTCGGACCAGTCGGGACCGACCTCGACGATATGCCCGCGCTCGCGAAGGTTCTCGATCGTGGCCTTTGGCACGCGGTTCTCGACCACGAGCACGCCCGGGCGCGCAGTGCGCGGCCAGAACGAGATCGGAAAATGCTCGGAGTGCCAAGCCGGCGCGTCGATCGCCTCCTGGAGGTTGAGGTTGCAATGGACGTGGCGCAGGAAGAACTGTGTGATCCACTGGTCCTGCTGATCGCCGCCCGGCGAGCCCCAGGCGAGATAGGGCTCGCCGTCGCGCAGCGCCATGGTCGGCGACAGCGTGGTGCGCGGCCGCTTGCCCGGCGCAAGCGCGGCGGGATGGTTCTCCTCCAGCCAGAACATCTGCGCACGGCTGCCGAGGCAGAAGCCGAGCTCGGGAATGATCGGCGAGGATTGCAGCCAGCCGCCCGATGGCGTCGAGGACACCATGTTGCCGGCCTCATCGATGATGTCGAAATGCACGGTGTCGCCGCGCACTTCGCCGAAGCGGCCCACCGTCGGCTCGCCGGCGCCGAGCGCGCCGACCGCCTCGCGCTGGCCCTCGGCACGGCGCAGCCTGACCACGCCACCAAAACCCTCGACCGTGCCGGGCACGAAGTCGAGCGAGGCCTTGTCGGTGACGAGCTTGCGGCGCTCGTCATTATAAGCATCCGACAGCAGCGTCGTGATCGGGATCTCGGTGAATTTGGGGTCGCCGTAGAATTTTTCGCGGTCGGCGAATGCCAGCTTGGCGCATTCGATCTGGAAATGGATGAACTCCGGCCCGGTCGGATCGAGCCCATCGAGCGCAAAGCCTTTCAACAGAGCGAGCTGCTGAAGCGTCACCGGCCCCTGGCTCCAGACGCCGGCCTTGCAGACGGTGTAGCGACCGTAATCGTAGGTGAGCGGCGCCTCGATCGTCGGCTGCCACCGCGCCATGTCGTCCGCTGAGAGGACGCCGCGATGCGGCGAGCCGCTGACGTCCATCACCTCTTGCGTCCGACAGAATTTGTCGATTGCTTCTGCGACAAAGCCTTGCGACCAAGCCTTGCGCGCGCGCTCGATCTCGGCGTCGCGGCCGCCGCCGCCGCTTTCGGCTTCGCTGAGAATGCGGGAGTAGGTCGCAGCCAGTGTCTTGTTGGTGAACAGCGTACCGGGCTTTGGCACTTCACCGTTCGGCAGGTAGACGGCAGCCGAGGTCGGCCAATGCTTGCGGAACAACTGCTCGACGGTCTGGATTGTGGCGCAGGCGCGCTCGACCAGCGGATAGCCGTCACGCGCATAGGAGATCGCGGGCTCCAGCACGTCGCGCACACGCATCGTGCCATAGTCGCGCAGCAGCATCATCCAGGATTCGAAGGTGCCGGGGACGCAAGCGGCGAGCAGGCCGGTGCCGGGCACCATGTCGAGTCCCTCGCTCCTGTAGTGCGCGATGGTGGCGCGCGCCGGTGCGGGGCCCTGGCCGCAGATCACCTCGGTGCGCCCGCGCTTCACGTCATGGACGATGATGGGCACATCGCCGCCGGGGCCGTTGAGATGCGGCTCGACGACCTGGAGCGTGAAGGCTGTGGCGACGCCGGCATCGAAGGCGTTGCCGCCCTTCTCCAGAATGGCCATGCCGACGGCGGTCGCGATCCAGTGCGTGCTGGCGACGACCCCGAAGGTGCCTTCGATTTCCGGTCTCGTCGTGAACGGATCGGGATTGATGTTGCTGGCCATAGGCTACCTCATTTGCGGCGCGCGCAATTGATCACAGGGCCACCCCGCCGCCAAATGCGCAGGTTGCATGGCACGCGCGCGTCACGCCGGGATCGGCGCGGTGTTGACCGCGTGGCAGGCGACGCCGTCGATCAGTTCGGGGGTCTCCTTGCGGCAGCGATCGAACGCCAGCGGGCAGCGCGGATTGAAGGCGCATCCGGGGGGCGGATTGATCGGGTTCGGGATCTCGCCCTTGACTGGAATGCGCTGGCGGCCGCTCATGGCGAGATCAGGCACGGCACCGAGCAGCATCTTGGTGTAGGGCATGCGCGGACGGGCGAACAGCTCGCGTCCTTCCGCGATCTCGACGATGCGGCCGAGATACATCACGCCGACCCGGCTCGCCATGTGGCGGACCACGGCGAGGTTGTGGCTGATGAACATGTAGGTCAGGCCGAATTTGTCCTGGAGGTCGCGCATCAGGTTCAGGATCTGCGCCTGCACTGAGACGTCCAGGGCCGAGGTCGGCTCGTCGCAGACGATGAACTCGGCGTCCGATGCGAGCGCGCGCGCGATCGCGATGCGCTGGCGTTGGCCGCCAGAGAATTCATGCGGAAATTTCAGTCGGTCGTCGGGGTGCAGGCCGACGAGGCTGAGCAGCTCGCCGACGCGCGACTGGATGTCACGCTCACCCTGGATCAGGTCGAAGGCGCGGATCGGCTCGGAGATGATGGCGTCGACCCGGAAGCGGGGGTTCAGGCTCGCATACGGATCCTGGAAGATCATCTGGATGCGGCGGCGCAGCTTGCGGCGTGCGGGAGCCTGTCGCGGATCGGTCATCGACACGCCGTCGATCAGCACGTCGCCGGAGCTCGGCGGCAGCAGGCCGACGACCATCCGCGCCACCGTGGTCTTGCCGGAACCGGATTCACCGACCAGAGCAAACGTCTCGCCCTTCCTGATCTCGAAGGTGACGTGGTCGACCGCCTTGAGATATTCGAGATGCCCGCCTTCGAGCACGCGGTTGAGCCATGGCTTCGACACGTCGAACACCCGGCGCAGATTTCTAGCCTGGACGAACGGTGCGCTCATACCGCGCTCTCCGCCGGCACATTGTCATAGAGGTGGCAGGCGACCGACTGCGCGCCACGTGGGAGCGGCTCCGGCCGCTCCACGCGGCAGCGGTCAAAGGCGAACGCGCAGCGCGGGTTGAACGAGCAGCCCGGCGGGATCGCCGACAGGCGCGGCATCGACCCGGGAATCTGCACGAGGCGCTTGTCGTCTCCGGCCAGCGTCGGGATCGCGCCCATCAGCCCCTTGGCGTACGGGTGTAGCGGGTTCTTCACGACGTCCTGCACGGGACCGATCTCGGCGATGCGGCCGGCATACATCACCGCGACGCGGTCCGATGTCTCTGCGATCACGCCCATGTCGTGGGTCACCAGCATCACGGCCGTGCCGTGGTCGCGCCCGAGCCGCTTGATCAGCGAAATGATCTGCGCCTGCACGGAGACGTCGAGCGCGGTCGTCGGCTCGTCCGCGATGATCAGCTCCGGTTCGGCGCAGATCGCCAGCGCAATCACCACGCGCTGGCGCATGCCGCCGGAGAATTCATGGGGATAGCCGTCGATGCGTTTTTCCGGCGCTGGGATGCCGACTTCGGCCAAGAGTTCGACGGCGCGGCGCCGCGCCGCTTGTTCGGAGAGATTGAGATGGGTTCGGATCGTCTCCACGATCTGGTCGCCGACCCGGTAGAGCGGATTAAGCGAGGTGAGGGGATCCTGGAAGATCATGCCGATGCGCTTGCCCCGGATGCGGCGCATCTCTTCCGGCGGCAGATTGTCGATGCGCAGGCCCGCGAGATGAATCTCGCCGCCGGCGATGCGGCCGGGTGGATCGATCAGACCGATTACCGAGAGGCCGGTGACGGATTTGCCGGCGCCGGATTCGCCGACGACGCCGAGCACCTCGCCCTTGGCAATGTCGAAGGAGATGCCGTCGATGGCGCGCAGCGTGCCGCGGCGGGAGGCGAACTCCACATGAAGATTACGCACGGAGAGAACAGGTACGGTCATGAGCGAGGCGTACTCATCTGAGCTTCGGGTTGAGCGCGTCGCGCAGCCAGTCGCCGAGCAGGTTGATCGAGAGGATCAGCGCTGCCAGCGCAAGCCCCGGGAAGGCGACGATCCACCATTCGCCGGCGAACAGGTAGTTGTTGCCGATCCGGATCAGCGTGCCGAGCGAGGGCATGGTGTCGGGCAGCCCGACGCCGAGGAAGGACAGCGTCGCCTCGGTGATGATCGCAAGAGCGAGATTGATCGTGGCGATCACCAGGATCGGGCCCATCGTGTTCGGCAGCACATGCCGCAGCATGATCTTCGGTGCGGGCAGACCGATCAGCTGCGCGGCGGCGACGTAGTCCTTGTTCTTCTCGACCATCACGGAACCGCGCACGGTCCGGGCGTAACCCACCCAGAAACTGAGGCCGATCGAGATCACCAGCACGACCAGCATGCTGGTGGCATCCAGCCGGTTGCCAAGGATCGATTTGGCGACGCCATTGACCAGCAGCGCGATCAGGATGGCGGGGAAGGTGAGCTGCACGTCGGCGATGCGCATGATCACGCCATCGACTGCACCGCCGAAATAGCCGGCGATCAGGCCGAGCGCGATACCGAGCGCACCGGCGAAGATCACGCCGGCCACACCCACGGCGAGCGAGATGCGCATGCCGTAGAGAATGGCGGAGAACACGTCGCGGCCCTGCTCGTCAGTGCCGAGCAGGAACGGGCTCTGGCCGTCGGCGGTCCACAGCGGTGAAATACGCGAATTCATCAATTGCAGTTGTGCCGGATCGAACGGGTTCTGCACCGCGAGCGCGGATGCAAAGATCGCAAGCAGGAAGAACAAGACCGTGATGGCCGCCGCTACCATGGTGAGCTTGGAGCGCCGAAACGAATAGAAGATATCGCTGTCGAGCGTGCGGCTGAGCCAGCCGCGGGCCGTTTGCGCTGGCTGCGTGCTCTGCCCATTGGAATTGGAGACGACTGCGTCGGACATACAGGCTGCCTTACGTGGCGCGGCCGACGGTCGCGCGTAGACGCGGATCGACCACGGTGTAGAGGATATCGACCACCAGATTGATGGTGACGAAGATCAGCGAGACCATCAGCAGGTAGGCGGCCATGATCGGGATATCGACGTTTTGCACGGCCTGCACGAACAGAAGTCCCATGCCCGGCCATTGGAACACGGTTTCGGTGATGATCGAAAATGCAATAACCGAGCCAAACTGCAATCCCGCCACCGTGATCACGGGGATGAGCGTGTTCTTCAGCGCGTGGCCGAAATGGATGGCGCGGGTGGTCAACCCGCGCGCGCGGGCGAAGCGGATATAGTCGGTTCGCAGCACCTCCAGCATCTCCGCGCGCACCAGCCGCATGATCAGGGTCATCTGGAACAGGCCGAGCGTGATCGCGGGCATGATCAGCGCCTTCAGGCCCGAAAGCGTGAGCAGGCCCGTAGTCCACCAGCCGAGCTTCACCACCTCGCCGCGGCCGAAGGAGGGCAGCCAGCCCAATGTCACCGCGAACAGATAGATCAGAAGAATACCGATCAGGAAAGTCGGCAGCGAGATGCCGATCAGCGAAACCGCCTGGAATAACTTGGCGAGCACGGTGTCGCGCTTGAGCGCCGAATAGACGCCCATCAGGATGCCGAGCACCATTGCAAAGACGGTCGCGCAGATCGCAAGCTCCAGCGTCGCGGGCATGCGCTCCATCAACAGCGTCGAGACCGGCTGGCGGAACTGATAGGACACGCCGAACTTGAATTGCGCGGCATCGGCGAAATAGCGCACGAACTGCACCGGCACGGGATCATCGAGGCCGAGCGACTTGCGCACGGCTTCGCGTTCGGCCGCCGACGTGTCGATCGAGACGATCTGGTTGACGGGGTCGCCGGCGAAACGGAACATCGAGAAGGCGATGATGCCGACGGCGAACATGACGCCGATGGCCTGAACGGCGCGGCGAAGAGTGAAAGCGAGCATGCCTTCCACTGTCCTTGAGTGTGTGTCTGGCCGACGCCTTTGTCAGCCGGAAAAGGAAAGGTCCCGGAGGCCTGATGCTGCCGGGACCTTGTGTTCAACGGAGGCTATTCCTTCTTGGTCGCCCAGTGGAACATGACGAGATTGTCGGCGCGCTGCGGCAGGTTGACCTTTTTCGATACGCCCCAGGCCAGCGCCTGCTGGTGCAGCGGGATGTACGCCCAGTCCTTGTTGGCGATTTCGTAGGCTTGCTTGATCAGCTGGTTGCGCTTGGCGGTGTCGGTTTCAACCAGCACCTTGTCGGTGATGGCGTCGAACTCCTTGTTGCAATAGCCGCCGAGATTGGCTTCGCCGCGCGAGGATTTCGCATCGTCCCGGCAGCCCATGATGTCGTAGAGCACGTTGTGGGAATCCATCGTGCTCGGCGTCCAGCCCAAGAGATAGAACGAGGTCTGGTAGCCGCCTTGCTTGAGCACCTTGGCGAAGTATTGCGCCTTCGGCTGCGCCAGGAGATTGATCTTGATGCCGATACGGGCGAGCATGCCGACGACGGCCTGGCAGATCGCCGCATCGTTTACGTAACGATCGTTCGGGCAATCCATGGTGACCTCGAAGCCATCGGGGTAACCGGCCTCGGTCAGGAGCTTCTTGGCGCCATCGGGGTCGAATTTCGGCCGCGTGAACTCCTTGGACAGCGCGAACAGTTCCGGCGCAATCATCAGAGCTGACGGCGTCGACAGCCCGCGCATCACGCGCGTCTTGATCAGCTCGATGTCGATAGCCTTGTAGAAGGCTTCGCGGACGCGGACGTCCTTGAACGGATTCTTGCCCTTGATGTTGGAGTAGAGCAACTCGTCGCGGGTCTGATCGAAGCCGATGAAGAGGGTGCGCAGTTCCGGCCCTTTCAGCACCTGGGCATTCGGGCTGGAATCGACGCGGGAGATGTCCTGGATCGGCACCGGCTCGATAACGTCGACTTCGCCCGAGAGCAGCGCGGCAACGCGGGTGGCGTCGGAGGCGATCGGAGTGAAGGTGATCTCCTTCAGGTTACCATCCATCTTGCCCCAGTAATTGGGGTTGGCCTTGAACACCGTCTTCACGCCGGGCTGATGGCTTTCGATGATGAAGGGGCCGGTGCCGTTCTCGTGGAGCGAGGCGTAGCTCGGCGTGGTTGCCGCCACCGGCGTCGGATCGACGACGTTGTTCTCCTCGGCCCATTTCTTGTCCATGATATACCAGACATCCCACGACGAATGCAGGATGGGATTGGGCGAGGGCAGGACGAAATCGACGGTGTAGTCGTCAACCTTGACGACCTTGACGTCGGGTGCAAGGCGGGTCTGCATATTGGACCCCTTCTTGCGGACGCGATCGGCGGAGAACAGCACGTCGTCGGCGGTGAACGGATCGCCGTTATGGAATTTCACGCCCTTGCGCAGGTGGAAGCGCCAGCGGGTCGGCTCCGGCGTCTCCCAGCTTTCCGCCAGCGCCGGAATGATCTTGAGATCCTTGTCGCGCGCGGTGAGGCCCTGATAGACGTGGCCGAGATGGGCGTGGGTGGTGCTCTCGTTGAGGGTATAGGGATCGAGCGACTTCAGGTCGCCCTGGTTGGCATAGCGTAGTGTCTGGCTCTTCGCCGGCGAGACCGAGAACGCAGCCATACCGGCGAGCGTCGCCACAAACAGACTTCGACCTACTGACATTCTTGACCCTCTCCACACTGCCGTGCCGGTGATTTTTGATTTGTTCGGCCGGCCGATCAATCCATGTTGCCCAGAGTTCTCGACCCGTGCAAGCGCCATTCCAGCAAGGAACGCGCCAAGTTGCACCGCTGTGCAGCAATGCTGATCGTGCCGCCTGGCTTGGGCGGCTTACGACTTTGGACTTGGTTGACCATATTCGGCCGTTGCGGGTCGGGACATGTCGCGCCGGCATCAGGCGCTTGCGTCGCACCACAACTCGCGGCGATACTGCCGGCAGGCCGCTCGAATCTCATCCGGAGGGGACATGAAGGTTAATATCGAAATCGACTGCACTCCCCTCGAGGCCCGCCAATTCTTTGGACTGCCCGACGTGTCGCCGATGCAGACGGCGGTGATGGACAAGCTGCAGCAGCAGGTCCTGAGCAACATCGACAAGGTCTCGCCTGAATCGTTGGTGCAGAGTTGGTTTACATACGATCCCAAGCTCGCCGAACGGTTTCAGGACATGTTCGTCGCGATGGCAGGCCTCGGCGGCACGCGCAGCAGCGACAAGAAGAAATAGTGTCATCAGGGCCGGACGGGACGCGGGATTCCGGCCGGCTTCGTCCGCCGGGTATCGGGCTGCTACTTGCCGAGGCTCGGGGTCTGCTCGAATTCAATGCGAGCCTGCTGCTGTCACCGCTGCTGATGCGCGCGCCCAGGGGCGACGGCCATCCGGTGCTGGCGCTGCCGGGCTTCCTCGCCAGCGATCTCTCGATGGCACCGATGCGACGCTATCTCAGCGAGCTCGGTTATGAGGCACATGCCTGGCGGATGGGCCGCAATCTCGGCGGGCTCGGGCGGATGCGGGATTCGCTGCGCATGCGCTTGGCCGAGATCCACGCCGCGTCGCGTCGCAAGGTCAGCCTGATCGGATGGAGCCTCGGCGGCGTCTATGCCCGCGATCTCGCACTTCAGGCGCCGGAGATGGTCCGCTATGTCGTCACGCTCGGCAGCCCTTTTGCCAACGACGTACGGGCGACCAACGTCACGCGGCTGTACGAGGCGCTGTCCGGCGAGCGGGTCGAGGATTTTGCCGAACAGCGCGAGGCGCTCGCCGGCGATCTGCCGGTGCCCACGAGCTCGATCTATTCGCGTGCCGACGGCATCGTGAACTGGCGGACCTGTCTGCTCCGTCCCTCTGCCCGTGCCGAGAACATCGAGGTGCACCTGGCGAGCCATATCGGGCTCGGGGTCAATCCCGCGGCGCTATGGGCCGTGGCGGACCGCCTGGCGCAATCGGAGGGGGAATTCCGGCCATTTGACCGGGCCGGGCCGTTTGCCATTGCATATGCCCCGGCGGAACAGGCAGTATCGGCCTGACGAGAAGCGCCGACCAAAGGCGCCCGTCTAGTCTTGCGGGAGGGAATTATGGCTGACGGGAAGAAGCTGTCGTCGCTGGACGCGTCGTTTCTCTATCTGGAAACGCCGGAAATGCCGATGCATGTCGGAAGCATGGCAATCTTTCGCCTGCCCGACGACTACAAGGGCGACTTCTTCGAAGACTTCAAGGCCATGATCGTCTCGCGCCTGCACATCGCGCCGATCCTGAAGGCGCGGCTGGAGAAGGCGCCGCTGGACATCGATCATCCCTCCTGGGTCGAGGACGATCAGTTCGACATCGATCGTCACATTTTCCGGGCCAGCCTGCCGCAGCCGCGCGACCGCGCCACGCTCGAACGCATCGTCGGCTGGATGCATGCCAAGCTCCTGAACCGGGCCCGTCCGCTCTGGGAGTTCTACGTGTTCGAGGGCATGAAGGACAACGAGGTCGGCCTTTATTCCAAGATGCATCATGCCGCCATCGACGGGGGCGCCGGTGCAGCCTTCACCAACATGATCTATGACATCTCGCCGATCCCGCGGAAGGTCGATCCGCCGACGGCTGGATCCAAGCCCGGACAGGAGCCGCGCGATATCGCGGCCAACCTGCTCGATTCCTATCAACAGCTTTTCAGCCAGCCGCTCGACGCGTCGGCGGCCGCGAAGAACCTGCAATTGCCGCGTACCGGCAAGAGCGACATCGGCTCGATCCTGTTCGACAATGCGATGTACCAGATCGAGAGCGCGGTGCGGTTTGCCGGCAACATCCCGACGGTGCTCAAGAGCGTCTCCGACGTGCTCGGTAAGGTCGCAGATCCGAAATCGCGCGAGAGCCTCGCCAGCATGGTGTCGCCGCCGACCATGCTCAACAAGACCATCTCGTCGGAGCGGAGCTTCGCCGGCGTATCGATCTCGTTGTCGCGGGCCAAGGCGCTGGCCAAGCAGGCCGGCGGCAAGCTCAATGACGTCGTGCTGGCGCTCGCCTCCGGCGTGGTCCGCCGTTATCTTCAGCAATATGGCACGCTGCCGGCGAAATCGCTGACTGCGGCGGTGCCGATCTCGCTGCGCGAGGAGGGCAACACCGAGGCCAATAACCAGGTGTTCGGCATGATCTGCTCGATCGCAACCAACATCGACAATCCAAAGGCGCGGCTGGAAGCCATCATCGCGCAATCGGCCAAGTCCAAAGAGATGTCGCATCCACTGCGGGCGCTGATGCCGCAGGTCTCCAACATCTCGATGCTGGGTGCCCCGATCATGGTGCAGATCCTGGCGCTGCTCTACGGCCGCTCCAACCTGTCCGACGTGCTGCCGCCGGCCGCCAATATCACGGTGTCCAACGTCCCGGGACCGCGGCAGACGCTCTATGCTGCAGGGGCCGAGCTTCTGCACATTTTTCCGGTCTCGATCTCGACGCATGGGCAGGCGCTCAACATCACCGTGCAGAGCTATCGGGACCAGCTCGATTTCGGCTTCATCGTCGGCGCCAACATCATTCCGCATGTGCAGGTGATGTGCGACATGCTGCCGGAAGAGTTCGCCGCACTGGAGGCGGCCTATGCGCCGCCCGCGGCCGACATCAAGCGCGCTGCGGAATAAGGAGTTCGCGATGATTGAAATGCCGCCGCTCAAGTTCGCGACGACGAACGGAATCCGCATGGGCTATTACGAGGCTGGCCCGGCAGACGACAAGCCGCCGGTCGTGCTGTGCCACGGCTGGCCCGAGCTCGCCTTTTCCTGGCGCCACCAGATCAAGGCACTGAGCGAGGCCGGCATCCGCGTGATCGCGCCCGACCAGCGCGGCTACGGTGCGACCGACCGGCCCGAGCCGGTCGAGGCCTACGACATTGAGCACCTGACCGGCGATCTCGTCGGACTGCTTGATCATCTGCAGATCGATAAGGCGATCTTCGTCGGTCACGATTGGGGCGGCTTCATCGTCTGGCAGATGCCGTTGCGGCACATCGACCGGGTCGCCGGGGTAGTCGGCATCAACACGCCCCACACCAATCGCGCCTGGGCCGATCCGATCGAGCTGTTGCGCGCACGCTTCGGCGACAAGATGTACATCGTTCAATTCCAGGATCCGGCGCGCGAGCCGGACAGGATTTTCGGCAGCCGTGTCGAACAGACTTTCGATGCGTTCATGCGTAAGCCGGTGCCGCGCCCGGCCGACACCCCGCCGGAGGAGGTGGTTGCCGGTGTCGGCGCTTCGCCGCGGCTCAATCTGGCATTTCCGCAGATGATTGCCGGCTATGATGCGAGGCACGATCCGCGTACGCCGATCCTGTCGCCGGAAGAGAAGAAAGTCTTCGTCGATGCCTTCACCAAAACGGGTTTTACCGGCGGCATCAACTGGTACCGCAACATGTCGCGCAACTGGGCGCGCTCCGAAGGGCTCGATCATACGGTCCGCGTGCCGTCGCTGATGATCATGGCCGAGAACGACGCGGTGTTGCCGCCATCCTCCGCTGATGGCATGGACAAGCTGATTCCCGATCTCGAGAAGTATCTCGTTAAGGACAGCGGCCATTGGACGCAGCAGGAGAAGCCGGAAGAGGTCAGTGCCAAGCTGATCGAATGGCGTAGAAGGCGGTTCGGCTAGGCCGTTATTGCGAGCGCAGCGAAGCAATCCAGGAATGTGCCCGCGGAGGCAGTCTGGATTGCTTCGTCGCTTCGCTCCTCGCAATGACGAGATCGACGCCTGAGGCAGGGGGAAGCACTTCTGATGTCATCCAAGAACCGACTGGACCCGATCCCGCATCCGCCGACCAAGCCGGTGGTCGGCAACATGCTGTCGCTGGACTCGGCCGCCCCCGTGCAGCACCTGACGCGGCTCGCAAAAGAGCTGGGTCCGATCTTCTGGCTCGACATGATGGGCTCGCCGATCGTGGTCGTCTCCGGCCACGACCTCGTCGACGAGCTCTCTGACGAAAAGCGCTTCGACAAGACGGTGCGCGGTGCGCTGCGGCGTGTGCGTGCGGTCGGTGGCGACGGCTTGTTCACGGCCGATACCAAGGAGCCGAACTGGAGCAAGGCGCACAACATCCTGCTCCAGCCGTTCGGCAACCGGGCCATGCAGTCGTATCACCCGAGCATGGTCGACATCGCCGAGCAGCTCGTCCAGAAGTGGGAGCGGCTCAACGCCGACGACGAGATCGATGTCGTCCACGACATGACCGCATTGACGCTGGACACAATCGGCCTGTGCGGCTTCGACTACCGCTTCAACTCGTTCTACCGCCGCGATTACCACCCGTACGTCGAGTCGCTGGTGCGCTCGCTCGAAACCATCATGATGACGCGTGGCCTGCCCTTCGAGCAGCTTTGGATGCAGAAGAGGCGCAAGACCTTGGCCGAAGACGTCGCCTTCATGAACAAGATGGTCGACGAGATCATTGCAGAACGACGCAAGAGTGCGGACGAGATCGACGACAAGAAGGACATGCTGGCCGCGATGATGACCGGCATCGACCGCGCGACCGGCGAGCAGCTCGATGACGTCAACATTCGCTACCAGATCAACACCTTCCTGATCGCGGGCCACGAGACCACCAGCGGCCTGTTGTCCTACACGCTCTATGCACTGCTCAAGCATCCGGACATCCTCAAGAAGGCCTATGACGAGGTCGACCGCGTCTTCGGTCCCGACGTCAATGCGAAGCCGACCTATCAGCAGGTGACGCAGCTCACCTACATCACGCAGATCCTGAAGGAGGCGCTGCGGCTGTGGCCGCCGGCGCCAGCCTATGGTATCTCGCCGCTCAACGATGAGACCATCGGCGGCGGCAAGTACAAGCTCAGGAAGGGCACGTTCACCACCATCCTGGTGACGGCGCTGCATCGCGATCCCTCAGTCTGGGGACCGAACCCTGATACCTTCGATCCCGAGAATTTCAGCCGCGAGGCGGAAGCCAAACGGCCGATCAATGCCTGGAAGCCGTTCGGCAACGGCCAACGGGCTTGCATCGGCCGGGGCTTTGCCATGCACGAGGCTGCGCTTGCGCTCGGGATGATCCTCCAGCGCTTCAAGCTGATCGATCACCAGCGCTATCAGATGCACCTGAAGGAAACGCTGACGATCAAGCCGGAGGGTTTCAAGATCAAGGTTCGCCCGCGCGCCGATCGCGAGCGCGGTGCCTTTGGCGGACCAGTCGTGGCAGTGGCTTCGGCACCCAAAGGACGGCGTCAGCCGGCCGCCCGGCCCGGCCACAACACGCCGATGCTGGTGCTCTACGGCTCCAATCTCGGCACCGCCGAGGAACTCGCGACGCGCATGGCCGACCTCGCTGAGATCAACGGCTTTGCCGTGCGTCTCGGCCCGCTCGACGATTACGTCGGCAAGCTGCCGCAGGAAGGTGGCGTACTGATAATCTGCGCCTCCTACAACGGCGCACCGCCTGACAATGCGACGCAGTTCGTCAAATGGCTCGGCAGCGATTTGCCGAAGGACGCCTTTGCCAATGTGCGCTACGCCGTGTTCGGCTGCGGCAACAGCGACTGGGCAGCGACGTATCAGTCGGTGCCGCGCTTCATCGACGAGCAATTGTCGGCACATGGCGCGCGCGCCGTCTATCCGCGCGGCGAGGGCGATGCGCGCAGCGATCTTGACGGCCAATTCCAGAAATGGTTTCCGGCGGCTGCCCAGGTCGCGACCAAGGAATTCGGCATCGACTGGAATTTCACCCGCACCGCGGAGGACGATCCGCTCTATGCAATCGAGCCGGTGGCGGTGACCGACGTCAACACTATCGTGGCCCAGGGCGGTGCTGTCGCGATGAAGGTTCTGGTCAATGACGAGCTTCAGAACAGAAGCGGGCCCAATCCGTCGGAGCGTTCGACGCGCCATATCGAGGTGCAACTGCCGTCCAACATCACCTATCGGGTCGGCGATCATTTGAGCGTGGTCCCGCGCAACGACCCGACACTGGTAGATTCGGTCGCCCGCCGCTTCGGCTTCCTGCCAGCCGATCAGATCCGGCTTCAGGTCGCCGAAGGCCGCCGGGCGCAATTGCCCGTCGGCGAGGCCGTGTCGGTCGGCCGTCTGCTCAGTGAGTTCGTCGAGCTGCAGCAGGTCGCGACACGGAAGCAGATCCAGATCATGGCGGAGCACACGCGCTGCCCGGTGACGAAACCAAAGCTGCTGGCGTTTGTCGGGGAGGAGGCTGAGCCACTCGAGCTCTACCGCACCGAGATCTTGGCCAGACGCAAATCGGTGTTCGACCTGCTGCTCGAATATCCGGCCTGCGAATTGCCGTTCCACGTCTATCTCGAAATGCTCTCGCTGCTCGCGCCGCGCTATTACTCGATCTCGTCCTCCCCGTCGGTCGACCGGGCGCGGTGCAGCATCACCGTCGGGGTGGTCGAAGGACCGGCCGCTTCCGGGCGCGGCACCTACAAGGGCATCTGCTCCAATTACCTGGCGAACCGGCGAGCGGGTGATACGATCTACGCCATCGTGCGTGAGACCAAGGCCGGCTTCCGCCTCCCCGACGAGTCATCCGTGCCGATCATCATGATCGGACCGGGCACGGGACTTGCCCCGTTCCGCGGGTTCCTTCAGGAGCGCGCTGCGCGCAGGGCGAAGGGGACTGCTCTTGGTCCGGCGATGCTATTCTTCGGCTGCCGCCATCCCGATCAGGATTTTCTCTACGCAGACGAGCTGAAGGCGCTGGCGGCAAGCGGCATCACCGAGCTTTTCACCGCGTTCTCGCGTGCCGATGGCCCGAAGACCTATGTGCAGCATCTCCTGGCCGCGCGGAAGGACAAGGTCTGGTCGCTGATCGAGCAAGGCGCCATCATCTATGTCTGCGGCGACGGCAGCAAGATGGAGCCCGATGTGAAGGCAGCCCTTGTCGCGATGCACCGCGAAAAGAGCGGTAGCGATGCCGCGGCCAGTGCACGCTGGATCGAGGAGATGGGCGCGAGCAACCGCTATGTGCTGGACGTTTGGGCGGGTGGGTGACCACGGGCGCGATCGTGCTAAACGTCAGGCATGATTCCCTGGGAAAAGATCGACACCGCGCAAATCCCCGGTTCCGACGGTGAGCTCCGCCTGATGCGGCGCGGCAAGGAGTTCTCCATCAAGCTCGGCAGCAACGAGCTGATGAACAGCCGCTTGTCGGGCTCGGAGGCCGCGCTTGCAACGCTGGCGGCAAAGCAGATCGAGAACGTCGCAAAGCCCGTCGTCCTCATCGGCGGCCTCGGCATGGGTTTTACGCTGCGCGCGGCGCTTGCCGTGCTCGGAGGCAAGGCGAGGATCGTGGTCTCCGAACTTGTGCCTGCGGTGGTGGCCTGGGCACGCGGCCCGATGGCGTCGGTCTTCGGCGACAGCCTCGACGATCCCAGGGTGAGCATCCGGGAGACCGACGTTGGCGAAATCATTCGGGCGCAGCGCTCCGCCTTCGACGCCATTCTCCTCGACGTCGACAACGGGCCGGAAGGGCTGACACGAAAGGATAACGACGCGCTCTACAATGCGGACGGTTTGATGGCGGCTAAGACGGCGCTGCGGCCAGGCGGCGTGCTCGCTGTCTGGTCGTCAGGGCCCAACCCGGCCTTCACCAAGCGCATTGCGAGCGCCGGCTTCGACGTCAACGAAATCAACGTCCGCGCCACCGGCAGAGGCGGCGGCGCGCGCCACGTGATCTGGATCGCGAGGAAGGGCGCGGCGGCTTGCGCCGCCGCGCCATGCGCGTGGTCGTCGATGGCGCCGATGATCTCGGGCCAGAAGCGCATCGGCAGCGCGTGGCCCATGCCTTCGATCATCAACAGCTTGGCGCCGAGAATTGACGCTGCCGTGTCCTTGCCGCCTTCGGGATGGACCAGGGGATCGACGGTGCCGTGAATGACGAGCGTCGGCGTCTTCACCCCATGCAGCCGTTCCTTGCGGCTGCCCGAGGCGAGCGCGGCGCGGAGCTGCCGGCCGACGCCGGCCGGATTGAGTCCGCGTGCGAACACGCGCTCGGCGCGTTCAGGGTCGAGCGCTTCCTCTTCCGGAAAAGACCCGCCGCGCAAGATCTTCCATGTCTGGCCGAAGCGGACCATAAATTCCTCCTTGCTGCGTGGCGGCGGCGCCATCAGCATTGCGGCGGCCTCGCGTGTCGGCGGCGGCACGCGCGGATTGCCCGTCGTCGACATGATCGAGGTCAGCGAGCGTACGCGCTCGGGGAATGATAGCGTCACCGCCTGGGCGATCATGCCGCCCATGGAGGCCCCGACCAGATGCGCCGACTTGATGCCGAGCGCATCCATCAGCCCGACCGTGTCCTTCGCCATGTCGATCAGCTTGTAGGTTGCGGCAACCGGAATCCTGAGGAAGCGTAGCTTCAGCAGCTCGAGCGGCGTCAGCCGCTTGCCGCCGGTCAGATGGCTCGACTTGCCTATGTCGCGGTTGTCGAAGCGGATCACGCGAAAGCCGCGCGCGGCAAGCTGCTCGCAGAATGCATCATCCCAATGGATCATCTGCGCCCCGAGCCCCATGATCAGCAGCAGCGGCTCGGCATTGTCGTTGCCGAAGATTTCGTAGCAGATGTCGATCCCGTTGGCGCGGACGGTCTGGGGCGGCTGATGGACGTTCACGGTCGCTATCCCTTGCTGCTGACCAATGCTGTATTGCACGGTTTCCCGCGGCAAAGAAGCCGTGTGGGCGGCACCGGACCGCTCGCCGGTTGACCGGCCCCTCGCAACGGTGTGGTATGGCCCAAAAGAAGGGCATCGAAGCTCTCGAGATCAGGAGGACGCCGATGACCGACAAGCTCAACGACCCTGTCGCCATGTGGCAGAAGATGATGGGCGAGATGGAGAAGGGGTTCAACTCCTTCGCCAACGAAGCCATGTCGTCGCCCGAATTCTCACAGGCGATGAACCGCGCGGGAGGAGTTGCTGCAGGTGCTCAGAAGCAGCTCGGTGAACTCATGGAGAAGTATCTCGTCGCAATGAACCTGGCGAGCCGGCAGCAGGTCATGGGCCTTGCGGAACGGCTCCAGTCCATCGAAGCCCAGATCGGCGAGATGAGGTCGATGCTGAGCCAGATGGCGGCAAATTCCGGAATCTCGCAAGGCGGCGCCGGCGCCCCACGGCCGCCGCGGACGAAGCGCCCGCCCTCTGAAAACGGAGAGCGGACATGAACGCGGCGACGGGACTTGATTTCGCATCTATCCCGGAGCGCATCCAGACCGAGGTGCAGCGCGCAATCCAGCGCAGCATTAAGGGCGTCGAATATTTCTCGACCTCCGGCCCCACGCTCGGATCGACACCGAAGGACGTGCTGCATTCGCGCGGCACGATGAGCCTCTATCACTACCGGCCAATGTCGGACGAGATCTACCGCGTGCCGGTGCTGATCGTGATGGCCACCACCAACCGTGGCTACATTCTCGACCTCGTCCCTGGCCAGAGCTTCATCGAGTTCCTCTTGAGGCGCGGCTACGACGTCTACATGCTCGATTGGAGCGCGCCGCGGCCGGAGGAGAAGAGCCTGCGGATGGAGGACTATGTCCTCGACTTCATTCCGGATTGCGTCCGCCGTGTGCAAGCCGATTCCGGCGAGCAGGACGTTTCCGTCATCGGCTATTGCTTCGGCGGCGTGCTGTCGCTGCTCTACGGCTCGATCCACAAGGACGGGCCGATGAAGAATCTGATCTGCTTCACTACGCCGATCGACTTCCGCGAGATGAAGCTGTTGTCGAACTTCTCCGATCGCCGCTATTTCGACGTCGACCATCTTGTCGATAGCGTCGGCAACGTGCCGCCGGAGATGATCCTGTCCTCGTTCGAGATGTTGCGCCCGGCCTCGCGCACGGTGAGCCAGATCCAACTTTGGGAGAACATCTGGAACGACGAGTTCGTCAAGTCTTACCGCATGTTCGACCGTTGGGCGACCGACACGCTGCCGCTGGCGGGTGAATATTTCCGCACCATCACCAAGGATCTGATGTGGGACAACAAGCTGTTCAATGACAGCATGTCGGTCGGCGGGCGCGCGGCGAAGCTGGAGAACATCAAGGTGCCGATCCTGCATGCGGTCGCCGAGCATGACCACATCGTGCCTTATGACGCGGCAAAGCACCTGATCGCAAAGATCGGCTCCGAGGACAAGGAAGAAGTGATGTTGAAGGGCGGCCACGTCTCCCTCGTGGCCGGTGCCAATGCGGTGAAGCGGCTGTGGCCGAAACTGGACTCCTGGCTGGGAAAGAGATCGACATGAATGAGCAGCGTTCCTATCCGCGTCACCTCAAGACCGATGCCGGTGATATCGAAATCCGCCTGATGTCGCCTAGAGACGAAGCCGCGGTGCTGGCCTTCGGCCAAGGTCTTCCGTCCCATGATCTGTTGTTCCTGCCGCGCAATATCAGCCAGCCGAAGGTGCTCTCCGCCTGGGTCAAGGAGATCGAGCGCGGCGCGATCACGAGCCTGCTCGCGGTGAGGGACGGCAAGGTCGTCGGCTGCGGCACGCTGGTGCGCGATCCGCATTCCTGGTCGCCTCATGTCGGTGAGATCCGCATGGTGGTCTCGTCCGACGTACGCGGGCAGGGTGTCGGGAAGGCGCTCTCGCAGGAGACCTTTGCACTTGCGCTCGGAGCTGGCCTGGAAAAGCTCTCGGTGCAGATGACGGTCGACCAACAGGCGGCGATTGCCTTGTTCGAAAGCCTCGGCTTCAAGGCCGAGGCTCTGCTGCGCGATCATGTCCGGGACGTCGATGGCAAGACCCACGACATCGTCGTGCTCGGGCACAATATCGCGCAGGTTCAGGCCCAGATGGAGGCCTATGGATTGCCAGGCGCGGTCCAGCATTAAGACGAAGATCGGGCCGAAACGGACCTAATTCGTTCGGGACGGCCGCTGACAAGAGCTCGCGGTGCCCTTTTGGGAGGCTGTTCACGATTCCGTGATACCGCAGTGCAATAAGGTTATTGCATCGCACAATAGTCCATGCCATATATGTCGTGCCCCGGGCCATGCGGACGGGGTGAGCCATAGCTCAGAGCAATGAGGATGGAGAGAACCCCATGACCACCGAAACCAACACCGCCTTCGAGGGCTTCAAGGACGCTTTCAAGAACATCCAGAATCTGGAAGTTCCTGAGGCCGCCCGCGAGTTCGTCAAGAAGACTGCCAACACCGCCAAAGACCGTGCTGCCGAAGCTTTCGCCGGCTCCGAGCGGGTGACCGCCGCCGTCGAGAACGCGGTGACAGAATCCGTCGCCGAGGCCGGCAAGATCAGCCGCAACATTCAGCAGGCGATCTATGAGGACGCCGAGGCGTTCTTCTCGGGCATCGACAAGCTCGCGTCCGCCAAGTCGATCAGCGAGGCCGTCGAGATCCAGTCGAGCCTGCTCCGCGCCCGCGGTGAAGTGTTCGTCTCGCGAGCCAAGGCGACTGCCGACTATTTCGGCAAGCTCGCCGCCAACGGTGCGAAGTCCGCTCAGGACAATTTCGCCAAGGTCTACAACAAGACCGCGTGATACGGCGCCTTGAGACGAGAAACTGATTTTGAGGCCCGCTTCGGCGGGCCTTTGTTTTTTTGCGCCACCGTCACTGCGAGCCACCGGGCCCGCGCAAAGCGCGGCCCCATGACCGGCTCAGCGAACCAAATCCAGAGTCTTTCCACGGAAGCAGACTGGATTGCTTCGCTTGGCTCGCAATGACGAGTACTGTGATGCAGTGATGACTCCACCCGCCGCCTTCTCCTTCGACACCCCTGGTGACGCCAAACGTGCGGCCGAGCTGCGCCGCGTGAAAGCGCTCGCGACGTTGGTTCTGGCCGCGACGCTTGCGCTCTTCATCGTCGCGAAGATCCTGCTGAACGTGCATCCCGTGTTCGGCTTCGTCGCGGCCTTCGCGGAAGCCGCGACCATCGGCGGGCTCGCCGATTGGTATGCCGTGGTTGCGCTGTTCAAGCGGCCGCTCGGCCTGCCGATCCCGCATACCGCGATCATCCAGAGCAACCAGGCCCGCATCGCCGACAAGCTCGGCGAGTTCATCCAGGTGCATTTCCTCGAGGCGGGACCCGTCGAGGCCAAGCTGAAGGAAATCGATTTCGGCTCCTTCGTTGCCGACTGGCTGCGTGATCGCAAGCGCAGCGACGATCTTGCGCGCTTTGCGCTGCGTCTGCTGCCGGAGGCGTTCTCAGCGACGGAAAGCTCGGGCCTGATGACGTTCATCATCCGCCGCATGTCATCGCAGCTCCAGGCGATCGACCTTGCGCCGCTCGCGGCCGGCACGCTGCGCGGCTTCATAGCTGAGGGACGGCACCAGATTCTGTTCGACGATCTCCTGCGCGTGATGCACGAGACGCTAAATCAGAAGGAGACGATGGCGATGATCCGCGAGAAGGTGCGCGCGGAATTGCCGACCCTGCTCAGGCTCTACCGCGCCGACAAGTTTCTGGTGAACAAGATCGTCGCATCCGCCACCGCCTTCTTCAATGAAGTGCGCAGCGATCCCAAGCATCCGTTTCGCGGTGAATTCGACCGCATGGTGCTGACCTTCGTCGAGAGGCTCGGCACCGACCAGGCCTATATCGACCGTATCGCCGGGCTGAAGCGCGATCTGCTGGCGCGCCCCGAGCTTGCCCAACTCGCCCGCACCGTTTGGGCCAACACGCGCTCCTTCATCGAGCGCAGCGCCAGCGGCGAGACGCAGGTGCTCCAGCATCATCTCGCCGGCATGTTCGTTGCCGCAGGCGAAGCGCTCGCGGGCGATGCCGAGTTGCGCGGCGAGATCAACAAGGGCCTGGTGACCGTGCTGCGCAGCTTCGTCGCCGATCAGAAGGGCGGCGTCTCGACTTTCATCTCCGACCAAGTCAAGGCGTGGAATATGACGCAGTTGATTTCTCTGATCGAAATCAATATCGGGCGCGACTTGCAATACATCCGCTTCAACGGCTCGCTGATCGGCGGTCTCGCCGGACTTGTGCTCTACTCCGTCGAATTCCTGGTCCGATTGTTGTGACTTTTGCGTCACGGCCGTTAGCATTAACGCCTGAGCCTATTGTCGCCTTGCGCCTCTCCCGCTTGAATGTCGGGAACCGGCCCCCCTAGCTGATTCATGTTGCGCTGCGGAACGTTCAAGAGGCCGGCGTGTTGGAATCCATGCCCATTTTCCGGCAACGCGGCCGGGCTTTTCAGGAATTCTTCCCAGGGGAACATTGATGACCGCAACTGCCCAGACGCTGCGTCCGCCGTCCCGCTCTCTGATGTTGCTGGAGGGGCGCGCGATCCACGAGTTCGGCGCCTTCCTTGGCGCGCTGCCGCTCTTGAGCCTCGCGCCGCACGGCGATGGGCATCCGGTGCTGGTGCTGCCAGGCCTCGTCGCCTCCGATTCCTCCACGCGCGCGCTGCGCGCGTTTCTGATCAGCAAGGGCTATGCGGTGAGCGGCTGGGGCCAGGGTCGCAACTACGGCCTGCGTCCCGGCGTCCAGCAAGCGATGGTCGATCTGGTCCAGGAACTCAGCGACGCGCATGGCCGCAAGATCAGCCTGATCGGCTGGAGCCTCGGCGGCCTCTATGCACGCCAGCTCGCCAAGATGATGCCGGAGCGCGTGCGCCAGGTGATCACGCTCGGCAGCCCCTTTGCCGGCAATCCGCGTTCGACCAACGCCTGGCGCGTCTATGAATGGGCGAGCGGGCGCAAGGCCGACGAGGTCGATCCGCACTTCGGCGGCGAGCTCGCCGTCCCGCCGCCGGTGCCGACCACCGCCATCTTCAGCCGCACCGATGGTGTCTGCGCCTGGCAGGGCTGCATGGAGAAATCGGGAGCGCAGACCGAGAGCATCGAGGTCGAAAGCAGCCATTGCGGCATGGGACACCATCCCGCCGTGGTCTACGCGGTCGCCGATCGCCTCGCACAGACGGAAGGCCAGTGGCAGCCGTTCGACCGCAGCGGCTGGCGCAGCCTGGCCTATCCCGATCCGCATCGGTGATGCTTCGCCTCTGGCCGTAAGAACGAAACGGGAGAGGAGCAACGGCGTGGTTCCCTCCATTGTCGCGCCCGCTCCAAACGCGCTATGCCTTCCGCATGGCACATCCGTTGTCCCGCATCATCGACCAGCTCAAGCGCGAGCCGTCGCGCACGGGCTCCATCGTCATCACCGTATTCGGTGATGCCATCGTACCGCGCGGCGGTGTGGTGTGGCTCGGTACGCTGTTGGAATTCTTCGAAAGCCTCGACATCGACAGCGGCGTGGTGCGTACCGCGATGTCGCGCCTTGCAGCCGATGGCTGGCTGACGCGCGAAAAGGTTGGCCGCAACAGCTTCTATCGGCTGGCCGAAAAGGGACGCCAGACCTTCGAGGCCGCGACGCGCCACATCTACGATCCGCCGCCGTCCGACTGGACCGGGCGTTTCGAGCTGCTGCTGATCGGCAATGGCGAGGACCGCGACGCCTCGCGCGAGGCACTCCGCAATGCCGGTTTCGGCACTCCGCTGCCGGGCGTATGGGTTGCGCCATCGGGCGTACCGGTGCCCGACGAGGCGGTTGGCGCGATCCGTCTTGAAGTCTCGGCGGAGGATGACAGCGGCCGTCGCCTGCTCAGCGCGAGCTGGCCGCTGGACCGTACCGCGGACGCCTATGTGAAATTCATGAAGACGTTCGAGCCGCTCCGTGCCGCGATCGCGCGCGGCACGGATTTGTCCGAGACCGACGCCTTCACCGCGCGCATCCTCCTGATCCACTATTACCGCCGCGTCGTGCTGCGCGACCCGCTGTTGCCCGAAAGCCTGCTGCCGGCGGATTGGCCGGGCAGGGCAGCGCGTGCGCTTTGTGGCGAGATTTATCGCGCACTGCTGGCTCCGTCGGAACAGTGGCTCGACAGGCATGGAACCAACGAGAGGGGACCCTTGCCGGCGGCGCGGAAGCTTCTGGAACGGAGGTTCGGGGTCTGATATATGTTACAGAAATATCTTGCATGAACTAAATTTTGTTATACATTTCCTCCCAACAAATCGGGAGGATGCGCATGTACACCCAGGCGCTGAACACGGCCGAGACCGACGATCGCGGTCTTGAGGACGCAGCCAGGGCTGCACAATTCCAGGCCCGCATTGATGCCGAGGAGCGCATCGAGCCGAACGACTGGATGCCGGCGGCCTATCGCAAGACGCTCACCCGCCAGATCTCCCAACACGCCCATTCCGAGATCGTCGGCATGCTGCCGGAGGGCAATTGGATCACGCGCGCCCCGACGCTGCGCCGCAAGGCCGCGCTGCTCGCCAAGGTGCAGGACGAATGCGGCCACGGGCTCTATCTCTATGCCGCCGCCGAGACGTTAGGGACCTCGCGCGAAGAGCTGGTCGATGCCATGCTCGCCGGCAAGGCCAAATATTCCTCGATCTTCAATTATCCGACGCTGACCTGGGCCGACATCGGCACCATCGGCTGGCTGGTCGACGGCGCCGCGATCATGAACCAGATCCCGCTGTGCCGCTGCTCCTATGGCCCCTATGCGCGCGCGATGATCCGCGTCTGCAAGGAGGAGTCCTTTCACCAGCGCCAAGGCTACGAGATCATGTTGACGCTGTGCCGCGGCTCGGAGGAGCAGAAGGCGATGGCGCAGGATGCGTTGAACCGCTGGTGGTGGCCGGTGCTGATGATGTTCGGCCCGCCCGATGCCGCGAGCCAGCACAGCGACACCTCGACGAAGTGGAAGATCAAGCGCTTCTCCAATGACGAGCTGCGCCAGAAATTCGTCGATGCCACCGTGCCTCAGGCGCAATATCTCGGCCTCACCATTCCCGATCCCGCCATGACCCAGGATGCCGACGGGCACTGGCGCTACAGCGAGATCGACTGGACCGAATTCAAGCAGGTGCTCGCCGGCAACGGCCCCTGCAATCGCGATCGGCTCGCCGCGCGCCGCAAGGCGCACGAGGAGGGCGCCTGGGTGCGCGAGGCGGCGGCTAGCTATGCCGCCAAGCGCGCGCAGCGTCAGATCGCACAAGCCGCGGAATAGGAGATCACGATGGCCACGCCGAACACGCCGCTGTGGGAAGTGTTCATTCGCAGCCGCAACGGGCTCGCGCACAAGCATGTCGGCTCGCTGCATGCGAGCGACGCGACGATGGCGCTGCAGGCCGCTCGCGACATCTACACCCGCCGCGGCGAGGGCCTGTCGATCTGGGTCGTGCCGTCCACTGCGATCACCGCGAGCGATCCCGCCGACAAGGGCATGATGTTCGAGCCGGCGGAGTCGAAGATCTATCGGCACCCGACCTTTTATGAGGTGCCCGAAGAAGTGGGACATATGTGATGCCGGTCGCCAATATTCAGGTCTCTGAAACGCCGCTGGTGCTCTACGCGCTGCGCCGGGCCGACGATGCGCTAATTCTCGGCCACCGGTTGTCGGAATGGTGCGGGCATGCGCCGATGCTGGAAGAGGACATGGCGCTGTCCAACATCGCGCTCGATCTTATCGGGCAGGCGCGGGAGCTCTATGGCTATGCTGCCAGGATCGAGGGCGAGGACAACGACGAGGACAAGTTCGCTTATCTGCGCGACGTCAGGCAGTACCGCAATCTGCTGCTGGTCGAGCAGCCGAACGGAGACTTCGCTCAGACGCTGGTTCGGCAGTTCTTCTATTCCGCCTTCGCCGATTTCTATTGGCGCGCGATGATGACCTCGCGCGATACGACGCTTGCCGCCATTGCAGCCAAGTCGGAGAAAGAGAGCGCCTATCATCTGCGCCATGCCTCGGAGTGGATCATCCGGCTCGGTGACGGCACGGACGAAAGCCACGCCCGCGCGCAGGCCGCGATCGATCATCTCTGGGCCTTCACCGGTGAGATGTTTGCCGTCGACGAGGGCGAACGCGCCCTGATCGATGCCGACATTGCGGTTGATCCGGCGAGCTTGCGCGGTCGCTGGTTGACGACGTTGTCGGATATCGTCAGCGAGGCGACACTTGAGCTGCCGCAGAACGGCTGGATGCAGCAGGGTGGCCGTTCTGGCCGGCACAGCGAGCATCTCGGCCATCTCCTGTCCGAGCTGCAATCGATGCAGCGCACTTTTCCGGGGCTGACATGGTGACGGCGCTGGATCGCGACACTGACCTGCGCCGGCGCGCCTGGGATGCTGCGGCGAGCGTGGTCGATCCCGAGATTCCGGTGCTGACTATCGGCGATCTCGGCGTGCTCCGTGACGTCGTTCTGGACGGCGATCGCGTCGAGGTCGCGATCACGCCGACCTATTCGGGCTGCCCTGCCATGAACATGATCGCACTCGAAGTCGAGCTCGCGCTGGAACGCGCCGGCTTCCGTCGTCCGAACGTGCGTACGGTGCTGTCGCCGGCCTGGACCACGGATTGGATGAGCGGGGAGGGGCGCGCCAAGCTGCGCGCCTACGGCATCGCGCCGCCGCAGGCCTCAAGCTCGCGCCGCGCGCTATTCGGCGGACAGACCGTCGCGTGTCCGCAATGCGGTTCTGATAAGACCGAACTCTTGTCCGAATTCGGCTCGACCTCCTGCAAGGCGCTCTGGCGCTGCAAGGCCTGCCGCGAACCCTTCGACTATTTCAAGTGTCATTGAGCTGAACGAATGCCAACCCCATCGTCATTGCGAGGAGCTCTTGCGACGAAGCAATCCAGACTGCTTCCGCGGAGAGACTCTGGATTGCTTCGCTTCGCTTGCAATGACGTCGGAGAGACCGAACGAGGGGGCACGTAATGTCAGCAGCCGCACCGCGCTTCCATCGCCTGGCCGTCAACGACGTCCGTCGCGAGGCCTCGGACGCCATCTCGCTGACCTTCGCCATTCCCGGCGAACTCGCTAGCGATTACGCCTTCACGCCCGGCCAGTACCTGACGCTCCGCACGACGCTCGATGGCGAAGAGGTGCGCCGTTCCTATTCCATCTGTTCCGGCCCCCACGACGGCGAGATCCGCATTGCCGTGAAGAAGATCGACGGCGGCGCGTTTTCGAGCTGGGCGGCGGACGAGCTGAAATGCGGCGACGAACTCGACGTGATGACACCGACCGGACGCTTCGGCCTGGTCCCATCGGCGGAGAGCGGGCGCATCCATGTCGGCTTTGCCGCGGGCTCCGGCATCACGCCCATCCTCTCGATCGTGAAGGGCATACTCGCGCGTGAACCGCAGAGCCGCTTCTTCCTGTTCTACGGCAACCGCTCTACCGACAACATCATGTTTCTGGAAGCGCTGGAGGAGCTGAAGGATCGCTTCATCGACCGTCTTTCGATCTTCCACGTCATCTCCGGTGAGGAACAGGACATCGCGATCCTGCATGGCCGGCTCGACGGCGACAAGGTGAGGGTGCTCTTGCGTTCGCTGGTGCCGGCGGAAAGCGTCGACCATGTCTTCATCTGCGGTCCATCAGGCATGAGCGAGGACATCGAGGCGACCTGCCGCGATCTTGGGGTCGCGGAAGAGCGTATCCATGTGGAGCGCTTCGTCTCCGAATTCGGCGGCAAGCCGCGGCCGAAGAAGGCCGTTGCCCCCGACGCGCCACCGAAGGCGGTCGCGTCCCTCATCATCGACGGCAAACGCCGCGATGTGCCTGTTGCCGAGGACGAGGTGATCCTCGATGCCGCGCTCCGCGCCGGCGTCGATCTGCCCTTCGCCTGCAAGGGCGGCATGTGCTCGACCTGCCGCGCCAAGCTGGTCGAGGGCGAGGCGCCGATGGACATCAACTACTCGCTGGAACCCTGGGAGCTGAAGGCCGGCTTTATCCTGACCTGTCAGGCGAAGCCGTCGTCGGAGCGCGTCGTGGTCGATTACGACCATGTTTGACAGTTTTGGCCGAGCAGCAGAGCATGATGGATAAACACTTGCCCGGGAGAAGCGCGTGAACATCAAAGCTGCCCTGTCGTCCGAGGATATCGCCCGCGCCTGTGCTGACGCGATGTGGGCGGAGGACGATGCCTCCAAGGGGCTCGGCATGGAGATCGTCGACATCGGCCCGGGCTTCGCGACGGTGACGATGGTGGTGCGGCCGGACATGGTCAACGGCCAGCGCATCGCCCATGGCGGTTTCATCTTCACGCTCGCCGATTCTGCCTTCGCATTTGCCTGCAACTCGCACAATGAGCGCGTCGTCGCGGCGCAGGGCCAGATCACTTTCATCAGGCCGGGCAAGCTCGGCGATTGCCTGGTTGCGAAGGCTAGAGAGATCACCCGTGGCGGCCGCTCCGGCATCTACGACGTGCGTGTCACTGTCGGCGACACCGTCATCGCGGAGTTCCGCGGGCATTCGCGTGTCATTCCCGGCGCGTGGCTGCCGGCGCAGGATCAATAAGAAAGCAAAGAAAAGAACAACGAAGATGAGGGGAAACGAGGATGGCTCTGACGAGGCTCAAGGAAGGTGGCAACACTTATAGCGCGGAGATGGACGCGCAGGAGCGCGCCTCGCGTGACGAGATCATGGCACTGCAGAAGCAGCGGCTGGCCTGGTCGCTGAAGCACGCCTATGACAACGTCGCGCATTACCGCAACGCCTTCGACAAGGCCGGCGTGCATCCGTCCGACTTTCGCGAGCTTGCGGATCTCGCAAAATTCCCCTTCACCGTGAAGACCGATCTCCGCGACAATTATCCTTTTAACATGTTCGCCGTGCCGCGCGAAAAGCTGGTGCGGGTGCATGCCTCCTCAGGCACCACGGGCAAGCCGATCGTAGTCGGCTATACCCAACGCGACATAGACACCTGGTCGGACGTGATGGCGCGCTCGATCCGCGCCGCCGGTGGCCGGACTGGCATGATCATCCACAATGGCTATGGTTATGGTCTTTTCACCGGCGGACTCGGCGTCCACTACGGCGCCGAGAAGCTCGGCTGCACCGTGGTGCCGATCTCCGGCGGCATGACTGAACGGCAGGTGCAGCTCATCAACGATTTCCGGCCCGACATCATCACGGTGACGCCGAGCTACATGCTGGCGATCCTCGACGAGTTCAAGCGGCAGAAGCTCGATCCGCGCCAGTGCTCGCTCAAGATCGGCATCTTCGGCGCCGAGCCTTGGACCAACGCCATGCGCGGCGAGATCGAGGACGCCTTCGACATGGATGCGACCGACATCTATGGTCTCTCCGAGGTGATCGGTCCCGGAGTCGCGCAGGAATGCATCGAGACGAAGGATGGGCTCCATATCTGGGAGGACCATTTCTATCCCGAGGTGATCGACCCCAAGACCGGCGCGGTGCTGCCCGACGGCGAGAAGGGCGAGCTGGTCTTCACCTCCCTCACCAAGGAAGCGTTCCCGGTGATCCGCTATCGCACCCGCGACCTGACGCGGCTATTGCCGGGTACGGCGCGGCCGGGCATGCGGCGCATGGAGAAAGTGACGGGGCGCTCGGATGACATGATCATCCTGCGCGGGGTCAATCTGTTCCCGACCCAGATCGAGGAGGTGCTGCTCGCCACCGACTGGTGCGGCGGCCACTTCATCCTGGAACTCACCCGCGAAGGCCGCATGGACGAGCTCACCATCATCGCCGAAGCGCGTCCCGAAAGCTGGGACGGTCGCGGGCTTGTCGATCACGCCGACAGGGTATCGACCCAAATCAAGAATACGATCGGGATCAGCTCCAAGGTTCAGGTGGTCGCACCGGCCACGCTGGAGCGCTCGCTCGGCAAGGCCAAGCGGCTCTACGACAAGCGGCCGAAGGATTGACTTGATCGTCTCCAAAGGCGACAAGCCCCGCAAGAAATCACGGGTCTTTCGATGTCGCCAGCCGATGCCAAAACCGTTGAAGCGCGCTGCGTCCGCCTCAATGCCAAGGCCGAGAACGCCGCGGCGCTTGCGCCGGTGGTCGAGCCTCAGACGCTCACGCGTGGTCTGAACGATCTCCTGATCGAGGTGAAGGCTGCCGCAGTCAATCCCTCGGATGTGAAGGCCGCAACGGGCCTGATGCCTTATGCCGTCTTCCCGCGGACGCCCGGCCGTGACTACGCTGGTGTGGTGATCGATGGGCCGGCCGGCACGATCGGCCGTGAGGTGTTCGGCTCGTCCGGCGATCTCGGCATCCGCCGCGACGGCACCCACGCAACCCATCTCGTCGTCGAAGCCGATGCCGTGGTGGAGAAGCCGAAGACGTTGTCCTGGGAGGAAGCCGCCGGCATCGGCGTGCCCTTCGTCACGGCCATGGAAGGCTTTCGCCGCGCCGGCGTGCCGAAGAGCGGCGAGACCGTGTTGGTGTTCGGCGTCAATGGCAAGGTCGGCCAGGCTGCTGTGCAGATCGCGACCTGGCAGGGCGCACGCGTGATCGGCGTGGTGCGCAAGGCAGAAGCCTATGAAGGCCACACCAACGCGCTGGTCGAGGTGATCGATGCCTCCATGAGCGATGTCGCCACGCGCGTGCGCGATTTGACCGGCGGCAAAGGCACAGACGTCGTCTTCAACACGGTCGGCGATCCCTATTTCCAGGCGGCGCACAAGTCGCTTGCCTTGCGCGGCCGCCAGATCCTGATCGCCGCGATCGACCGCATCGTGCAATTCAACATTCTCGAATTCTACCGGGGGCAGCATACATATGTGGGCATCGACACGCTTGGCCTGTCGTCGTCGGCGACCGGCGCGGTGCTGCGCGATCTCGGCGCGGGCTTTGCGAGTGGCCACCTAAAGCCGTTCCCGATCAAGGCGAATGCCGTCTACCCGCTGGAGCGCGCCAAGGACGCTTATGTCGCGGTTGCGGGTTCGTCTCGCGACAGGGTAATCCTGCGGCCATGAAAACGCGTCATTGCGAGCGTAGCGAAGCAATCCAGGGTCTTTCAAGGGCGGCAGTCTGGATTGCTTCGCTGCGCTCGCAATGACGGCGAAGGGCGAGAGACCTGAGAACTACCGATGGAACCTGCACAACTCGTCATCCTCGCCGGTCTCGTCATCGGCCTGATCTATGGCGCTGTCGGTCTGCTCAGCGGCTTCTGTCTGATGAGCAGCATGCGCGGTTTTCTGGCGGGGGGCGACGGGCGGCTGGTGCGCACTTATGCGCTGGCGATTGCGGTTGCGATCGCCGCCAGCCAGTTGCTGGCGGGCAGCGGCACGGTCGATCTCGGCAAGTCGATCTATCTGCAACAAACCTTCTCTGCGCCGTCGCTGTTCCTCGGCGGCTTGCTGTTTGGCTACGGCATGGTGCTGTCAAATGGCTGTGGCTCGCGCGCGCTGGTGCTGCTCGGCCGCGGCAATCTGCGCTCCTTCGTCGTCGTGATCGTGCTTGCGATTGCCGCGCAGATGACGCTCAAGGGCCTGATTGCGCCGGCCCGCATTGCGCTGGTTCAGGCGTCGCAAGCTACCGTCAACGCGAATTCGCTGCCGTCGCTGCTGGCCGCGCTTGGTGCCGCTGAACCGGTTTCGCGCGCGCTCGCTGCTGCCGCTGTCGTCGTCGCGCTGATCCTGTTTGCCTTCGCGCAGCCGGCGTTCCGGCGCTCGCCGGGCCAGATCGCGGCCGGCGTCATCGTTGGACTTCTCGTTGCCAGTGGCTGGTTCGCCACCGGCTCTCTCGGCGCCGACGATTTCAATCCGGTGCCGGTGACTTCGCTCACCTTCATCGCGCCGATCGCCGATAGCCTGCAATACGCCATGCTCTCGACCGGCCTGACACTCAATTTCGGAATCGCGACCGTCGCCGGCGTCTTCGCCGGTAGCCTGGTCACGGCGCTCGCGACGGGTCGTTTTCATGTCGAAGGCTATTCCTCGCCCCGCCACATGCTGCGTTCAGCCGGCGGCGCCGCGCTGATGGGAATCGGCGGCGTGATGGCGTTCGGTTGCTCGATCGGGCAGGGGCTCACCGGAATGTCCACACTGGCGCTGGGCTCGTTCGTCGCTGTTGCCGGCATCCTGCTCGGCACGGCGGCGGGACTGCGCGGTGCACTGCGCGTTCAGCCTCTCAAGACGGCAGCCGGGGCCGGCTCACCGGCCCCTTGAGCTACTCCACGGCTTTCGTCACGATGCGGATCTCCGAGGTCAGCGTCCGGTGCACCGGGCACTTGTCGGCGATCTCCATCAACCTCTTGCGCTGCTCGGCATCGAGCGCGCCCTCCATTGCAATGCCGCGCTCGATCTGATCGAGCATCCCCTCGCGCGTTTCGCACTCCGCACAGTCCTTGGCATAGATCTTGGAGTGCTTCAGTGTGACCGTGACACGGTCGAGCGGCAGTGACTTGCGCTCGGCATAAAGACGCATGGTCATGGAGGTGCAGGCGCCGAGGCCGGCGAGCAGGAAATCGTAAGGGCCGGGGCCGGCATCCTCGCCGCCGGCGGCCACCGGCTCATCCGCTGTCAGGCGGTGCGGACCGACGGCGATGATCTGGTGGAACTTGCTCTTGCGGGTCTCCTGGACCACGACCTGGCGCGGCGTCTCCGGGAGATCCATCGCCTTCGCGGACTTTGCGGTGTCGACATAGCGGCTGGCCCAGGCCGCGATCACGTCGGCCGCGTAGAGGGCATCGCCGGGCTTCGCCAGAAGATGATCGGCGTGGTCGAGGGAGATGAAGCTCTTGGGGTGCTTGGCCGCGACGAAGATCTTGGTCGCATTGTCGATGCCGACGGTATCGTCGACCGGGGAGTGCATCACAAGCAGGGCTTTGTGCAGACCGGTGACGTCCTTCATCAGCTCATGCTCGACGATATCGTCGAGGAATTCACGCTTGATCCGGAATGTACGGCCGGCCAGCGAAACGTCGACTTCGCCTTGCGCGCGGATGTTGTCGATGTGGTCCTTGAAGAGACCGGTGACGTGGGCGGGATCGGACGGCGCCGCGATGGTCACAACCGCAGTGGCTTCGGGGATCTGTCCTGCTGCCGCGAGGATCGCGGCACCGCCGAGGCTGTGCCCGATCAAGACGGACGGCGCTCTGCGCGTCGCGCGCAGGTGATCGGCGGCGCGCACGAGATCGGCGACATTGGAGGAGAACGTGGAATTGGCGAAATCGCCCTCGCTGGAGCCGAGCCCGGTGAAGTCGAAGCGCAGCACAGCAATGCCCTTGGCCGCGAGCGCGACCGCGATGCGCTTGGCCGCCAGCGTATCCTTGCCGCAGGTGAAGCAATGCGCGAACAGCGCGAAAGCCGTGGGCTCGCCGTCGGGCAGTTCCAGCGCGGCCGAAAGCTGATGGCCGCCTTCACCCCTGAATTGAAAGCGCTCCGTCGGCATTGGACTTCCCCGTCCTTTGTTCAACCTAATCGCCTGAATAGCGCTGCTCGGTCCACGGATCGCCGCGGTTATGATAGCCGCGGACTTCCCAGAAGCCCGGCGCGTCCTTGTTCAAAAATTCGATGGCCTGGAGCCATTTGGCGCTCTTCCAGAAATACAGATGCGGCACGACCAGCCGCACCGGGCCGCCGTGCTCGGCCGATAGTGGCTGGCCGGACCAGCTATGGGCGAGCAGCGCATCCTCGGCGGCAAAGTCTTCCAGCGCGAGATTGGTTGTGTAACCATCATAGGAATGCAGCACGACGAAGCGCGCATCCTCGCGCGGCTGGCAGGCCGCGAGCAGCTCACGCGTCGCGAGTCCTTCCCACTCATTGTCATAGCGCGACCAGGTCGTCACGCAATGGATGTCGGAGGTGAACCGCGCCTGCTTCTGCGCGATAAACTCGTCGAAGGTCCAGAACACGGGATTTTCGATCGCGCCATAGACGTCGAGCCGCCAGCGCTCGCGCGATACCGGCGGCACGACCCCGAGATCGAGCACAGGCCAATCCTTGGTGAGATGCTGGCCGGGCGGTAGCCTTTGGTCTTCAGGCCGCGTGATCTTGCCGGTGAGGAAGCGGCCCTCGCGCGCCCATTTCTCCTTGGTGCGCGTCAGCTTGCTGTCGGATGGCGTCTCGTCGGTCATGGCCTACTCGTGCCGATGCATTGCAGAGGCGTGCTTGGTGTCGCGCATGGTGGAGTAGATGATCAGCGACAAGCAGATGATGCCGGCAAGATAGAAATAGAACCACTCCTCGTGCCCGATGCTCTTGAAGTAGAGCGCGATCGCCGGCGCGGTGCCGCCGAAGATCGAGACCGTGATGGCGTAGGGCAGGCCGACGCCGAGCGCGCGGACATTGGTCGGGAACAACTCGGCCTTCACCACCGCATTGATCGAGGTGTAGCCGGCGACGAACAGCCAGGCGGCGCAGATCAGGATGAACGCGACGAAGGGTGACTTTGTCTCCTTCAGCGTCATCAGCAGCGGCACGGTCGCGAGCGTGCCCGCGGCACCGAAGAAGATCAAGAGCGGCTTGCGCCCGATCCTGTCTGAGATGGCGCCGTAGATGGGCTGGAGGATGGTCGCGAAAATCAACGTGCCGAAGATCACGAAAGTGGTCTGGTCCTCGGTCAGCCCGACCGAAAGCTTGACGAAGGTTTGCATGTAGGTGGTGAAGGTGTAAAACGCCGCAGTGCCGCCGGCGGTGAGGCCGACGACCAATAGCAGTTCGCGCGGATAGCGCAGCAGATTGGTGATCGAGCCGGTCGGCTTCACCACCTTCTTGGCTTCCTCGAACGCTTCGGTCTCGTGCAGGCCGCGCCGCATCACCGCGGCGAAGATCGCGAGAGCCGCGCCGATCGCGAAGGGGATACGCCAACCCCAGTCCTTCAGCTCCTCCGGCGTGAGGAAGACCTTCTGCAGAAGCAGCAGCACGATGATCGCGGTGAGCTGACCACCGATCAGCGTCACGTACTGGAAGCTGGAATAGAAGCCGCGGTGCTTGGGGTCGGCGACTTCGCTGAGGTAAGTGGCGCTCGCGCCATATTCGCCCCCGAGGCTCAGGCCCTCGATCACACGGGCGAGCGCCAGGATCACCGGTGCGGCGAAGCCGATCGTGGCATAGGTCGGCGTCAGCGCGATGATCAGCGAGCCGAAGCACATGAAGACGACAGACAGGGTCAGGGAGATGCGGCGGCCGAAATGGTCGGCGAGATAGCCGAAGAACCAGCCGCCCAGGGGCCGCATCAGGAAGGTCGCCGCGAATACAACGGCGACGTTCAATTGCTGCACGACGGGGTCGTTACCAGGGAAGAACGCGGGAGCGAAGTAGAGCGCGAACGCCGTATAGGCGTAGAAATCGTACCATTCGACGAGATTGCCGATCGAGCCGATGAAGATCGCCTTGATCCGCCGTTCAGCGTCGGCGACGTCAAAATGCCCAGAGGCCGGTTTGGTTGCTTGCTCTGTCACGTCCGGCCTCCCGTACTCTGTTGGAGAGGCCTACATCGCCTTTCCGAGCAGAAATGGCAACTGGCGGGGGCCTCTCACCGTGCCCTGCGACCAGGTCACGGTGCCTGCCGGGTCGAGCGCGAAGTCTGGAATGCGTCTCAGCCATTCCTCCAGCGCAACCTGCATTTCCATGCGCGCAAGGTTGGAACCGACGCAGCGATGGATGCCAAGCCCGAAGGCGGCGTGGCGGTTTTCGCGGCGGTCGATCACGACTTTGTCAGCGTCCGGAAACATCTTGGGGTCGCGGTTCGCCGCCGGGAAGGACAAGAGCACCATGTTGCCCGCCTTGACCGGGCAGCCCGAAATTGTGGTGTCCTGGACCACCTCGCGCGCCATTGTCACCGGCGAATAGGCGCGCAGCAGCTCTTCCACCGCGATCGGGATCAGCCCGGGCTCGGCGATCAGCCGCTCGCGATCGGCCGGCGTTTTCGCAAGATGCCACAGCGAGGAGCCAATCGCGCTCCAAGTGGTGTCGATGCCGGCGATCAGCAGCAGGCGCAGCGAGCCCACCGCGTGGGAGTCCTCGAGCGGATTGCCGTCCTTGTCCCTGGCATTCATCAGATAGGAGATCAGGTCATCGGTCGGCTTCGTCTTGCGCGCCTCGATGTGTCCGCTGAAATAGGCGCTCATCTCCTCGACGGCCTGGAGCAGCTTGGTCTCGTCCTTGATGCCGAGCTCGAGGATCATGTGGATCCAGTTGATGAAGAGGTCGCTGTCGCTCTCGGGAATGCCGAGCATATGCGCGATCGCGCGCACCGGAATGTGCTTCGTGTAGCGCGCCGCAGCGTCCACGCTCTTTTCGGCGATGAAGTCGTCGATCAGTTCGTTGCAGATAGCGCGGACCCGCGGTTCGAGCTTCTTCATCGCATCCGGCGTGAACGGCGGCAGCAGCAATTGCTTGGCCGGCTTGTGCACGGGCGGGTCGGAGGTGATCGGCGGGGCGGCGTTCTTGCTGGTGATCTCCGGCCGCACGTCGCGGACGATGATCCGGCGCGAGGAGAAATGCGTGGTGTCGTTGGCGATCTCGCGCACCGCCTCATAGGTCGTCGGCAGATAGCAGCCGAGGAAGCGTTTTGTGTGCACCACCGGACTCGCGGCGCGCAACTGGTCCCAGATCGGGAAGGGATCTTCCGTCCATTGCGGATCGGTGTGGTCGAAATCATGAAACCAGTCGGTGACGGGTGGATGGGCGGCAGGCAGGCTGGCGTCGGACATCTCTAATCCCTCGGGTTCGTGGTCGCTGAAGACAGGCGAGCGGGCGGAGAGCGCGCTACTCCTCGATCACGTCGATTGCGATTTCCGGGCAGTTGGATTTGGCAAGCCAGGCTTTGTCTTCCTGACCCGCCGGGACCGTGCCGTCGCCGGTTTCATGGGCGTTGCCGAATTCGTCGAGCTCGAATAGCTCCGGCGCGAGCGCCTTGCAGCGGGCGTGGCCCTGGCACTTGTCGGGATCGACGTGAACCTTCAGTCGCTCTGTCATCGCGGCTTCCTCGGTCGTTTGCGCGCGAGGCCCGAAGGCGGCGCGTTTCCTCATCTGAGCTCTTCTTAAGTTATATCCTATTACATTCGCGGCAGGCTTCCCCTGTCAAGCGCAAACTTATAGGCTTTGCTCGATATGCGCTCACAACCCATCCGCAAGCCCGAGAAGACCTACCACCATGGCGATCTTCGCGATGCCTTGATCAAGGCCGCTCTGCGCGAAGCGGAACGCGGCGGCGCCGAGGCGATCAGCATCAAGGCGCTGGCCAAGCAGCTCGGCGTCTCGCAGCCGGCGCCGTACCGGCATTTTGCCGACCGCGAGGCCTTGCTCGCGGCGGTGACGGCGGAGGCGTTCCGGCAGCTCAGTGCAATTTTGCGCGAGGCGATGGCAAGCCCGTCGAAGCAATCGAAGCTGTCGCGGCTCGCGCTGGCCACGCTCGACTTCGGCCTCCGTCGCAACGGTGTCTACCGCCTGATGTTCGCCTCGCGCACTGTGTCATGCGCCGCCAAGGGCAGCGAGCTGCACGAGGCGACGCGCGAAACCTTTGCGCTCGTGATCGAGGCCTTGGAGGCTCCGGCGGTCGGTTACTTGCGCGAGCGGCAAGCGCTCAAGATCTGGGCGGCACTGCACGGCGTCGTGATGCTTGCTGAGCAGGGCTTGTTCACCGGCGAGGCGGCGCATGCCACGCGTGAGGAATTGGTCGAGGACTTCGTGAGCGAAACCAAGGCCGCCCTGGCCGTCGCGATCAAGGATGCCCGGCGAAAAAAGAACGGCGCTTAGGCTCCCGCTTTCAGCAGCCTCATCAGCTTGTCGACCGCGCTCTCCGGTGTAGTTACGACAGGGCGGCCGGTGGCCTCGGCGACCAGCGGCGCCGTCGCGGCGATGCTGAACTGCGCGAGCGCAATGACGTCGCAATCGCGCAAGTCGCGCGATGCGTCTGCAATCAGCCGATCGTGCGTGGCGCGATCGCCGCGGTCGAGTGCCGCCAGCGCCCCTTCGGCGAGTTTCGGTACGACCTCGACGGCGGCCGGAAATTCCTCGGGCATCGAGGCCAGGGTCGGCGGGAAAGTCGAGAGCAGGCCGATGCGCTGACCCAAGGTCACGGCACGTTCGATCATGGCCTCGTTCGGCCTCAGCACCGGCATCGGTGCATGCGCGCGCGCGACCGCTTCGATGCAGGGACCGAAGGCCGAACAGGTGAACAAAATCCCATTCGCCCCCGTTGCCGCCGCGTAGTCGCCCAGTGCCAGGAAGCGCTCGGTCATGGTATCGCTGAGCACGCCGTCGCGCGCCAGATCGGCCGACAGGCTGTCGTCGAGCAGGTTCATCAGCCGTACCTCGGGCCAAGCCTTCGCGAACGCCGTCTCGATCGGGGCGATGGAATGCTTAAGGGCGTGGATGAGGGCGATCCGCATATCTTCGCTGCTTCTCCCTCTCCCCGTTCTTTAGGGGGAGAGGGCTGGGGTGAGGGGCTCTATCAGCGCATATGGCGACAGTCGGAGGGTGGAGAGTCCTTCCTCAGCCGGATTGCTGCGTAATCCGACCAAGCGGGGAGAGGTGAACTCCTTACTTGAACGGAATGGCGTACATCAAGCCGCCTTTACTCCAGAGCCCATTGAGGCCACGATCGAGCTTGAGCGGGCTGGCCTTGCCGACATTGCGCTCGTAGATCTCGCCATAATTGCCGGTGGTCTTGATCGCCGTGACCAGCCATTTGTTGTCGAGCCCAAGCCGCGAGCCGAGGTCGCCGGAGGCACCAAGGAGCCGCTGGATTGCAGGCGTCTGCGATTTCGCCATTTCCTCGACATTGGCTTGCGTGACGCCGAGCTCTTCTGCCTCGATCAGGCCGTAATGCAGCCAGGTGATGATGTCGCTCCAGACCTCGTCGCCGTTGCGGGTGAAGGGGCCGAGCGGCTCCTTGCTGATGGTCTGCGGCAGCACGACATAGTCGGCCGGGTTCGGCGCCGCGGTGGTCACTGCACCTGCGAGCGCGGAGGCGTCCTGGGTCATGGCATCGCAACGGCCGCCGAAAAAGGTCTGGTACATGGTGTCGATGCGGTCGAACACCAGCGGCTTCCAGTCGATGCCGTTGGCGCGGCCGTAATCGCCCAGCGTGACCTCATGCGTGGTGCCTTGAGCCACGCAGACGGTGGCGCCCTTGAGGTCCTTGAGCTCCTTCACGCCGAGGTCCTTCTTCACGACGAAGCCCTGGCCGTCGTAGAAGTTGATCGGACCCTGCCGCAGGCCCAGCGTGACGCCGCGCAAGTAGGTCTGGGTCGAGTTGCGGTAGAGTACGTCGATCTCGCCCGATTGCAGCGCGGTGAAGCGATTCTGCGCAGTCAGCGAGACGTAACGCACCTTGTTGGGATCACCGAGCACGCCGGCCGCAAGGGCGCGGCAATAGTCGACGTCGAGACCCTTGTAGTTGCCTTGCGAATCCGGCGCGGAGAAGCCGGCAAAACCGGCGCTGACGCCGCACACCAACGTGCCGCGGCTCTTCACCGTGTCGAGCGTCGCGGCCGAAGCGACAACAGTCGATGCTGCGAGCACGCCCGCTGCGATAACCACTTTCCTAATCATGCTACTCTCCCCTCAGTGATTGACATTACGCAACACGTTGTCGACGGCCGTGCCAAGCCTGTCGACGATCAGGTCGATCTCATCTGCGGAAGCGATATAGGGCGGCGCCAGCAGCACGTGGTCGCCGCGCGCGCCGTCCACGGTGCCGCCGCCGGGATAGCAGCCGAGCCCGTTGGCGAGCGCCTCCGCCTTGATTTTCTGGTGCAGCTTGAGCGCCGGATCGAACGAGGTGCGGCTGGCGCGATCGGCGACGAGCTCGATGGCCCAGAACAGGCCGCGGCCCCTGATGTCGCCGACATGGCGGTGATTGCCGAAGCGTTCGGTCAGCCGCTGCTCGAGTTGTCGTCCGCGCTCCCTGACCCGATCGAGCAGGCCGTCCTCGCGGATCACGTTTTGCACCGCGAGCGCCGCCGCGCAGGCGAGGGGATGCGCCAGATAAGTGTGACCGTGCTGGAACGCGCCTGAGCCGGCGCGGATCGTGTCGATGATCTTGCCGCTCGCGAGCATCGCGCCGATCGGCTGGTAGCCACCGCCGAGCCCCTTGGCGATCGCCTGGATATCGGGCGCGACACCTTCCTGCTCCCAAGCGTGCGTGGTGCCGGTGCGGCCCATGCCGCACATGACCTCGTCGAGGATCAGCAGCGCGCCGTGCCGGTCGCAGATCTCGCGCATGGCCTTGAAGTAGCCGTCCGGCGCGGTCACGGCGCCGGCGGTGGCGCCGACCACGGGCTCGGCGAGAAACGCCGCGACCGTGTCGGGCCCCAGCCGCTGAAACTCGGCCTCGAGCTCGGCGGCAAGGCGCGCGACGAACTGCGCGTCCGCCTCGCCCTCGCGCTTCTCGTGATAGGCGAAGGCCGGCATGACGTGGCTGAACGCAGCCGAGAGCAGCGGCGCGTAGGGCGCGCGTCGCCAGGCATTGCCGCCGGCGGCCAGCGCGCCGAGCGTGTTGCCGTGATAACTCTGCCGCCGCGCGATGAAGTGCTGCCGCTGCGGCTCGCCGCGCTCGATGAAATATTGCCGCGCGAGCTTGATGCTGGCCTCGATCGCTTCCGATCCGCCGCTGACGAAATAAGCGTAGGCGAGACCGCCGGGCTCGTGCCCAACCAGCGCGTCGGCCAGCGCCTCGGCCGGCTCGGAGGAGAAGAACGCCGTATGAGCATAGGCAAGCGTCGCGGCCTGCTTCGCCATCGCCGCGATCACGCGCGGGTGCTGGTGCCCGAGGCAGGAGACCGCCGCGCCGCCGGAGGCATCGATGATGCGCCGGCCATCCTCGGCGAAGAGATAGACGCCTTCGCCGCCGATCGCCTTGGGCGGCGTTTCGCGCAATGAGCGATGCAACACACGGCTGGTGCGGGCGGCCATGGGTCAACCTTTCTCTGGGACGTAAGTGGAGGCCGCAGCGAGTCGCGCCTCGGTACTTTCCAGACGCTTCTTCGCGGCAACCCCGCCGAGCGAGAACGTGACCGCCGCGAGCGACTGCGCGATCGCAATCGCGCCAGTGAGGCTCGGAAAGAAGCCGGGGGAGGAGGCCGCCTCGAACAGCAGCACGTGGTCGGCGCCCTCTGCCATCGGTGCCGAGAGACTATCCGCGATGGCGACCAGTGTCGCGCCGGTACGATAGACCGCCTGTGCGACGCGGACGCTTGCATGCGTGTAGGGCAGGAAGCCGACGACGATGACCGCTTCCCCGGGCCGGAACGCGCCGAGATCGAGGTCGTCGGGCCCGGAAGCGCCGACGAGTTGGACCTGTTCGGGTCGAAACAGTCGCAGCTCGTAGTTCAGCAATTCCGCGACGCTGCGGCAGCTTCGATAGCCGGCGATCCAAATCCGCTTGGCGTCGTGCAGCGCGCGGGCAGCTTCCGCGATCGGCTGCGCCGGGATCCGTCGAAGACCCGCGGCCTCCGCCTGGAGCTTGTCGATGACGAGCGCGACATCGGCGTTCGGCCCGTGCCGACGGCCCTTTGCGCGGCCGGAGAAGGGCGCGGTCTGCGATGGCCGCCGCGCCTCGGTCAGCGCCGCGCGCAATTCCTCCCAGCCGGAATAGCCGATCGCCTTCGCAAGTCGCGTGAACGCAGCAGGATCGGCGCCGGCTTCCGCCGCGAGATCGCGCATGGAACGGGTGGTGGCGTCGTAATCGTTGGCGGCGACGAAGCGTCCGACTTCCTGCAAGCGCATCGGGAGCGATGGCAATGCAATACGCAGCTCGCTCAACGGCGAGGATTTCGCGGGCTCGACCATGAAACATTTGTTGCATGGATTGAAGTTTGGTGCAACAGTTGACGTGCGCTGCCGGAAATCGCTGCCTTTTTGAGAAGGTTTTTGTGCCGTGACATCAGACGTGCCGAGACCGCCGCCACGCCGTCGTTTCATCGGCGCCTTTGGGCGCCGCGAACTGAAGGGCCTGTTCTGGCAGGTGCTGGTCGTCGGCATCGCGGTAGCGGTCGTCGCTTTCCTTTGGTCCAACACCGTCACGAACCTCTCGGCTCGGCGCATCACGACTGGCTTCGCCTTCCTCGGTCGCGAGGCCGGGATGCCGATCGCCGACAGTCTGCTCGCCTATAATCCGAGAGACACTTATCTCTGGGCGTTCATCGTCGGCGTCACCAACACCTTGCGCGTTGCCGTGATCGGAATCGTGCTCGCGACGATTTTGGGCACGCTGATCGGCATTTCGCGATTGTCGGCGAACTGGCTGCTGTCACGGCTCGCTGCGGTCTATGTCGAGACGCTCCGCGATATCCCGCTGCTGCTTCAGCTCCTGTTCTGGTACGTGTTGATGCAGGCGCTGCCGGCCGCACGCGCCGCGTGGCGACCAGTCGAGGGTGTGTTCCTGTCCAATCGCGGCCTGATCCTGCCGGCGATCCCGTTCGGGCCGGCGCAGCTCGCGGTCCTCGGCACCGCCGTGCTGGGTTGCGCGGTGTTCTATATCGTCCGGCGATCGCTGGTCGCGCAGCAGATGCGCGATGGCAAGCCGCGGTCGGCGTGGCCCTTTGCGGTTGCGCTGGTGATTGCGTTGCCGGCGCTGGCGTCCGTGCTGCTCGGTGCATCCTGGAGCATCGAATGGCCCGAGCTGCGCGGCTTCAACTTTGTTGGCGGGCTGACGCTGGCGCCGGAATATTTCGCGCTGTTGCTCGCACTCGTCACCTACACCTCGGCCTTCGTCGCCGAGATCGTGCGCAGCGGCATCCAGTCGGTGCCGCGGGGACAGTGGGACGCCGCCAACGCGCTTGGCCTGCGCCGCAGCTTCATGCTGCGGCAGATCATCCTGCCACAGGCATTGCGCGTGATCGTTCCGCCGATGACGAGTCAGTATCTCAATTTGACAAAGAACTCATCGCTCGCTGTCGCGATCGGCTACCAGGACGTGGTCTCGATCGCCAACACCACGCTGAACCAGACCGGGCAGGCGATCGAGGCGATCGCGCTGATCATGGCGGTGTTCTTGACCATCAGTCTCGGGATCAGCTTTTTCATGAACTGGTATAATGCGCGCATCGCGCTGGTAGAGCGCTGAGGATGACGGCGATCAGCGATATGCCGGACGTGCCGCGTGCCGCTCGCCGCCCGCAAGTTGGTAATCCGATGCTGCGCTGGCTGCGCAGCAACTTGTTCTCGTCGATTCCGAACGGCATCCTCACGATCGTGCTGCTGGCGGTGCTCGCGAAGGGCGTGATCAGCTTCGTGCAATGGGGCATCGCCAGCGCTGTCTGGCTTACGCCGGCGAATGATTCCAGCGCTTGCCGCGCGGTGCGCGGCATCGGCGCCTGCTGGGCTGTCATCCCCGAAAAGTACCGCTTCATCCTGTTCGGCACCTATCCATTCGACGAACAGTGGCGACCGGCGTTGTCGGTCGTGCTGTTCATTCCGCTGTTCTATCTCTCGACCCGCCGCGCACTGTGGCGGCGCGAACTCGTTTTCATCTGGATCGGTGCACTCGCGCTGATCAGCGTGCTGATGTGGGGCGGGGTGCTCGGGCTCTCGTTCGTCTCGCAGGACCGCTGGGGCGGATTGCCGGTCACGCTGATCCTGGCGACGTTTGGACTCGCGTTCGGCTTTCCGCTCGGCATCCTCGTCGCGCTCGGCCGTCGTTCGAAGCTTCCGGCAATCCGCTCGCTCAGCGTGCTCTATGTCGAGCTGATCCGCGGCGTGCCGCTGGTGAGCCTCTTGTTCATGGCGAGCGTGATGTTTCCGCTGTTCATGCCGAGTGGGTTCAACATCGACAAGCTGTTGCGCGCACAGATCGCGATCATACTGTTCGCGGGCGCCTACCTTGCCGAAGTCATCCGCGGTGGTCTCCAGGCCGTACCGCGCGGGCAGTATGAGGCTGCCGACGCGCTGGGACTGTCCTACTGGCGCAAGCACCGGCTGATCATCTTGCCGCAGGCGATCCGCCACGTCATCCCGCCACTGGTCAACACCTTCATCGCCTTCTTCAAGGATACCAGTCTCGTGCTGATCATCGGCATCTTCGACCTGCTGACGACGGCGAAGACCGCGATCATCGATCCCGCTTGGCAGCAGTTTTCCGTCGAGGTCTATATCTTCGTCGCCGCAATCTATTTTGTCTTTTGCTTTGCGATGTCGCGCTACAGCCGGAGTCTGGAGGCATCAGGCGCGCGGTGACGCTCGGGCCGCGGCGATGCAGCGCATCGCTGAAAGAGCGCTGCGCTGCGTCCGGGCACCAGAGCGAGATTAATTCTTCACCTTCGGATCGATCGGGGTCGTGCCGCGCAGGCCCAATATATCCTCCAGCACCTTCGCGCCTGCAATCACCTGCGCATCTGCGCGCGGTGCGCCGACCACCTGCACGCCGACAGGCAGGCCGGACGCGGTAAAGCCGCAGGGCAGCGACAGCGACGGGCAGCAGGCGAGCGTGATAGCGTAGACGATGCCGAGCCATTCGACATAGTTCTCGAACGTCTTGCCGGCGCATTCGGCGACATAGCGATGCTCGACGGGGAAGGGCGGCACGATCGTCGTCGGCACCAGCAGGAGGTCGTAGGTCTTGAAGAACTCGACGGCGCGCGCGGTCATGCCGACGCGCTGGGCCTCGGCGCGCTCAAGCTGCTCGACGGTGAGCTTGAGGCCTTCCTCGATGTTCCAGATCACCTCGGGCTTGAGCAGGTCACGCTTGGTCCGGAGAAGTTGCGCCTTGCTGATCGCGAAATCGAAAGCGCGCAGCACGTGGAAGCATTCATGCGCCTCGCGCCAGTCCGGATGCGCCTCCTCGACGATGACGCCGGCCTCGGCGAAACGTTCAGCTGCCTTGCGCGTGGTCGCCTTGACCTCGGGATCGACCGGCGTGATGCCGAGATCGGGCGAATAGGCGATGCGCTTCGGCTTCTTGCCGGACTGCGCCGCCGAGAGAAACGAAGTCAAAGGCGCCGGCAGCGACAGCGGATCGGCGGCATAGTCGCCGCTCATGGCATCCAGCAGCAGCGCGAGATCCTCGACGTTGCGCGCCATCGGACCCTGCACGCCCAGATTGCGGTCGATGCCTGCCTTCGGCGTATGCGCGACACGGCCGATGCTCGGCCGCATGCCGACGATGCCGCAGAAGCTCGCCGGGCTGCGCAGGCTGCCGCCCATGTCTGAGCCCTGCGCGAGCCAGGCCATGCCGGTGGCGAGCGCAACTGCTGCGCCGCCGGAGGACCCGGCCGCAGATTTCGAAGTATCCCAGGGATTGAGGGTCGCGCCGAATACCTCGTTGAAGGTGTTGGCGCCGGCGCCGAATTCCGGTGTGTTGGATTTGGCGTAGACGACCGCGCCGTTGGCCTCGAGGTTCTCGACCATGAGGTCGGATTTCGCCGGGATGTTGTCCTTGAAGATCGGCGAGCCCTGGGTGTTCAGCACGCCCGCAACGTCGGTCAGATCCTTGATCGGCACCGGCAGGCCCGCGAGCAGCCCGCGTGCGCCGGCCGGCTTCTGCATCAGCGCCTTGGCGTGATCCCGGGCGCGATCGAAGCACAGCGTCGGCAGCGCGTTGACCTTGCTGTCGACTTCACTGATGCGCTTCTCCAGCACATCCAGCAGCTCGAGCGGGGAGATGTCGCCGGACCGCAATTTGTCGACGACGGTGCACGCGGTTTCGCGAATCAGCTCTTGAGACAATTAGTTTACTCCTGTGCTTCTTCTAGGCTCCCTCGTTGCGAGGAGCGAAGCGACCAAGCAATCCAGACCTTTTGCGTAGAGGCATTCTGGATTGCTTCGCTGCGCTCGCAATGAGGAGGGATAGACCTACCCCCACCCGGCGCTGATGCCGCCATCGACGGTATAGATCACGCCCGACGTATAGCCCGAGCGAGCCGACGCCAGGAACGCCATGAGGTCGCCGATCTCGCGCGCATGCGCAGGGCGCCCGAGCGGCAGACTCTTCTGGAATTCGCTGTAGCGGCTCTCGTCGCCAAATTGGTGCTTTGCCCGCGTCTTGAGCAGGGTGACGTGGCGGTCGGTGCCGACAGGGCCGGGATTGATGCCAACCACACGGATGTTGTCGGCGAGACTTTTTCCACCGAGGGCACGGGTGAACGCCATCAGCGCAGCATTGCCGGCGCTGCCGCAGATGTAATTGCCATCAAACTTCTCGCCGGCCGCGCCGATGTCGTTGACGATCACGCCGCCACCCTTGGCTTTCATCTGCGCGTAGATCTGCCGGGTGAGGTTGATGTACCCGAACACCTTCAATTCCCAGGCGTGCCGCCAGGTCGCCTCGTCGATCTTGTCGATGGACCCGCCGGGGATGTCGCCGGCATTGTTGACGAGGATGTCGATGCCGGCGGCCTCCTTGGCGAGCCGCGCAATGTCCTCGGCTTTGCGCAGATCGACGACACTCGTCGCGGCGTCGATCTGGTGCGCGGAACGCAACCGCTCGGCCAGCGCCTTGAGCTGCTCGCCGCTGCGGGCGGCAAGCAGCAGATGCGCGCCTTCCTCGGCAAACGCCTCGGCGGCGGCCGCGCCGATGCCCTTGGATGCGCCCGTGATCAGGACGCGCTTACCGCGCAGATGCAGATCCATGAGGGGTACTCGCAGGATGGGAACAGGATCAGATCAGTAGGCGCTCGGTCGCGCCACGGTCAACATTGCAGTGCAGCGTTGCACTGCCGCCGCGTTTGGTCCATTGCAGTGCAATCAAAAGGCGGCTGCCGAAACCAACCAAGGACGTTCTCGATGAGCAAGAAACAATACCGGATCGCAGTCATTCCCGGCGACGGCATCGGCAAGGAAGTGATGCCTGAGGGCCTGCGCGTTCTGGAAGCGGCGGCGAAGAAGCACGGCGTGTCCCTGCAATTCGACCATTTCGACTTCTCGTCCTGGGATTATTACGAGAAGCACGGCCAGATGATGCCGGATGACTGGAAGGAGAAGATCGGTAAGCACGATGCGATCTATTTCGGCGCGGTCGGCTGGCCGGCCAAGATTCCGGACCACGTCTCGCTGTGGGGCTCGCTGATCAAATTCCGCCGCGAGTTCGACCAGTATGTGAACCTGCGTCCCGTGCGGCTGATGCCCGGCGTGCCGTCGCCGCTGGCGAATCGCAAGCCCGGCGACATCGATTTCTGGGTGGTGCGCGAGAACACGGAAGGTGAATATTCCTCCGTCGGTGGCCGCATGTTCCCGGACACCGAGCGCGAGTTCGTGACGCAGCAGACGGTGATGACTCGCACCGGCGTTGACCGCATCCTGAAGTTCGCCTTCGAGCTCGCGCAGTCGCGGCCGAAGAAGCACCTGACCTCGGCGACGAAGTCGAACGGCATCTCCATCACCATGCCCTATTGGGACGAACGCGTGGAGGCGATGGCCAAGAAGTTCCCGGGCGTGAAATGGGACAAGTACCACATCGATATTCTCACCGCGAACTTCGTGCTGCATCCGGACTGGTTCGACGTCGTGGTCGGCTCCAATCTGTTCGGTGACATCCTCTCCGATCTCGGCCCGGCCTGCACCGGCACCATCGGCATCGCGCCGTCTGGTAACATCAATCCCGAGCGCAATTTCCCATCGGTGTTCGAGCCGGTGCACGGCTCGGCTCCCGATATCGCGGGGCAGGGCATCGCCAACCCGATCGGCATGATTTGGTCGGGCGCGATGATGCTCGAGCATCTCGGCGAGAAGGAAGCCGGCAAGTCGATCGTCGACGCGATCGAGCGCACGCTCGCCGAACGCACGCTGCGGACGAAGGATCTCGGCGGCAATGCCGACACCACCGCCTGCGGCAAGGCGGTGGCGGAGATGGTAGACTAGTTCGCTGTTTTACCCTCTCCCCTCGTGGGAGAGGGTGGCTTCGATGCGAAGCATCGAAGACGGGTGAGGAGGAGTCTATCTCCGCAGAAGCAGACCTCTCATTGTGGGTTTTTGCTCGCTGCGAGAACCCCTCATCCGGCGCTTCGCGCCACCTTCTCCCACAAGGGGAGAAGGGAAGACAAGCGTGCCTCGCTCTGCTTAGCCCGCAATCTTCTCAATCGTCGCCTGATCGAGCCCGAACCGCTTTCCGGCGTCCAGAATCTCCTGCCAGGTATTCGGATCCACAGGAATGCCCTCGGCCAGCCGCTTCTTCTTGGTCTCGCGCTCGGGCTCGCCGGCGATCTTCACCTTGTCGACACCCGGGGCGGGGGGCGAGCCGGTGTGCCAGGCGACGAAGCTCTCGACTTCGCGCGCGAGGTTCTCGCCGGTGCCGAGCTTGTTCGGATCGATGATGATCGAGAGCATGCCGTTGAGGACGCGGCGCTTGCTGTCGGCCGGGCCTTTGACGACCTGCCCGCCCGAAAGTGCGCCGCCGAGAATTTCGCACACCAACGCCAACCCAGAACCCTTATGCTCGCCGAACGGCAGGATGGCGCCGTGCGGCGCGATCACGGTGTAGCGCGGGTTCGTGGTTGGCCTGCCTTCGTTATCGATGATGGTGCCGGGATCGAGCGCGACCCCCTTGTTGTAGGCGACGCGGGTCTTGCCCTGCGCAATCTTGCTGGTGGCGAAGTCGAGCACGATCGGCTCGTGGCCTGCGCGCGGGATGCCGACGCAGAACGGATTGGTGCCGTGGCGCGCATCGCTGCCACCCCAGGGTGCCACTATCGGACGCGAGATCACGTTGACGAAGTGGATCGACACCAGCCCGTGCTCAATGCACTGCTCGGCCCAATGGCCGATGCGCCCGATATGGTGCGAGTTGGAGAGGCCGACGACGCACACGCCGTTGCGCTTGGCGCGCTCGGCGCCCAGCTCCATCGCCTCCTGGCCCATCACCTGGCCATAGCCGGTGAGGCCGTCGAGGGTGAGCAGGGGGCCAGTGTCCATCACGATCTTGACGTGCTGGTTGACCGCGAGGCCGCCCTCGGCGACCGCCTCGGCATAGCGCGGAATCATGCCGACGCCGTGCGAGTCGTGGCCTTTCAGGTTCGCCTCGACGAGGTTGGTGGAGACCAATTCGGCTTCGCGATCGGTGGATCCGCCCGCCTTGGCGATGGCATGGATGACGCTGGTGAGCTTCTCTGCCTTGATGGTGCGGTAATCGGCCATTGTTGTTGCTGTTATCCCTTCACGATCCGGCGGCAGTGCTCCCACGCCGCGCCAATCAGGTTCTCGCTCGCCTCCGGCGTGCGGAAGGCGGAATGCGCCGACAGCGTCACATTCGGCAATTTTGTCAGCGGATGGCCGCCGGGCAGCGGCTCGATGTTGAAGACGTCGAGGCCGGCATGCCGGATGTGGCCCGATTTCAGGGCATCGATCATGGCGGCTTCGTCCACGATCGCGGCGCGAGCGGTGTTGATGAGGATGACACCGCGTTTCATCGCAAAGATCTTCTCGCGCGTGATCATGCCGCGCGTCTCGTCACTGAGCAGCAGATGCAGCGACACGACGTCGCTCCTTGCCAGCACGGTATCGAGATCGGTGAATTCTACGCCAGGATGGCTCTTCGGCGAGCGGTTCCAGGCGATCACCTTCATGCCGCTGCCGGACGCAATGCGCGCCACTTCCGCGGCGATGCCGCCGAAGCCGATCAGCCCGAGCGTCTTGCCGGTGAGCTGCATACCGTCCTCGCGCAGCCAATTGCCGCCGCGCATCTCGCGATCCATCATCGCGATGACGCGGGCCGAGGCCCACATCAGCGCGATCGCGGATTCCGCCACCGCCGTGTCGCCGTAGCCCTTGATCAGATGCACGGAGATGCCGAGCTCGGCCAGTTCCTCCGGGTTCATGTAGCTGCGCGCGCCGGTGCCCAGGAACACGACGTGCTTGAGGCCGGTGCACTTCTTTGCGACGTCGGTCGGAAGCGAAGTGTGATCAATGATCGCGATTTCGGCGCCGTCGAGAATCTCCGGATATTGCTCCGGCTTGATATCAGGATTCCTGTGGATCCGCACTTTGGGATCGCCGGGCTTCTCCAGCCGCTCCATGATCACCGCCAGCGTTTCATTGGCGTCGACGAAAACTCCGCGCATGGTTCTCTCCGGTCAGGACGCGACGCCGGCGATCGCCAGCACGGTGTGCATGAGCACGTTGGTCCCCGCGGCACAGTCCGCTTGCGTGGCATCCTCCAATTCGTTGTGGCTGATGCCGTCCTTGCAGGGCACGAACACCATAGCCGCCGGCATGACGGTGTTGAGGTTGCAGGCGTCGTGGCCAGCCCCGGAGGTGATGCGGCGAGAGGAATAGCCGAGCATCTTCGCCGCGTTCTCGACCGTCGCAATCAGCTTGGGATCGAAATGCGTCGGCGGCTTGCGCCAGACCAGGTCGACCTTGACCTCGACCTTGCGGCGCGCAGCGATCTCGGCAATCGCGGCGCGCAAATCGCGATCGAGCGCGTCCATAATGGCGCCATCCGCGCTGCGGCAATCCATGGTGAAGGCGATCTCGCCGGGAATGACGTTGCGCGAGGGATTTGCGATCACGGCCTCGCCGATGGTGCCGACCGCGTTCGGACCATGTTTCTTCGCAATCGCCTCCATCGCCAGCACGATCTCCGACAGTGTCGCCAGCGCGTCGCGCCGCAGCGGCATCGGTGTCGAGCCTGCATGGCTCTCGAAGCCGGAAATCTTGCCGTCGTACCACAGCACGCCCTGGCCGGAATCGACCACGCCGATGGTCTTGCCTTCGGCCTCCAGGATCGGGCCCTGCTCGATGTGCAATTCGACGAAGCAGCGGAGCTTCTGGAAACCGACCGGCTTGTCGCCGCGATAACCGATGCCGTCGAGCGCCTGCCTGACGGTCATGCCTTCAGCGTCCTTGCGCGACAAAATGTCATCGGTGGTGAAATCGCCGACATAGGCGCCAGACGCCATCATCGCCGGTGCGAAGCGCGAGCCTTCCTCGTTGGTCCAGTTGACGATGCAGATCGGCGCTTCCGTCTCAATGCCGGCATCGTTCAGCGTGCGGATCACTTCCAGTGCGCCGAGCGTACCCAAAATGCCGTCATACTTGCCGCCGGTCGGCTGGGTGTCGAGATGCGAGCCGATGCCGACGGGCGGCTTTGTCATGTCGCGCCCCTTGCGCAGGCCGAACATCGAGCCGAGCGCATCGACATGCACCTCCAGGCCCGCGTCTTCGCAGGCCTTGCGGAACCAATCGCGGACCTGCTTGTCCTCGGAGCTGAGCGTCAGCCGCCGCACGCCACCCTTGGCCGTCGCGCCGAACTGCGCGGTCTCGTGGATGGAGCCCCAGAGGCGGACGGGATCGATCTGCAGGTTGGTGGCGGCTCGGCTCATGCGGTCAGTCTCTCAATTGTCCGGCGCCTTTTTCAATGACGCGCCAGCGCGGGCGCGTCAACCGCGAGGCTGCTCTGCGCAATCTGCCGCGCCAGCTCCGCGACGCGCTCGATAGCCACGACGTCGGGCGAGGCGAGCCAGCTCGCGGTGAAGGTCAGCGGCGCGATCGCGAGATCGGTGTCGAGCAGTTGCAGCCTCCCGTCGGCGAGTTCGTTCTCGACGATGGCGTCGGGGATCACGGCGATGCCGAGCCCTTCGACCGCCATGTGGATGACCGTGGCCAGCGAGGCGGAGGCATGCAGTCGGATTGGCGGCAGCTCGGGCCGGTCGAACACCTCGCGCACGACCTCGTAAGGCTTGGTCTTGCGCGGGAAGGTAATGATCGGAAATCGCGCGAGCTCCGCCGGCGTCACCGGCCCCTTGCCGAGGCCGAGCGAGGGGCTGGCGAGGAAACCGATCGGATAATCGGCGAGCACGCGGTTGTGCACGCCGGAAGCGGACAGCGGTCCCACGACGAACGCCAGCTCAATCTCCTGTGCGAGCAGACGCGCGGTGAGGTTCGGCGTGATGTCGACCTCGATCTCCAGCGACAGGTTCGGATAGACCTCGTTCATGCTCTTCACCAGGCGGGGCAGCCAAGTGTGCACGATGGTCTCGGCGACGCCGAGTCGCATCACGCCGCGCATCGCCGAACGGTCGCCGATCTCCGCCATCATCGCGGCGCGCAGCCCGATCAGCTTCTCCGCATAGACCATCATCTGCCGGCCGCTCGGGGTCGGCGAGGCCACGCGATGATCGCGGTTGAGGAGCTTTACGCCCATCTCGCGCTCGAGCTGGGCGATGCGCTGGGAGATCGCCGGCTGGGTCGTGTTGAGCCGTTGCGCGGCGCCCCGAAAGCTGCCGAGCTTCACAACCCAGAGAAATGTCTCGATCGATCTGAAGTCCAGCATTGGAAGGATCTTCCCATTCGATAAAGAAAATTTATCGAGTTTGATTAGAAACGACGATTAGACTTTATAGCATGCTTGGTGTTGGCTTGTCTTTGTCGAGTTTATAGGCAGGTCGATCCCATGACTGTTTTGGTGGCAGCGCAGCAAACTGAAACGCCCGACACGCTCCCGAGCCGCAAGGCGCGGCTTGCCTATCGCGAAGGGCAGGTCGCCTCCACCGCCGGCGTTGCGCCCGGCTTCGTCCAGGGCAATCTGGCAATCCTCCCGGCGGAATGTGCCAGCGCCTTTCACCGCTTCTGCCAGCTCAATCCGAAGCCGTGCCCGATCATCGGCATGTCCGACGTCGGCAGCCCGCACATCCCCTCGCTCGGCGTCGATCTCGACATCCGCACCGACGTGCCGCGCTACCGCGTCTGGCGTGACGGCGAGATCGTCGACGAGCCGACCGACGTGAAGAGCTACTGGCGCGACGATCTCGTGACCTTCGTGCTTGGCTGCTCCTTCTCGTTCGAAGAGGCGCTGCTCGAGGAGGGAATGCCGATCCGTCACATCGAACAGAACGTGCGCGTGCCGATGTACCGCACCAACATCGCTTGCGGCGAGGCTGGCCCCTTTGCCGGCCCGATGGTGGTGTCGATGCGTCCGTTCAAGCCGGCGGACGTGATCCGCGCGGTGCAGATCACCTCGCGATATCCCGCCGTGCACGGTGCGCCGGTGCATCTCGGCCATCCGCATCTGATCGGCATCAAGGACATTGCCAAGCCTGACTACGGTGATCCCGTTCCGGTCGCCGATGACGAGATCCCGGTGTTCTGGGCTTGCGGCGTGACGCCGCAATCGGTGATCAATGCCGCCAAACTGCCGTTCGCGATCACGCATTCGCCCGGCCTGATGCTGGTGACGGATCTCAAGAACAGGACCATGGCCGTGATTTAATGGGCAGCGTATGCTGCTTGTTCAGGCTTTACCGCATCCATCAATCACTTCATTCGATCAGTCGAAATTCAGTACAGGGAACTTTGCCATGACGATCTCTCGCCGCGACGTGTTGTTAGGAGCTACCGCTACGGCCGCGCTGGTGCCGCTGGCAGCGCGCGCACAGACCTCGGAAGTCGTGATCGGCGTGATCTATCCGTTCTCCGGCGGCAGCGCGCAGCAGGGCGTCGATGCGCAGAAGGCCTATGAAACCGCGCTCGAAGTCATCAACAAGGACACCGATTTCGACCTGCCGCTGGCGAAAGGTGAAGGCCTGCCGGGCCTCGGCGGCGCCAAGGTCCGCCTCGTGTTCGCCGACCACCAGGCCGATCCGCAGAAGGGGCGTGCCGAGGCCGAGCGCCTGATCACGCAGGAAAAGGTCGCCGCCATCATCGGCACCTATCAGAGCGCGGTCGCCGTCACTGTCAGCCAGATCTGCGAGCGCTACCAGATCCCGTTCGTCTCCGCCGACAATTCCTCGCCGAGCCTGCATCGCCGCGGCTTGAAATATTACTTCCGTGCCGCGCCGCATGACGAGATGTACTCGGCCGCGATGTTCGACTTCTTCGATGCCATGAAGAAGAAGGGCACCAAGATCGAGACGCTTTCGCTGTTCCACGAGGACACCATCTTCGGCACCGACTCCGGCAACGCCCAGGCCAAGATCGCCGGCGAGCGCGGCTACAAAATCGTCACCGACATCAAGTACCGTGCCAACTCGCCCTCGCTCTCGGCCGAGGTGCAGCAGCTCAAGACCGCCAATGCCGACGTGCTGATGCCGTCGAGCTACACCACCGACGGCATCCTCTTGGTCAAGACCATGGCCGAGCTCGGTTACAAGCCGAACGCGATCGTGGCGCAGGATGCCGGCTTCTCCGAGAAGGCGCTTTATGATGCCGTCGGCGACAAAGTCGAAGGCGTGATCTCGCGCGGCACCTTCTCGCTCGACCTCGCGCAGAAGCGCCCGATGGTCGGCAAGATCAACGAGATGTTCAAGGCGAAGTCGGGCAAGGACTTCAACGACCTCACCTCGCGCCAGTTCATGGGCCTGATCATCCTCGCCGATGCCATCAGCCGCGCCAAGTCGACCGACGGCGAGAAGATTCGCGATGCGCTGGCGGCGACCGACATCCCGGGCGAGCAGACCATCATGCCCTGGAAGCGGGTCAAGTTCGACGAGATGGGCCAGAACAACGACGCCGACCCGGTGCTGCTGCAATATGTTGGCGGCAAGTTCGTCACCATCTTCCCGCCGCAGGCCGCGATCGCCGAGGCGATCTGGCCGATGAAGTAAGACGCTGCTGAAGCAGGACAGAAGATCGAGGTCGTCGTGAATGCCTCGTCATTGCGAGGAGCGTAGCGACGAAGCAATCCAGACTGCCTCGGCGGTGAGATTCTGGATTGCTTCGCTTCGCTCGCAATGACGGAGCAAACGATGACGTTTCGAACGGGGGATCAGAGGTGACAGCCCAAGCCATTATCCAAAGTCTCGCGAGCGGCCTGCTCATGGGCCTGCTCTATGGACTGATCGCGGTCGGCCTCGCGCTGATCTTCGGCCTGATGGACGTCGTGAACTTCGCTCATGGCGAGTTCCTGATGATCGCGATGTATGTGAGCTTCTTCCTGTTCGCGTTCTTCGCCATCGATCCCCTTTTGTCGGCGCCGCTGGTCGCCGCGGCGCTGTTCGTGTTCGGAGCGGTGGTCTATCTATTGATTGTCCGCTTCGCCATGCGGGCCAAAGCCAATGCCGGCATGGTGCAGATCTTCTCCACCTTCGGCCTTGCCATCGTGATGCGCGGCCTGGCGCAGTTCTTCTTCACGCCGGATTATCGCAGCATTCCGCAGTCTTGGCTCGGCGGCAAGACCATCTCGGTCGCCGGCATCTTCCTGCCGGAGCCGCAGCTGATCGGCGCGCTGGTCTCGATTCTCGCTTTCGCCGGACTCTATTTCTTCATCAATCGGACCGATTTCGGCCGCGCGCTGGAAGCGACGCGTGAGGATCCCGGCGCGGTGGCTCTCGTCGGCATCGACAAGAACCGCGTGTTTGCGCTGGGCTGGGGCCTTGGCGCCGCGCTGGTCGGTCTTGCCGGCGCCATCATGGCGGTGTTCTTCTACATCTACCCCGATGTCGGCGCGTCCTTCGCGCTGATCGCCTATGTTACGGTGGCGCTGGGCGGCTTCGGCAGCGTGTTTGGGGCCTTTGCCGGCGGGATCATTGTCGGCCTCGTGGAGGCCGTCACCGCCTTGGTGCTGCCGCCCTCGCTGAAGTCGGTCGGCATCTACGCCGTCTACCTGCTCGTCGTCTTCATCCGGCCGCGTGGCCTGTTCGGGTCGATGTGATGGACAATAAATTTGCCGCGCGGCGCCGCCGCGACCTCATCATTGCCGCAGTATTGGCCGGGCTCGCAGCGCTGGCGCCGTTGCTCGTCAAGGACGTCTACGTTCAGAACATCCTCATCCTGACCTTGATGTATGCGGCGCTGTCGCAGAGTTGGAACATCCTCTCCGGCTATTGCGGACAGATCTCGCTGGGACACGCGCTCTATTTCGGCATCGGCGCCTACACCACCGAACTCTTGTTCACCAAGTTCGGCGTGCTGCCCTGGTTCGGCATGCTCGGCGGCGGCGTGATTGCCGCCCTGATCGCGATGGGGCTCGGCTATCCCTTCTTTCGCCTGCGCGGCCATTACTTCGTGATCGCGACCATCGTCATTGCCGAGATCGGCCTGTTGCTGTTCCAGAACTGGGAGTGGGCGGGAGCGGCGATGGGGATCACCATTCCGATCCGCGGCGACAGCTGGCTGAAATTCCAGTTTCTGCGCACCAAACTGCCATACTTTTATTTCGCGCTGGCATTGTGCTGCCTCGCCTGGTTCGTCACCTGGTGGCTGGAGGACTCCAAATGGGGCTTTTGGTGGCGCGCGGTGAAGGACAACCCGGAGGCGGCCGAAAGCCTCGGCGTCGTCGTGTTCAACTCCAAGATGGGCGCGGCAGCCGTCTCCGCCTTCCTCGTCGCCATCGGCGGCGCATTCTATGCGCAGTTCCTTGCCTATATCGATCCTGAGAGCGTGATGGGCTTCCAGTTCTCGCTGCTGATGGCACTGCCGGCCGTGCTCGGTGGCATCGGTACCCTCTGGGGGCCGGTGTTGGGGGCCGCCATCCTGATCCCGATGACGGAGCTGACGCGCTCCTATATCGGCGGTTCCGGGCGCGGCGTCGACCTCATCGTCTACGGCACCCTGATCGTGCTGATCTCGCTGGCGTTGCCGCAGGGTCTGGTGAGCCTGCTCTCACGTACCAAGGCGAAGGGGGCCACACGATGACCGCGCTCCTCGAAACCCGTGGCGTCTGGCAGCGTTTTGGCGGGCTCGTCGCCAACAGCGATGTCTCGATCTCGGTCGGCCGCGGCGAGATCGTCGGCCTGATCGGCCCGAACGGCGCCGGCAAGTCGACGCTGTTCAATCTCATCGCGGGGGTGCTGCCGCCGACGCAAGGCTCGATCTGGTTCGACGGCGAGGATGTTACCCGCATGCCGGCGGCCGAGCGCTGCCAGCGCGGCATCGGGCGCACCTTCCAGGTGGTCAAGAGCTTTGAGACCATGACGGTCATCGACAACGTCATCGTCGGCGCCTTGGTTCGCAACACCGTGATGCGTGAGGCGCGCCGCAAGGCGCATGAGGTGCTCGAATTCACCGGCCTTGCCGCGCGCGCCGATGTGCTCGCAAGCGACCTCGTGCCGGCCGAGAAGCGCCGCCTCGAAGTCGCGCGTGCGCTGGCAACCGAGCCAAAGCTGCTGCTGCTCGACGAAGTCCTCACCGGCCTCACGCCGACCGAGGCGCAGACTGGCGTCGCCTTGGTGCGCAAGGTGCGCGATGCCGGCATCACCGTGCTGATGGTCGAGCACGTCATGGAGATCGTGATGCCTTTGGTCGATCGCGCCATCGTGCTCGACCTCGGCAAGGTGCTGGTCGAAGGCAAGCCTGCTGAGGTCGTCCGCGATCCCAAGGTGATCAGCGCATATCTGGGAGATCGTCATGCTGTCGGTGCGTGAAGTCACGACCGCCTACCAGGGCCTGGTCGCGATCTCCGCGGTCTCGATCGAGGTTCAGAAGGGCGAGATCGTCTGCGTTGCCGGTGCCAATGGCGCGGGCAAGTCGACGCTGCTCAAGTCCATTGCCGGCGCCGAGCGGCCGCGTTCGGGCACGGTGACATTCGACGGCAAGCGTCTCGATGGCATGGCGCAGCATCACATCACGGCCACCGGCATTGCCTATGTGCCCGAGAACCGCCGCTTGTTCCCCCGTCTGTCGGTGCGCGACAATCTGCGCCTCGGCAGCTATCTCTATCGCGGCGAGGCGAACCGTGAGGAGCCGCTCGATCTCGTCTTCCAGCTTTTCCCGCGTCTGGCCGAACGCCTGGAGCAGCGCGCCGAGACGCTCTCCGGTGGCGAACAGCAGATGCTCGCGATCGGCCGCGCTCTGATGACGCGTCCGCGGCTGTTGATGCTGGACGAGCCTTCGCAGGGTATCATGCCGAAGCTGGTCGACGAGATCTTTCAGGCCGTGAAGCGCATCCGCGATGCCGGCATGACCGTGCTGATCGTCGAGCAGCGCATGGCCGAGTGCCTCGAGATCGCCGATCGCGCCTACATCCTGCAAACCGGCCGCGTGCTGATGCAGGGTGCGGCCGCGGAGATCAAAGGCAATCCGGCCGTCCGCAAGGCGTATCTGGGGCTGTAACTGTGGCGTGTGCGGCATTCACGCTCCGCACACTCGGTGTCATCGCCCGCGAAGGCGGGCGATCCAGTATTCCAGAGGCGTCAGTGAAATACGGACAAGCCGCGGCGTACTGGATTCCCCGCCTTCGCGGGGAATGACAGCGCTGGGTGAGGCGGCGTTAGGGCGCCGATGACCGCACGACACTAATGCCCATCCCTATGCTCCGGCAGCGTCACTCCAAACACCTTCACCAGATCCGTCACCTGATCCGGCGAGAGGTATCGTGGGTTCATCCCGCGCAGCAACAGATACAGCTTCGCCGTCTCCTCCAGCTCCTCGGTCGCAAACACGGCCGCTTCCAGCGTGTCGCCGGCGACGACCGGGCCGTGATTGGCGAGCAGCACCGATGAATATTTCCCCGCCAGCCCTTTGATCGCATCCGCGACCGCACGATCGCCAGGGCGATAATACGGCACGAGCGCGGTGGCGCCGCATTTCATTAGATAATAGGCCGTCATCGGCGGCAGCGCGGCGCGCGGGTCGATGTCGGGCAGCATCGAGAGCGCAACCGAATGGGTCGAGTGCAGGTGCACGATCGCGCGCGCGCTCCCGCGCGTGTCGTAGAGCGCAGTGTGCAGCGGAACTTCCTTGGTCGGCGCATCGCCCGAAACCAGCCGGCCCTGATCGTCGAGCCGCGACAGCCGCGCCGGATCGAGGAAGCCAAGCGAGGCGTTGGTCGGCGTCACCAGCCAACCGCCGCCGTCCAGCCTGACGCTGATATTGCCGGAGGAGCCCGGCGTCAGCCCGCGCTCGAACAGCGACCGCCCGAAGCGGCAGATATCCTCGCGCAGCCGTGTCTCGTTGCTCATGGCCGTCATGCCTGCTTGTCTCACGCTTTGGCAGCGCGGCCAAGCCGTGTTATCGGTTCGCCGAGCCGCCGCAAAGGGCGGCGGTCCGGGAAACGTTCGCAAGGGTCAGTTGCATGTCCGCCTCCACGTCACAAAATCAGCGCATCGTCGTGATCGGGCTCGGCTCGATGGGCTTTGGCATGGCGACCTCGCTGAAACGCGCCGGCCATGCCGTCACCGGGTGCGACGTCTCCGACGATGCCGTCGCGCGTTTCGTGGAGGACGGCGGCGCGGGCGCCAAGACGCCGGCTGACGCTGCCAAGGACGCCGACATCGTCGTCAGCGTCGTGGTCAACGCTGCCCAGACCGAAGCCATCCTGTTCGGCAAGGATGGCGCCGCCGAGACCATGCCGAAGGGCAGCGTCTTCATATCCTCGGCCACCATGGACCCGGATGTCGCGCGGCGTCTTGCCAAGCAGTTTGAGGCGACCGGCCGGCATTATCTGGATGCGCCGATCTCCGGTGGGGCGCAGCGCGCCGCGCAAGGCGAGCTGACCATCCTCGCGTCCGGTAGCTCCACCGCTTTTGCCAAGGCGCGTCCAGCTCTCGATGCCATGGCCGCAAAGGTCTATGAGCTCGGTGACGCCGCAGGGCAGGGCGCCGCGTTCAAGATGATCAACCAGCTCCTCGCTGGCGTGCACATTGCCGCCGCCAGCGAAGCGATGGCGTTCGCGGCCAAGCAGGGCCTCGACATTCGCAAAGTCTATGAGGTGATCACAGCCTCCGCCGGCAATTCCTGGATGTTCGAGAACCGGATGCCGCACGTGCTCGATGGCGACTACACGCCGCGCAGCGCGGTCGAGATCTTCGTCAAAGACCTCGGCATCATCCAGGACATGGCGCGCAGCGCCAGATTCCCGGTGCCGGTCTCCGCCGCCGCGCTCCAGATGTTTCTGATGACGTCAGCCGCGGGCATGGGCCGTGACGACGACGCTTCGGTGGCGCGGATGTATGCGCAGGTCACCGGCGTCAAGCTGCCCGGCGACAAGTAGAGCTGAGAGGATTCCGATGCCCCGTTTTGCCGCCAATCTCTCGATGATGTTCACCGAGGTGCCGTTCCTCGACCGCTTCGATGCCGCCGCGCAAGCGGGCTTCACCGCAGTCGAGTTTCTCTTTCCCTATGAGCATCCGGCCGAGGCGGTCGGCGAGCGGCTCAAGCGCAACGGTCTGACCCAGGCGCTGTTCAACCTGCCGCCGGGCGACTGGAATGCCGGCGACAAGGGTTTTGCCGCGTTACCGGCGCGGTTCTCCGATCTGAAGGCGAGCCTGGGGAGGGCATTGCCGTACGCCCAGGCGACTGGCGTCAAGCGCCTGCACCTGATGGCCGGCATCGCCAATCGGGGCGAGCGCGTCGCGATCGAGGCCTTCTACAAATCGGTGACGTGGGCCGCGGAGTTCTTCGCGCCGCACGGCATCGATATCGTGATCGAACCGATCAATGCACGCAACGTGCCCGGCTACTTCCTCAACGATTTCGGCTTCGCCCGCGACCTGATCCAGGAGTTGAGGCTGCCGAACCTAAAACTCCAGTTCGACATCTATCACTGCCAGATCATCCACGGCGACGTCACCATGCGGCTGCGCGAGATGATGCCGATCATCGGCCACATCCAGATCGCCAGCATCCCCTCGCGCAACGAGCCTGACGGCGAGGAGCTGAACTATCCGTTCCTGTTCACTGAGCTCGACCGGCTCGGCTATGCCGGCTTCGTCGGCTGCGAATACAATCCGCGCGGCAAGACAACGGATGGGCTCGCCTGGTTCGAGCCTTACGCGGGAGTGAAGCCGTGATACTTGCGTTGGGCTGCATCGCCGACGACTACACCGGCGCCTCCGACCTCGCCAATACGCTGACGCGAGCGGGCCTGCGTACCGTGCAGACGATCGGTGTGCCCGCGAACGATCTCGCGCTGCCCGAGGTCGACGCCGTCGTGGTGTCACTGAAGAGCCGTTCGATCGACGCCAGCGTTGCCGTGTCGCGCTCACGCGCGGCGGAGACATGGTTGCGCGGCCGCGGCGCGGGCCACGTGCTGTTCAAGATCTGTTCGACCTTCGATTCCACCGATGCCGGCAATATCGGGCCGGTGATGGACGCCTTGCGCGCCGAATGCGGCGAAAGCGCCGTGCTGGTGACGCCGGCCTTTCCGGAAACAGGACGCACCGTCTACCAGGGCAACCTCTTCGTCGGCGCCGTGCCGCTGAACGAGAGCCCGCTGAAGGACCATCCGCTCAACCCGATGCACGATTCCAACCTGGTGCGCGTCTTGGCGCGCCAGAGCAAGACGCAAATCGGCCTCGTCGATCTCGCCACAGTCTCGCGCGGTGCAGACGCCGTGCGGGCGCGCCTGGCCGAACTCGCGGACAAGGGCATCGGTGCCGCGATCATCGACGCCGTGTTCGACCGCGACCTCGAGACGATCGGCCTCGTCGCCGCCGAACATCGGCTCTCGGTCGGCGCCTCCGGCATCGGCCTTGGCCTCGCTCGTGCGCTGGTGTCGACAGGCAAGGTCAAGTCGACGGCGGCAGGCGGGACGGGCGCCGCGGTTGGCGGGCCGGCGGCCTGCCTTGCCGGAAGCTGCTCCCAGGCAACGCTTCAGCAGATCGCCAATGCCGAGCGTGTCATGCCGGTGTTACATCTTGATCCCGAGCAGATCGTCGCGGGGGGCGGCGAAGCGCAGCGGGCGCTGGCCTGGGCGAGACCGCGGCTGGCGGATGGCCCTGTCCTGATCGCCTCGAGCGCGACACCGGAAGCCGTTGCCGCCGTTCAGGCGCGTCACGGCCGCGATGCGGCCGGGCATGCCATCGAGCAGGCCATGGCCGACATTGCCGAAGGCCTGGTGCAGGCGGGCGTTCGGCGCTTGATCGTCGCGGGTGGCGAGACGTCAGGCTCCGTGGTCGACCGGTTGAGGATTCCCGGATTTCTCGTAGGAGTGGAAATCGCGGCGGGTGTCCCGGTGTTGCGCGCGGTCGGTGCAGAGACAGGCGAGATGCTGCTTGCGCTAAAGTCCGGAAATTTCGGTGGCCCGGAGTTTTTCACGGACGCGCTTAAGCTCATGCGCTGAGCGCAGAGCATTGTTAGCTGCCTGTTCATTTCTTTCGGCTTTCCGTACTCGTACGGAGTCGTAGTTAACATCTGCGCAGGTGCTCTGGTGTCGGATGTCGGTGCTGCTCCTTTTGTTTGATTCGTAGTTCCCGGACGCGCACCGGCCAGCACAAAGAGACCCAGTTCATGTTCGCCACTATTTCCATCCGCGCCAAGATCATCAGTGTCGTGGCATTCCTGCTGGTCGCAATGACCGGCATGGGTCTGCTCGCCGTCATGAAGATGCGGTCGATGAATGCCAACACCGTCGACATCACCACGAACTGGATGCCCAGCGTGCGCGTGCTGGGCGAACTGCGCGCCGGCGTGATCACCTATCGCAACGTGATCCGCGAGCACATGCTGTCCGAAACGTTGGAAGAGAAGCTGGCGGCGGAAAAAACGCTTGGGACCGTGATCGAGGCGAATACCAAGCTTCGGCAGTCGTATGAAGCCATGATCACGTCGCTTGAGGAACGGGCGCTCTACAGCGAGTGGTCCAAGCTGTGGGAAGACTACAAGAAGGGCACACAGGAGGTGATGGCCCTGTCGCGCAAGGAGGCCGGCAAGATTCCGCACGAAGCGCACGAGTTGAACAGCAAGACGGTCAACAAGATCGGGCTGCAGGCGGACGAGATTTTGAGGCGGGACATCGAGCTCAACACCAAGGGCGCGGATCAGGCCGCGCGAGACGCTGACGACAGCTATGATCATGCCTTCATGCTGGTCTCACTCATTCTCGGTGCGGCGGTCGTCATTGGTATCGGCGTCAGTTTTTATCTTGTTCGTGACGTCTCCCGGGGCATCAGCTCCATCACCGATCCCATGCAGGCGCTGGGCAAGGGTGACCTCAGTGCCGAAGTCCCGCATCGCGGCGAGAAGACCGAGATCGGCGCCATGGCCGATGTGCTCCAGGTCTTCAAGGAGGCGCTGATCGCCAAGAGGGCGGCGGACGAAGCTGCCGCGGCCGACGCCGAAGCCAAGATCGAGCGCGGCCGCCGCGTCGACAGCATCACCCGCGAATTCGAAACGATGATCGGCGAGATCGTCCAGACCGTCTCGTCGGCCTCGACCCAGCTCGAAGCCTCCGCCTCGACGCTGACCTCGACGGCCGACCGCTCGCAGCGGCTGGCGACCACAGTTGCCGGAGCTTCGGAGGAAGCCTCGACCAACGTGCAGTCGGTGGCCTCGGCGACCGAGGAGATGGCCTCGTCAGTCGGTGAGATCAGCCGTCAGGTGCAGGAATCGGCGCGGATGGCGGGCGACGCCGTCGGCCAGGCGCGCGCGACCACCGAGCGCGTCAGCGAACTGTCCAAAGCGGCGTCCCGCATCGGCGACGTCGTCGAGCTCATCAACACCATCGCCGGCCAGACCAATCTCTTGGCGCTGAACGCCACTATCGAGGCCGCGCGCGCCGGTGAAGCCGGCCGCGGCTTTGCGGTGGTCGCCTCCGAGGTGAAGGCGCTGGCCGAGCAGACAGCGAAGGCGACCGGCGAGATCGGCCAGCAGATATCCGGCATCCAGGCGGCGACGAACGATTCAGTCGGCGCCATCAAGGAGATCTCCTCGACCATCGAGCGCCTGTCGGAGATCTCGTCGGCGATCGCGGCGGCCGTGGAAGAGCAGGGCGCGGCAACCCAGGAGATCGCGCGCAACGTGCAGCAGGCGGCGCAGGGCACCCAGCAGGTCTCCGCCAACATCACCGACGTGCAGCGCGGCGCGACCGAGACCGGCACGGCCTCCTCGCAGGTGCTCTCGGCGGCGCAGATGCTGTCGAACGATTCGAACCGGCTGAAGAATGAAGTCGGCAAGTTCCTGTCCGACGTGCGCGCCGCCTGAGGCACGCGGCCGCATGGCTGCGATGTAGATTTCGCAGTGCGGTAGCAGGGAAGTGAATGCGCGAAGGCCGCCGGAGGTTAGCGTTTCCGGCGGCGCTCGGGTAAAGGGAGATGGGGGTCGCCCCGGGGGCGGATTTCCACATTCTTGCTTGACCTGGAATTGCCTGGCGCATGATTGCTCTGGTCCGTATTGCCCTGAGCCGGCCCTATACTTTCGTCGTGCTCGCGCTGCTGCTGCTGATCATTGGGCCGCTGGCGGCGCTGCGGACACCGACTGATATCTTCCCGGACATTCGCATTCCCGTGATCGGCGTGGTCTGGCAGTACACCGGCCTGCCGCCCGACCAGATGTCCGGCCGCATTACGACGCCGTTCCAGCGCGCGCTGACGACGACGGTCAACGATATCGAGCACATCACTGCCAATTCCTATAACGGTTTCGGCATCATCAAGATCTTCTTCCAGCCCAACGTCGATATCCGTACCGCGAACGCGCAAGTCACCGCCATCTCGCAGACGCTGCTCAAGCAGATGCCGCCTGGCGCGACGCCGCCCTTGATCCTGAACTACTCCGCCTCCACCGTTCCGATCATCCAGGTGGCGCTGTCGGGTGAAGGCCTCACCGAGCAGAACCTCGCCGATATCGGCATCAATCAGCTTCGCACGCCGCTGGTCACTGTGCCCGGGGGGGCGATCCCGTACCCGTTCGGCGGCAAGCAGCGCCAGGTTCAGATCGACCTCGATCCGACCGCGCTCCAGGCCCGCGGCCTCTCGGGCCAGGACGTTGCCAACGCGCTCGCCGCCCAGAACCTCATCACGCCGGTCGGCACCCAGAAGATCGGCCAGTTCGAATACAACATCCAGCTCAACAACTCGCCGCTCCGGATCGACGAGCTCGGCAATCTGCCGATCAGGACCGTCAACGGCGCGATGGTCTACGTCCGCGACGTCGCGAGCGTGCGCGATGGCAATCCGCCGCAGACCAACATCGTCCATGTCGACGGCAACCGCTCGGTGCTGATGATGGTGCTGAAGGCGGGCGCGACCTCGACACTCGATATCATCGCCGGCATCAAGCAGAAGGTCATCGAGGTCAAGGACCAGCTGCCCGACGCACTGAAGATCGGCTTCATCGGTGATCAATCGGTGTTCGTCCGCGGCGCGATCCAGGGCGTTGCCTTCGAAGGTGTGATCGCGGCGCTGCTCACCAGCGTCATGATCCTGTTGTTCCTCGGCAGCTGGCGCTCGACCATCATCATCGCGGTCTCCATCCCGCTGTCGGTGCTGGGTGCCATCATCATGCTGTCGGCGATCGGCGAGACGCTGAACATCATGACACTCGGCGGCCTTGCGCTCGCCGTCGGCATTCTCGTCGACGACGCGACGGTCACGATCGAGAACATCAATTACCATCTGGAGCAGGGCAAGCCGGTCGAACAGTCGATCCTCGATGGTGCCAACCAGATCGTGACGCCGGCCTTTGTGTCGCTGCTCTGCATCTGCATCGTGTTCGTGCCGATGTTCTTCCTCACCGGCGTCGCGCGCTTCCTGTTCGTGCCGATGGCCGAAGCCGTGATGTTCGCGATGATCTGGTCGTTCATCCTGTCGCGCACGCTGGTGCCGACCATGGCGAACTACCTGCTGCATGCGCATGTCCATCACGAGGGCGGGCCGCCGAAGTCGCGCAATCCCTTCGTCTGGTTCCAGCGCGGCTTCGAGGCGCGGTTCGAGCGCATTCGCAGCTTCTATCGTGGTTTGCTCGGCCTCGCGTTGGTGCAGCGTGCGGTGTTCGTGATCGGCTTCCTCTGCGTGGTCGGCGCGTCCTTTGCCCTGGTGCCGTTCCTCGGGCGCAACTTCTTCCCCGCGGTCGATGCCGGCAACATCCTGATGCATGTCCGCATCCAGGTCGGCACCCGCGTCGAGGAGACCGCCAACCAGCTCGCCGACGTGCAGAAGGCGGTCCGCAAGTTGATCCCGGGCGAGATCGAGACCATGACCGACAACATCGGCATGCCGATCTCCGGCATCAACATGACCTACAACAACACCGGCGTGATCGGCCCGCAGGACGGCGACATCCAGATCAAGCTGAAAGAAGGCCATAAGCCGACCGAAGAGCATGTACGCGTGCTGCGTGAGCAGCTGCCGCGATTGTTCCCCGGCGTCAGCTTCGCGTTCCTGCCCGCCGACATCGTCAGCCAGATCCTGAACTTTGGCGCGCCGGCGCCGATCGACCTCCAGATTCGCGGCGCCAATGTCAGCGCCAATTTCGTTTACGCCAATAATCTGCTGGCCAAGGTCCGCAAGATTCCCGGCGTTGCCGATGCGCGCATCCAGCAATCGCCAAACAATCCGACATTCAATATCGATGTTGATCGCACCCGCGCGCAATATGTCGGTCTGACGGAACGTGACGTCACCAACAGCCTCGTCGTCAATCTCGCCGGCTCCTCGCAGGTCGCGCCGACCTACTACCTCAACCCCGACAACGGCGTGTCGTACTCGATCGTGATGCAGACGCCGCAATACCAGATCGACTCGCTCAGCGCGCTTCAGACGCTGCCGATCACCGCGACCGGCAATGCGCAATCGCCGATCCTCGGCGGCATCGCCGACATCAAGCGCTCGACCTCGAGCGCGGTGGTCTCGCAGTACGACATTCAGTCGATGGTGCAGATCTTCGCGACCACGTCGGGCCGCGATCTCGGGGCGGTCGCCGCCGACATCCGTCAGCTGATCGCGGACACCGCAAAGGAGGTGCCGAAGGGCTCGTCCGTGGTGCTGCTCGGTCAGGTGCAGACCATGAACAGCGCCTTTACTGGTCTCCTGTTCGGCCTGCTTGGCGCCGTCGTGCTGATCTATTTCCTGATCGTCGTGAACTTCCAGTCCTGGTCCGATCCCTTCGTCATCATCACGGCGTTGCCGGCCGCGCTCGCGGGCATCGTCTGGATGCTGTTCATGACGGAGACCACGCTGTCGGTGCCGGCGCTCACCGGTGCCATCATGTGCATGGGCGTTGCCACCGCCAACAGCGTGCTCGTGATCTCCTTCGCGCGTGAACGCTACGAGGAGCTCGGCGATCCCGTCGCCGCTGCGCTGGAAGCCGGTTTCGTCCGATTCCGCCCCGTCCTGATGACCGCGCTCGCCATGATCATCGGCATGGCACCCATGGCCTTGGGCCTCGGCGAGGGCGGTGAGCAGAATGCGCCGCTCGGCCGCGCCGTGATCGGCGGCCTGATCTTTGCAACCTTCGCCACGCTGATGTTTGTTCCCGTGGTGTTCAGCATGGTACACAAGAAACAAGGCGCCAAAGCCGCCGCCCCATTGGAGACTGCGCATGTCGCCCACTGAGACCCGCTCCCCGGTGTCGCACCGGAAATTGGGCATCTTCGGCGTGGTGGCGCTGATTGCGGCAGGCCTCGTCGTGGGCACGGGCATCCGTGCCCGCGAGGAGCAGGGCTCCAAGCTGAAGGAATGGACCGATGATCAGGCCATTCCGAGCGTTGCGGTGACCCAGCCCAACGCCAAGGCCCTCAACGCCACCATCGATCTGCCGGGCCGGCTGGAGGCCTATTACCGCGCGCCGATCTTCGCGCGCGTGTCGGGTTACCTGAAGAGCTGGAGCGCCGATATCGGCGCCCGCGTCAAGGCAGGGCAGGTGATTGCCGAGATCGAGGCGCCAGACCTCGATCAGCAGCTCTTGCAGGCCCGCGCCGACCTCGCTAGCCAGCAGGCCAGCGCCAGGCTGTCCGAAGCGACGCTGAACCGCCGCAAGACGCTGGTCGCCTCGAACTTCGTCTCGGCACAGGAGATCGACGAGCGCACTGCCGATCTCTCCAACAAGAACGCTGCCGTGCATTCGGGCCAGGCCAACGTGGAGCGGCTCGAAGCGCTGGCCGGCTACAAGAAGATCACCGCGCCGTTCGACGGCGTCGTCACCGCCCGCGACACCGACGTCGGCGCGCTGATCAATGCCGGCGGCGGGGCGGGTCCGGCTATGTTCGTGGTTTCTGACATCACCAAGCTGCGTGTTTACGTCAACGTGCCCCAGAACTATGTGCCGGCGGTCAAGATCGGCGCCAAGGCCACCATCACGCTCCCGGAATATCCGAATCGGTCGTTCCAGGCGACCGTGGAAGCCTCCTCCCAGTCCGTCGACGTCGCCTCGGGCACCACGCGGATGCAGCTCGGGCTCGACAATTCCAGCGGCGAGCTGATGCCCGGCGGTTATGCCAGCGTGAAGCTCAACTTGCAGCGCGACTCCGCGCCGCTCAGCATCCCCGCCAGTGCGTTGATCTTCAACAGCAATGGCCTGCGCGTTGCGACGGTCAGCCCGGACGACAAGGTACAGTTCAAGACCGTGACCATCGCGCGCGACCTCGGCCGCGAGATCGAACTTGCTTCGGGCATTACAGCGGACGACCGCGTCATCACGGCACCGCCGGACGGCCTGTCGGATGGGGATGCGGTGCGCGTGGTTGGCGCCAAGGCCAAGCCGGCGACTGCGTCGGAGAAGCAGGCACCGAAGAGCTAGGGCGCCTCGTGCCCCGGACGCAGCGCAGCATGAAGTGATGCGCTGCTGAGCCGGCCTCGTCTCGCCTCAAAGCACCGTGTTTCTTGCCGGATCCCGGCTCTGCGGAGCGGCCTTGCATGCCGCACCGCGTCCGGGACACGAGAGCTACGTCACCCGCCACTCCGGCACGCCGTCGGCCGCCATCGTGACCTCGCCGACTGATCCCACCGGCGTGCGATCCATGTTGAGCAGATGTGTCAGCGTCGCCGTGTCGCTCGCTGGAATCCGCGCTAGCGTGCGGCGAGCGTCTGCCGTCCGCAACATCACCACGCCATGCTCGATCTCGCCGCCGCGGCCGTAGAGCACGGTAAAGCTCTCGACCTTGCCCTTGCCAGTTGCCTCCGCGACGAATTCCGGCACGGCCCGCTTGTTGCGGTCGGCTTCCGCCTGCACGCTCGTCTCCTGCACCAGCGCCTCGCGCGGTGGCGTTTTCGACACCACCAGCGCGTGGTGCTTGGTGACAAAGCCGCCCTGGCCGTAGAGCAGACCGAGCTTGGCGCCGTCGCGCACGCGCCGCACCATCGCGCAGGCCGCGTGCGTCATGTAGGTATTGAGCGGGGCGCCGAAGAAGGTGAGGCCGCCGGTCACGGTCGGCTGCACGTCGGCATCCAGGCCAAGCGTGCGCCGCGCCATCTTCGGGACGCACGGGAAGCAGCTGTAGAGCTCGATGGCGTCGAACCTCTTGCCGTCGCCGCCTGCGAGATCCATCACGGCCTTCAGAACCGCGTTCTGCGGATGGCTCTCGTAGAACTGGTCGCGCAGGAGATAGTCGCGCGGCTCCTCCGCCGAGGCGCCGCCGAGCGGATAGACCAGCTTGCCCTCGGCAATGCCCGCCGTACGCGCCTTGGCAACGCTCGTCAGCAGCAGCGCGCCGCCCATGTTGACGCTGGGATTGGCGACCATGAGCTTATTGTAAGGCCATGCGATCAGGCGGTTGTCCGCGGTCGGCGTCGTGATTTCGTCAGGCGCATAGCGCCGCTTCAGCCAGGCATTGGGATTTTGCGCCGCGGCTTCGGAGTAGCGCGACCATAGTGTCCCGGATTCCGCCATCGCCTCGCGCGGCGTCTGGCCCCAATGAGCGGACGAAGCCGCCTCATAGAACGGATAGACGGTGACGGGGCGGAACACGCCGAGTCTCACTGCCAGCGGTTTCTGGAACGCTGCCCCGCGCTTGGGCTCCTCGACGTCGTGCGCGAATGGTGTCCATGGCAGCTTTGTCCCGGCGCGCTCAGCCTTGGTCGCGGTCGATTGCGCCTCGGCGCCGCAGATGGCCGCCACGGTGCATTCGCCCCGCGCGATGCGCTTCGCAGCCTCGTGGATATAGCGGATCGGGCTCTCGCCGCCGACCGGGCCGTAGTAACAATGCGAAGGCGAGATGCCGAGCCGCTGTGCCAGCAGCGCTTCCGGATCGCGATAGCGCCAGCTCAGAAAGTTCACGACGTCAAGCGACTGCACCTCGCCCAGCAGCTTTGCGCCGGCGTCTGCTTCCGCGCGCCGCAGCGCCTGTTCGAGCAGATCGAGCGGCTCGAGGCCATCAGTGATCTCCCTGGGACGGTCGACAATCTCGCCGACGCCGACGATGACGGGGATGCGGTCTGGGGAAACAGTCGTCATTGTTCTTGCTTCTTCACTCTCTGAGATCTCCGACCTCATCCTGAGGAGCCTGCGAAGCAGGCGTCTCGAAGGATAGGCCACGGGCGCTCATGGTTCGAGACGGCGCTTGCGCGCCTCCTCAGCATGAGGGTCCATCATTCCGCCACCAGCGCATTCATGTGCTCGACGGCCTCCGCAAACTCTTGCTTGAACTCCTGCACCACGGCGCCGGCCGACTTCACGCTGTCGATCAGCCCGACGCCCTGGCCGACGAAATAGCTGACGAGATCACGCGCCTTGGCATTGCCGCTCGCCGCCGCGCGGTCGATGGAGTTGAAGGCGTCGCGACTGATGATGCTCTGGAGCGGCATCGGCAGCGCGCCCGGGCTCTCCGGCGCGCGGTCCCAGGCATCGGTCCAGACCGAGCGGAGCTGTCGCGCCGGCTTGCCGGTACGGCCCTTCGAGCGCACCGCGTCGCGTGAGGACGCCGCGATCATCTTCTCGCGAAAAATCTCCGTGGTCTCGGCCTCGACGGTCGCAAGCCACACCGATCCGGTCCAGGCGCCGGCCGCGCCCATCGCCATGCAGGCCGCCATCTGCCGGCCCGTCATGATGCCGCCGGCGGCCAGCACCGGCACCTCGCGGATCGGCTTGATCGCCTTAATCACCTCCGGCACCAGCACCATGGTCGAGACCTCGCCGCAATGGCCGCCGGCTTCCGTGCCCTGCACCACGAGAATGTCGACGCCGGCTGCGACCTGGCGCAGCGCGTGCTCCTTGGCGCCGACAAGCGCAGCAACGGGCACGCCGTGGGTCTTGCCCATCTCGATCATGGCCTTCGGCGGCACGCCGAGTGCATTGGCGATGAGCCGGATCGGATGGCGGAACGAAACTTCGAGCAGCTCCAGCGCCGTCTTGGCGTCGAACGGCTGCGGCTGGTCGGCGGCGACCTCAGTGGTCGTCAGTTCAATGTCGTACTTCTTCAGGAGATCGCGCGCGTAGTTGCGGTGCTCTTGCGGCACGCGCGTTTCCAGGCTCTTCCAGGTGACGTTCTTCTCGCCCGCGGTGGAGATGTTTTCGGGGATCAGCACGTCGATGCCGTAGGGCTTGCCATCGACGTGATCGTCGATCCATCTCAGCTCGCGTTCGAGCGTATCAGGCGTGTGCACGGTGGCACCTAACACGCCAAAGCCGCCGGCGCGGCTGACGGCCGCAATGACGTCGCGGCAATGGCTGAAGGCGAGCAGCGGGAACTCGATCCCCAGCATGTCGCAAATTGGCGATTTCATGGCTCTCTCCCGGCGGTCTTCGCGTTCTCGTTGCTGTCGCGGCGAAGCAAAGCGACGCTAGCGGATCGTCGCTGGCGATGCCATGCCGGATTCGACGGCGCATCTTGCGTGGACACGCCGCGCGATGCTCCACTCGCAGGCTAACTCCTGGTGCATGGAGGGCTTCGGGATGGAGTCCGAAGCGCCGGCGCAGGCGGCAGCCAGGCGAGGTCGCATGACGCCAGCCTGAGGCCCGCGCCGGGCGCAGATCGAGCAGCCCTTGTCATCTGCCATTTGCGGGCTAATTAATGCAGGCGCATCTTTCCGCCGGAGCCTCTCGCATGACCGATACCCCTGCCTACGTGCCGCCCAAAGTCTGGACCTGGAACAAGGAAAATGGCGGGCAGTTCGCCAACATCAACCGCCCGATCGCCGGCCCCACCCACGACAAGGAGCTACCGGTCGGCCGCCATCCGCTCCAGCTCTATTCGTTGGCGACGCCGAACGGGGTGAAGGTGACGGTGATGCTGGAAGAGTTGCTGGCGCTCGGCCATAAGGGCGCCGAATACGACGCCTGGTTGATCAGGATCGGCAACGGTGACCAGTTCGGCAGCGGTTTTGTCGACATCAATCCGAACTCCAAGATCCCGGCGCTGATGGACCGCTCCGGGCCCGAGCCGATCCGGGTGTTCGAGTCCGGCTCGATCCTGTTCTACCTCGCCGAGAAGTTCGGCGCCTTCCTGCCGAAGGACGTCAAGACCCGCACTGAGGCGATGTCCTGGCTGTTCTGGCAGATGGGCAGCGCGCCCTATCTCGGCGGCGGCTTCGGCCATTTCTACGCCTACGCGCCGACCAAGATCGAATACGCCATCGATCGCTTCGCGATGGAGACCAAGCGCCAGCTCGATGTGCTCGACCGGCGGCTCGCCGACAACGAATATCTCGCGGGCAGCGAGTACACCATCGCCGATATGGCGGTGTGGCCCTGGTACGGCGCCCTCGCCAAGGGCTTGGTCTATGGCGCCGGCGAATTCCTCTCGGTGCAGGACTACAAGAACGTGCAGCGCTGGACCGATCAGATCGCCAAGCGCCCGGCCGTGAAGCGCGGCCGCATGGTCAATCGTGTCTCCGGCGATCCCGCCAGCCAGCTCCACGAGCGCCACGACGCGAGCGATTTCGAGACCAAGACGCAGGACAAGCTCTCGCCGGCGATGTAGCGCTTCTTCACCTCTCCCCGCCTGCGGGGAGAGGTCGGATCGCTCTTGCGATCCGGGTGAGGGGGAGTCTCCGCGAGAAGGTGCAGCGTCGACTCCTCTCATCGCGAGCGGCAGGCGCGATCGCATATGACTTTTGGCGGCGTCCGAGCGCGCGCCTCGTCCTTCGAGACGACCGCTTCGCGGTCTCCTCAGGATGAGGCTAAGCGGCACTTGCCCGTTGAAGCTGCTGCCGCGCACTCGGTCCTTCATCCTGAGGGCCCGCCAACGGCGGGCGTCTCGAAGGATGGCCACAAAGAAGGGCTCTCCCAAATGCGACTACCCTGCCGCAAGCGAGGGAGGGAACAGAGAGTGCGGATCACGCCATGCTCAGCTCGTGGCGTCCCACCACCATCCAGTGCACCTCGTCCGGACCGTCCGCAAAGCGGAGGTGACGCACGTCCTGATACATCTCGGCCAGCGGCGTCCAGTGCGAGATGCCGGTGGCGCCGTGCATCTGGATAGCCTGGTCGATGATCTTGCAGGCGCGCTCCGGCACCATGGCCTTGACCATGGAGACCCAGACGCGGGCCTCCTTGTTGCCGAGCACGTCCATCGCCTTCGCGGCCTTCAGCACCATCAGCCGCATCGCCTCGATCTCGCAGCGGGCCTGCGCGATGATTTGCATGTTGCCGCCGAGATGGGCGATCTTCTTGCCGAAGGCTTCGCGGGTGAGGCCGCGCTGCACCATGAGGTCGAGCGCCTTCTCGGCCTTGCCGATGGTGCGCATGCAGTGATGGATGCGGCCGGGGCCAAGGCGGAGCTGCGAGATCTCGAAGCCGCGGCCCTCGCCGAGCAGGATGTTCTCCTTGGGCACCCGGACATTATTGAAGCGCATATGCATGTGGCCGCGCGGAGCGTGGTCCTGGCCGAACACGTACATCGGCCCGAGCACCTCGACGCCGGGCGTATCGCGCGGCACGAGGATCTGCGACTGCTGCTTGCTCGGTGCCGCATCCGGATTGGTCTTCACCATCACGATGAGGATCTTGCAGCGGGGGTCCCCTAAGCCTGAGATGTAGTACTTCTCGCCGTTGATGACCCATTCGTCGCCGACGAGTTTGGCCGTGGTCGAGATGTTCTTTGCGTCGGAGGAGGCGACGTTCGGCTCGGTCATGACGTAAGCCGAGCGGATCTCGCCGTTGAGCAGCGGCTTCAGCCATTTCTCCTTCTGCTCCTTGGTGCCGACGCGCTCCAGAACTTCCATGTTGCCGGTGTCGGGCGCCGAGCAATTCATGGTTTCGGATGCCAGCGGGCTCTTGCCGAGCTCGGAGGCGATATAGGCGTAGTCGAGATTCTTCAGGCCCTGGCCGGTCTCGTCATCGGGCAGGAAGAAGTTCCAGAGGCCTTCCTGCTTGGCCTTGTTCTTGGCCTTCTCGAGCACCTCGAGCTGCTTCGGCGTAAAGCTCCAGCGATCCTCCTTGTTCTCGCCGGCCTTGGCAAACTCGATCGACATCGGCTCGACGGTGTCGCGGATGAACTTCTTGACGTGGTCGTAGAGCGGGCGGACCTGGTCCGACATGCGCAAGTCGTTGAGCTCGTCGCCGGGATTGAGGGTGTAGTTGGTGGTGCGGGGAATGTAGGTGTGCTTTGTCATTGTTCCTCCCGGAGCGCTAGGATTCCGCTGAGCGCAAGAATAGTCGCAGCGCCGCCAAAGTGCGAGCGCGCATTTTTCACGCAGAGCCATGCCACGCGATGGAATATCGCCAAGGCGTTTGAAATGTTGTTTGAATGGTGATGAGGTTTCGCTGCGCTCGCGACAACCTCCGCTGTCATCGCCCGATTCAATCGGGCGATCCAGTATTCCAGAGACGACGGTGATTGAACCGAAAAGCCGCGGCGTACCGGATGCCCCGGTCCCGGCTCCGCTAATAGGCTACGCCGGGCCTACAAGCGCTCTCGGCCGGCGAAGCTTCAGCGGAGACGGCAAGCCGGGGCATGGCCCAGACCTAGTTCGGCATCCGATGCATCGCGCAGATCTTGTTGCCGTCGAGGTCGCGCAAATAAGCGAGATAGAGCTTGCCGCCTGGGCCCTGGCGGACACCGGGCGGATCCTCAATCGAGGTCGCACCGGCCGCGACTCCGGCCGCGTGCCAAGCCTCGACCTGCTCCGGCGAATTGCAGGCAAAGCCGATCGTGCCGCCATTCGCGCAGGTCGCCGGTTCGCCGTTGATCGGCTTCGACACCGAGAACACACCGGTCTTGGTGATGTAGAAGATGCGATGGCCGTCGACCCTGGCCGGCCGCACCTCGAGCGTGCCGAGCAGCTTGTCGTAGAACGCCTTGGCCTTGTCGAGATCGTTGGTGCCGATCATCACGTGCGAGAACATTTGCCCATTCCCTCCGAGTTTGGAGCCCGGATGGAGCGCAGCGAAATCCGGGTCTGTTTGCTTTTGGCTGTCCCGGATTACGCTGCGCTCCATCCGGGTTAACGAGATCAAAACGCCGTATAGCCGCCGTCGATCACGAATGTATCGGCGGTGTGATACGACGACGCCTTGCTCATCAGATACACTGCAATGCCGCCGAAATCGGATGCCTCACCGAAGCGCCGCACCGGAATGCGCGGCATCACGTTGGCGACGAACTTGTCGTTGGCCATGAGCCCCGCGGTCATGTCGCTCTTGATCCAGCCCGGCAGGATCGCGTTCGCGGTGACCCCGTAACGCGCGAGCTCGACGCCGAGCGCACGCACCAGCGCGTTGATGGCGGCCTTGGTCGCCGCATAATGCTCGTTGCGCGCGGTGCCGAAGATCGAGGCGAGGCTCGAGGTCGCAACCAGCCGGCCGAAGGGGTCGCCGGCATTGGCACGCTCGGTCATGTGCTTTGCCGCGGCCTGGAACGCGTGGAATACGCCGTCGAGATTGGTCGAAAACATCGTGCGCCATTCCTGTTCGGTGCGCTCGATGAACGAGCGCCGCCCGCCGCCACCGATGCCTGCGTTGGCAAAGCAGCCGTCAACCCGACCGAACGCGTCGAGCGTCGCCTTCATCGCAGCATCGACCGAGGCCGGATCGGTGACGTCGCAGACGCGGGTGTCAACTTTGCCGGCAAGGCCGGCCAGGCTCGCGGCAGCAGCCTTGTTCTTGTCAGCATTGCGGCCCCAGATCGAGACGTTGCAGCCCTGGCCGGCGAGCGCCTGCGCAATGCCGAGCCCGATGCCGCCATTGCCGCCGGTGATCACGGCGACGCGGCCGGAAAGGTCGAAAAGGTTCATGGCGAGTTTCCTGTTTTGGCCTGCGGCGGATCAGCCGCTGCGCGCAAGATTGCTTGCTATGCTCTGATCACCATGGACAAGACCGCGCCAAAAATCAAATATGCGCCCGGAAAAACAAATTCCGGTCTGCGAAACTGACGCAGGCGGCAAGCTGACGAGGAAACCATGCAGTTCAAACACGTCACGCTCGATCTCGATGGTTCGGTCGCGATCCTCAAGCTCGACCATCAGGAGGTGATGAACGCAGTCTCCTTGGACATGCTGGGCGGCCTTGCCGAAGCTCTGGATGCGATCGAGGAGAAGAAGGATGAGGTGCGCTGCGTCGTTTTGACCGGCGCTGGGCGGGCGTTCTGCACCGGGGCAAATCTCCAGGGCCGCAACAACCAGCCGAAGAAGACCAAGGCCGGCCTGACGCTGGAGACCGGCTTTCATCCGTTCCTGCGCCGCATCCGCAACCTGCATTGCCCGATCGTGACCGCGGTCAACGGTCCCGCCGCCGGCGCCGGCATGAGCTTCGCGCTGCTCGGTGACATGATCCTGTGCGCGCGCTCGTCCTATTTCCTGCAAGCCTTCCGCCGCATCGGTCTTGTGCCGGATTGCGGCTCCACCTGGCTCTTGCCGCGCCTGATCGGTCGGGCGCGCTCGATCGAATTGTCGCTGATGGGCGAGCGGCTGCCGGCCGAGAAGGCATTGGAATGGGGCCTCGTCAACCGCGTCTATGATGACGGCGTGCTGATGGAGGAGGCGATGAAGCTCGCACGCGAGCTCGCCAGCGGCCCGACGGTGGCGCTGTCGCTGATCCGCAAACTCTACTGGGACAGCCCGGAAAATTCTTTCGAGGATCAGCTTAACCTCGAATTCCAGTGCCAGCTTCGAGCGGGCGACACCGATGACTTCCGCGAAGGCGTCGGCGCGTTCCTGGAGAAGCGCCCCGCGCAGTTCAAAGGCAAATGATCGAGGCGGAGCTTTCCCGCAGCGTCGCGCGCTGGTGTCCCGGTGCGACCGGCGTCGCCGGCGCGGCCAAGCTCTCTGGCGGCGCCAGTCAGGAAACGTGGCGCTTCGATATCGTGCATCCCGATGGGCTGATAGGCGCAATCCTGCGCCGCTCGCCGAAGGGCTATGGCGCCGCGCCAACGCGCGCGGCAGGCCTCGCCGCTGAAGCGCAGCTGATGCAGCTCGCCTATGAGGCTGGCGTGCCGTCGCCGCGCGTGATGCATGTGCTCACGCCGGAGGACGATCTCGGCACGGGCTTCATCATGCAGCGGATCGAGGGCGAGACTATCGCCCGCAAGATCCTTCGCGATGAGGAGTTCGCAGCCGCACGGCCGCTGCTGGCGCGGCAGATCGGCGACGTGCTCGCCGGTTTGCACAAGCTGCCGCTGCACAAGCTGCCGGAGCTGCGCCGCATGACCGCGGCGAAGGAGGTCGATGAGTTCGAGCGCGACTATCGCAGCCTGAACTGGCCCAAGCCCGTGTTCGAGCTGGCGCTGCGCTGGCTGCGCGACCACGATCCCGGTCCCTCGGCGGAGGAGACGTTGGTACATGGCGATTTCCGCAACGGCAATCTTATCATCGGCGCCGACGGTATCCGTGCCGTGCTGGACTGGGAGCTCGCCCATCTCGGCGATCCCATGGAGGATCTCGGTTGGGTCTGCGTCAACTCGTGGCGTTTCGGCGAGATCGACAAGCCGGTTGGCGGCTTCGGCTCGCGCGAGGAGCTGTTTGCGGGCTATGAGGCCGCGGGCCGCAAGGTCGATCCGCCGCGCGTGAAATTCTGGGAAGTAATGGGCACGCTGCGCTGGGGCATCATGTGCGGCGGCATGATGCAGCGGTTTCGCGAGGGGCCTGACCATTCCATGGAGCGCGCCATGATCGGACGCCGCGCCTCCGAGACCGAGATCGATCTGTTGCGGCTGCTGGCGCCGCGCGGGAGCTGATGCATGCAGGACGAACCCACGCCGATCGAGCTGACAAAGTCAGTCGCCGATTTCTTGCGCAACGAGATCACGCCGCTGATCTCCGGCCACCAGGCTTTCAAGCTGCGCGTCGCCATCAACATCCTCGATCTCGTGACGCGGCAGCTGACGCGGGAGGAGGGCAGCGATGCGGCGGAGGTGGAGCGGCTGCGCGCGCTGCTGGGCATGGACGGTTCATTGATCGAGCTCAACCGCACGCTCGCGATGCGCATTGCCAAAGGCGAGATCGATCTCGCAACGCCGGGCCTTGCCGAGCACCTCTGGCAGACCACGATGGACAAGCTCGCAGTCGATCAGCCGAATTACGCGTCATACAAGCGAGAGCTGTCGCGAGGCGGGTAGCTCTCTCCCCGTCATTGCGAGCGCAGCGAAGCAATCCAGAGTCTTTCCACGGAGGCGGTCTGGATTGCTTCGTCGCAAGAGCTCCTCGCAATGACGGGGGGAAAGACTCGTTTACTTCCCCACCCATTTCGGTGGTCGCTTCTCCGCAAACGCCTTCGGGCCCTCGATGTAATCCTGCGACGCCACCATCGCCTTCACCGCCGGATACTCCCGCTGCTGCTCGATCGCCTGTTCCAGCGAGACGCCAAGCCCTTTCTGGATTGCCTGCTTCGAGGCCCGTATGGACATCGGCGAGTTCTTGGTGATCATCTCCGCCCAGCGCAGCGCGGCGTCGAGCGCCTCGCCTCGCGGCACCACCTCGTTGACGAAGCCGAGCTCGAGGCCTTCCTTGGCACTGACATGCCGCGCGGTAAGGATCATGCCCATGGCGCGTTTGAGGCCGATCTGCCGTGGCAGGCGGTGCAGGCCACCGGCGAGCGCGGCCAGGCCAACGCGCGGCTCGGGCAGCGCGAAGGTGGCATTCTCCGAGGCAATGATGAGGTCGCAGGCCAGCGCGATCTCGAAGCCGCCGCCCATCGCGACGCCGTTCACGGCGGCGATGATCGGCTTGTCGCAGTCGAACCGCGAGGTCAGGCCCGCAAACCCACCCTTGTCCCAGCCGCGTTTGCCGCCCGCGGCCTGCCACTTCAGATCGTTGCCGGCGCAGAACGCCTTGTCACCGCTGCCGGTGACGATCGCGATCCATTGCTCGGGATCGGCCGAGAAATCGTCGAAGACCTTGTTGAGCTCGAAATGCGCGTCCGTGTGCAGCGCGTTATAGACCTCGGGCCGCGACAGTGTGACGATCGTGATCGGGCCCTTGCGTTCCACCTTGGAAAATTTCAGCTCCATGATCGCTCCCGCATTTTCTCGTGAAGGAATATTGTCGTCATACTAGCGCGCGGGTGCGCTTGAGCACCACCGAAATGCGCAAGCGCGCCTTGCGTGCCTCACACGTCTCGGCTTGCTTGACTTGGATGCGCTCTTCTCCGCTTAATCGTGCGAAGCAAGAATGCGCTTAGCGCCTTAACGCAAAACGAAAAATCATTGAGGGAGAGACCCTTGGATTTCTCATTGCCTGACGATCTCGTCGCCTATCTCGGAGAGCTCGACCGTTTCATCGAGCGCGAGATCAAGCCGCTGGAGGAGGCCGATGACAACATCCGCTTCTTCGATCACCGCCGCGAATGGGCGCGCACCGATTTCGAGAATGGCGGCCTGCCGCGCCACGAATGGGAGGCGCTGCTGCGCAAGGCCAAGGACCTGGCGGACGCCGCGGGTCATCTGCGTTTTCCGGTGCCGAAGCAATTTGGCGGCAAGGACGGCTCCAATCTCTGGATGGCCGTGATCCGCGAGCATTTTGCCGCCAAGGGACTCGGCCTGCACAACGATCTCCAGAACGAGCATTCCATCGTCGGCAATTTCCCCGTTGTCACCATGCTCGACCGCTACGGCCGCGACGATCAGAAGGCGATGATCGACGGCTCGATCAAAGGCAAGTACCGCATCACCTTTGGCCTAACCGAGCCGCATCACGGCTCGGACGCCACCCATATGGAGACGCGCGCGGTGCCGGCGACCCGCGACAACGTCAAGGGCTGGATCATCAACGGCGACAAGATGTGGACGACAGGCATGCATGTTGCCACGCATTGCGCGCTGTTTGCGCGCACGAGCGGCAATCACGGCGATGCGCGCGGCATCACCTGTTTCCTGGTGCCGGCGAAGAGCGACGGCGTCAAGGTCGAGGAGTACATGTGGACCTTCAACATGCCGACCGACCATCCCCGCGTCAGCTTCACGGACGTGTTCGTGCCCGAGGATGCGCTGTTCGGCGAGGTGGGCCGCGGCCTGTCGCTGGCGCAGTGCTTCGTGCACCAGAACCGCATCCGCCAGGCCGCGAGCTCGCTCGGCGCCGCGGTTTACTGCATCAACGAGAGCGTGAAATATGCCCGCGAGCGCAAGCCGTTCGGCAAGGCGCTCGCCGAGAATCAGGCGATCCAGTTCCCGCTGGTCGAGCTCGCCACGCAGGCCGAGATGCTGCGTCTTCTGATCCGCAAGACTGCCTGGGAGATGGACCAGCTCACCGAAGAGCAGATTGAGCGCACGCTCTCTGATCGCGTCTCCATGTGCAATTACTGGGCAAACCGCCTCTGCTGCGAATCCGCCGACCGCGCCATGCAGGTCCATGGCGGCATGGGCTACTCACGCCACAAGCCGTTCGAGCACATCTACCGCCACCACCGGCGCTATCGCATCACCGAGGGCAGTGAGGAGATCCAGATGCGGAAGGTGGCCGGGTTCTTGTTCGGCTATATGGGGCCGGGGAAGCATTAGCGCTAGCACCGTAGGGTGGGCAAAGCGAAGCGTGCCCACCACCTCTCCCGCAATCGTCGAAGAATGGAGGGCGCGGCGCTTTGCGCCTTTGCCCATCCTACGGCACTACGCGGTCAATTCACCCGTCGCTCTTTCCCGGCCCAATACGGCTCACGCAATTGGCGCCGCAAAATCTTGCCGCTCGGATTCCTCGGCAGCGCCGGCAGAAACTCCACGGTCTTGGGCGTCTTGTAGCCAGCGATGCGCTCGCGGGTGAAGTTGATGATGTCGGTGGCTGTGGCCTGCTTGCCAGGCTTCATGACCACCATGGCCTTCACCGCCTCGCCCCATTTGTCGTCAGGCACGCCGATCACGGCGGCCTCCGCGACATCAGGATGATCGCACAACGCACTCTCGACCTCGGCCGGGTAGATGTTCTCGCCGCCCGAGATGATCATGTCCTTGATGCGATCGTGGATATAGAGATACCCGTCCTCGTCCATGTAGCCGGCATCGCCGGTGCGCAGCCAGCCGTCGGAACGAAGCGCAGCGGCGGTCGCCTCGGGCAGGTTCCAATACCCGGCCATGTTGGAGCCCGAGCGCGTCGCGATCTCGCCGACCTGGCGCGGCGGCAGCGGCTTGCCGTCGACGTCCAGGATCGCGATCTCGACGCCCGGCAGTGCCTTGCCGGCCGAGCGCATCCGCTCCAGTCCCTCGATGTGGTCTTCCGGCGGCAGCGCGACGATGGTGCCGGTGGTCTCGGTCATGCCGTACATTTGCACGAAACCGCATTTGAAGACCTCGATGCACTCCTTCAGCAGCGCCGCCGGAATTGGCGAGGCGCCATACAGCATGTATTTCAGCCGCGAGAAATCGACCGTCTTCGCGCGCGGCTGCCGCACCACGAACTGCATTGCCGCCGGCACCATGAACAGCTTCGTGATCCCGGACTGCTCGAAGAAGTCCAGAACCTTGGTCGGATCGAACTCGCGCGCGATCACGCCGCGGGCGCCGTGATAGAGCCCCATCACGCCCCAGCCCGAGCCGCCGATGTGGAAGATCGGCATCGCCACCAGCGAGACATCATCGGTCGACCACCGGTTCCACTCCGGCTTGTCCTCGGCATTACCGGTCTGTACCAGATTGAGGAAGTTCGCGTGCGAGAGCATTGCGCCCTTCGGCTTGCCGGTCGTACCCGACGTATAGAGCTGGATCGCGATATCCTTGGTGTCGATCGGGACCCTCGGATCGTCACCGCTCTGCGTGTCCCGCCAAGCCGCAAAATCCTGCCATTCCGGCGCGCCGCCTTCGGTGGTGATGATTGTACGCAGGCCCGGCAACTGGTCCTTGATTTGGCGAACGAGCGCGATGAACTCCGGCCCGACGAACAGCACCGGCGCCTTGCAGTCCTCGACGATGAAGGCGACCTCGGGTCCCGCGAGCCGCCAATTCACTGGCGCCATCACCACACCGGCCTTCATGGCGCCCATCAACAGCTCGAAATAGATGTCGCTGTTCTTGCCGAGATAGGCGATGCGGTCGCCTTTCTTCACGCCCATTGCGATCAACGCGTGGGCGACCTTGTTGGTGTTGACGTCGAATTCGGCGAAGCTGGTGAGTCGGCCCTCGAACTCGTAGGCAATGGCGCTGCCGCGGCTTTTCGCGCGCTCGCGCACCATGTCGGCGAGATTGGCCAGAGGCTGTGTGGGCATGTTTCTGCCGTCGTCTTGTTCTTATGCCGCAGAGTGTGGCGTCATCCGCGGGTGAAGACAAGACGGGACAAATCAGCCGCGGTTTCGTGTCCCCGAACGCGACGCATCACGAAGTGATGCGCTGCTCAGCCGGGACCCAGCATCCGGCGAGATGGGCCCCGGCGCTCAGCAGCGCACCAGGCCGAAGGCGGCGCGCTGCGCTGCGTCCGGGGCACGGGGGAGATCATCCCCGTTTGGCCCGGTCCTTCTCGTTCTGCGCCATGATGCTCTCGCGCGCGGCTTTCCAGTCGTCGTCGCTCCAGTCCCGGAGCTGGTAGAAATTGCCGCCCATGGCGAGCGCCTGCGCGCCGTCCATGGCGATGGTCTCGCCGTTGATCCAGTCGCAGCCGCCGGAGATCAGGAACACCGCGAGGTTCTGCAGTTCCTCCATGGTGCCGACTCGGCCCATCGGGTTCATCGCCTTGGTGCGCGCGCCGGCCTCGTCGCCGGGCTTGATCCGCTTGCTCATGCCTTCGGTCGGGATTTCGCCCGGCGCGATGGTGTTGAGGCGGATGCCGTAGCGGCCCCATTCGGTGGCGAGCGACATCGTCATGGCGTGGATCGCCGACTTGCTCATCGCCGATGGCACCACGTAAGGCGAGCCGTTGCGCACCCAGGTCACGGTGATCGAGACGACGTTGCCGGGCTGCTTCAAGGCGATCCAGCGCTTGCCGACCGCCTGCGTGACGTAGAACGTGCCGTGCATGACGATGCTGGCGACGGCATCGAAGCCGCGCGGCGAGAGCTCCTCGCTGCGCGAGATGAAATTGCCGGCAGCATTGTTGATGAGATCGGTGAGGGGACCGTCGCGAAAGATGGTCTCGATCATCTCCTCCACCGCGAGAGCGTTGCGGATGTCGACACCATGGCTGGTGACGCGGCCGCCATAGAGATCCATCAATTCGGTCGCGGTCTCGTCGCACACGATCTTACGCCGGCCGCAGATGTGCACCTCGGCGCCGAGCTGGAGGAAGCGCGCCGCCATCGACTTGCCGAGCCCGGTGCCGCCGCCGGTCACGAGAATGCGGCGTCCGGCCAGAAGATTTTCCTTGAACATGGGTGTTTCCCCCGTAGGGATTGTCAGTTAATTGGTCGATTGACTAAATCCGGCCGCCAGCGTCCTGTAAAGCGGCACTGAACAAGAACAGGGGAGAATTCATCCATGGAAGAGCGCGTCTCGATTTTGATCTCGGACGGCGTCGCCGACGTGCGCCTGATGCGCGCCGACAAGATGAATGCGCTGGATCAGGCCATGTTCGAGGCCCTTGTCGCTGCGACCGAGCGGCTTTCGAAGGAAAAGGGCGTGCGCGTCGTCGTGCTGTCCGGCGAGGGCCGCGCTTTCTGCGCCGGCCTCGACATGGGGCGTTTTGCCGCCATGAAGGAGAAGGGTGGCAACGGAATTCCGGGTGGCGAAAATCGTGACCTCACCAAGCGCACGCATGGGCAGGCGAACTTTCCGCAGGCCGCGGTGTGGGGCTGGCGTCAGCTTCCGGTGCCTGTGATTGCGGCCGTCCACGGCGTTGCTTTCGGCGGCGGCTTCCAGCTCTCGCTCGGCGCCGACATGCGCTTCCTCGCACCCGATACGCGGATGTCGATCATGGAGATCAAATGGGGCCTCGTGCCCGACATGGCGGGCACGCCGATCCTGGCAAGCCTGGTGCGCGACGACATCCTGCGCGATCTCACCTACACCGGCCGCATCTTCTCCGCGCAGGAGGCGATGACTTACGGCCTCGCCACCCGCATCTGCGACGATCCGCGCGCAGCGGCCCTGGAAGCCGCGCGCGAGATCGCTGGCAAGAGTCCCGACGCGATCCGTGCGGCAAAACGCCTGCTCAACAATCTCTCGGTCGATCCGGGCCCCGCGCTGCTCGCCGAATCCGTCGAGCAGCAGAAGCTGATCGGCAGCGCGAACCAGACCGAGGCGGTGCGGGCCAATCTGGAGAAGCGCGCGCCGAAGTTTGCGGATTAACACAGACCTCATCCCGACGAGCCGCGCAGCGGCGTCTCGAGGGATGGGCCACGGGCTCTCATGGTTCGAGACGGCGCTTTGCGCCTCCTCACCATGAGGGCGACTTTGAACAAGAAGAAGAACAAATGAGCGAAACGTCTCAATTCCTGGGCATCGTCTCCGGCAACCGTCGCCGCTCTCACGCCGAGGTCGCTGACCGTGCCGACCGCATCGCGAGTGGCCTTGCCGAGCTCGGCGTCAAGCCAGGTGATTGCGTCTGCATGCTGATGCGCAACGACATCGCCTTCCTGGAGGCCGCCTATGCTGCGATGCGGCTCGGCGCCTATGGCGTGCCCATCAACTGGCACTTCAAGCCGGAGGAGATCAATTACATCCTGGAGGATACCGGCACCTCCGTGCTGATCGGACATGCCGACATGCTGCATGCCTTGCGCGGTGCCATATCGAACGGCGTCACCGTGCTCAGCGTGCCGACGCCGCCGGAAATCCTGTCCAATTACAAGATCGATCCGGATCATCTGAAGATTCCGGAGTTCGCGATCGATTTTGAGTCTTGGCTCGCCCAGCAACAACCCTATGACGGCCCGGTCGTGCCGCAGCCGATGAGCATGATCTACACCTCGGGGACGACAGGCCATCCCAAGGGCGTCCGCCGCAATGCGCCGACGCCGGAGCAGCAGGCTGCCGGCGAGCGCATGCGCGCGATGATCTACGGCCTCAAGCCCGGCGCCCGCGCGCTGTTGCCGGGCCCGCTCTATCATTCCGCGCCCAACTCCTTCGGCATCCGCGCCGGCAAGCTCGGGGGCGCACTGGTGCTGATGCCGCGCTTCGAGGCCGAAGAATTTCTCGAACTCATCGAACGATACAGGATCGACACCATCTTCATGGTGCCGACCATGTTCATCCGCCTGATGAAGCTGCCGGAAGAGGTGCGCAGGAAATATGACGTCTCCTCGCTGCGCCACGTCATCCATGCCGCCGCGCCATGTCCGGCCGACGTCAAGCGCGCCATGATCGAATGGTGGGGACCGGTGATCTACGAATTCTACGGCTCGACTGAGTCCAGCGCGGTCACCTTCGCAACCTCGGAGGATGCGCTGAAGAAGCCCGGCACGGTCGGCAGGATCTCGCCCGGCGCGGAACTGCGCTTCATCGGGGATGACGGCCGCGTGCTTCCGGTGGGCGAAGTCGGCGAGATCTATTCCTGCATGGCCGGGATGGCCGATTTCACCTACCACAACAAGCCGGAGAAGCGCGCCGAGATCGACCGCGATGGCTTCATCACCTCCGGCGATGTCGGCTACATCGACGAGGACGGTTACGTCTTCATCTGCGACCGTAAGCGCGACATGGTGATCTCAGGCGGCGTCAACATCTATCCGGCCGAGATCGAATCCGTGCTGCACGCAGTGCCTGGCGTGCATGATTGCGCCGTGTTCGGCATCCCCGATGCCGAGTTCGGGGAGGCGCTGATGGCGGTGGTCGAGCCGCAGGCCGGCATCACGCTCGAGGCCGCCGAGGTCCGGGCGCGATTGAAGGCTTCGCTCGCCGACTACAAGGTGCCGAAGCACATCGAGATCCGCAGCGGGCTGCCGCGCGAAGATTCCGGAAAAATCTTCAAGCGCCGCCTGCGCGATCCCTATTGGGAGCAGGCCGGACGCAAGATCTAGCCGGGTGCGCAAGGCGATACCCGGGACAGTGAGAGCCAAGGTCCCGGATGTCGCCTCGCGCAGCCGGGCTTCGTTTTGTGGGTATCGAGCCGTCTTCGCAGAGACAGATTTCGAACCTATATAGATGGCGTCATCCACCTTCGGATCATCCCATGGCTCCCGTTTCCATCCTGCTCAACCTGCTCTGGATCCTCATCGGCGGCGCCTGGATGGCGTTCGGCTGGCTGATCGCCGCGGTCATCATGGCCATCACTATCATCGGCCTGCCCTGGGCGCGGGCGGCCTTCAACATCGCCGTCTACACGCTGCTGCCATTCGGCTCGAAGGCGGTGCGGCGCGACGAGGTCACCGGGATGAGCGATATCGGCACCGGCCCGCTCGGGGTGATCGGCAATATCATCTGGTTCGTGCTCGCCGGCTGGTGGCTGGCCCTCGGCCATCTCCTCACCGCCCTGGTTCTCGCCGTGACCATCATCGGCATCCCCTTCGCCTGGGCGCATTTGAAGCTCGCAGGCATCGCGCTGTGGCCGATCGGCAAGGTGGTCGTGCCGGCTTAGGCATGGACCTGTCAACGACGGCCTCCGGCGGCAGAGCGGAAGTGGCCCAGCTTGCGGGCCTCGTCGGTTGATGACGCAACTCGGACGTGAACCAAGATGGGAAGCTGTTCGCTCCGCATCGACGCTGGCGATACGGCGCGTCATCTCGTCCGCGCGGGCCGCCACGGCAAGGAGCAATCACTCTCGTCGCTCTCAGGACCGAGCGAGTTGGCTAGGGCGCCACGTCGCACTCAGTTCGTCAATATTTCTTACGGTAATTCCCCGGAGTTGCTGTTTTGTCAAACCCGGTCTGGGATGTGGCATTCGACGCCTCCGCTGTGGGCAACACCCGCGCTGCAATCGAATCGTACATTGAGTTGGAGACGATCATGCGCAACATCGTACTGGTGATGGTATTCGTGGTCTCGCTGGCGGCTCCGGCTTTGGCTCAGAAGCCCGAGATTGAAGCGATCAACACCAAATTTATTGAATTCTTCAACAAGGGCGATTTCTCTGGTATCGGCTCGCTCTATACCGCTGATGCGATCGCGATGCCGCCCGGCTCCTCGTTGGTGCAGGGCCGAGCAGCCATCGAAGTAATGTGGAAAGGCATGGCGGATCAAGTCGGCGACCCGAAGCTCACAACTGTTGACGTGAAGTCGCTCGGCCCTTCGGCGGCACGCGAGATCGGCACGTTTGCTCTGAAGACCAAAGGGCCGACACCGCAGGAAGTGACTGGGAAGTACGTCGTTGTTTGGGAAAAGGTCGGAAATGACTGGAAGCTCGCCACCGACATATGGAACGAGGGCAAGTAGGCCGCCCGTAGGCGTACGTGTCCGTTATTGGGCGAAGTCACGGCTCGTGTCATGGAGGTCCGGCTTTTGCGGCAGAGCGGACCAGATTTTCTCATCCTGAGTTTCGCAGTTTGACCCAGGGCGGACCTCGCTCCGTTGCAGCGCGGTCAACTCCGCAATTGAAATCGAGCCTGCGCGGGCTCGGAACGTAACTCAAGCGGGTATGAGATTAATGACTCGCATTGCTATCTGCGCACGAGACCGAGAAAGTCTCGGCGCGGGTCCACAACGGGGCCGGTCCATGTGGCCGGAATTACATCGAGAAGTTCAACGTCCTGTTCCTATTTCGGCGATAAGGCCACGGCAGCGGAGTATCGTGCCGGCCTCAAGTTCGCGATCGAGCGAGGCTGGCTCGAGTTGCACGAGAGTGACACCTACGTGAAGTTCACCCCAGCCGGCGCCGGTCTGTTCGCTTAAGCTCGGCGCTTCCGCCAGCGGCTTTGCTTCAGCCAGCGGCTTTCGCGTCACATCATCTTCAGACGCTGGACGGCACGTCGTTAGAACAAACGCCGACCTGCTACATTGCCATTCACTGCCGAGGGCGGCACTCGAGACAGGCCGGGGAGCAGCGGCCACGACCAATAAAGCAGCCGCAGCGGCCAGGGAATTTGCGATGACGAGCTTGCGTCCTTTGCGATTCCAAGTTGCGCCGATCATGGCCGTCGCTCCTTTTGCAGGTCAGTGAGGACGCTAGGCCGAGTTTGTTTCGGGATGGCTTCGTGGCCGCGCAAATCGGTCTCGTTCACGCGGCAGTGATGGTTTGGGCGGAGCGGGTCTCTTACTACGCTCCTGGGTGTACAGGTTGCGATCAGCTGCTTCGACGGACGGTGGAACCGCCGGTATGAAATGCCTGCCTCGGACGACCTCAAGGCATCGGGCTTGAAATCTCGGAAATAGTCCGCCCATTCCGTTCGCTCGCCGGCAAGGAGCGCAGCGATATCACGAAGTGCGACTGCCGCGCGGTGGCTGCTGGAGATCAGCCACCACGCGACAGCGCGATCTACCGCGTGGGGTCGATCGCAACAACGGGAGAGAGGGCCAGCGCTGTAATCGCGCGTCCTCCGCTGCTGGCGGTCCGCTCATCGCGTGCCCCTTGGCGCGGCATCAGGACCGGCGCGGATATGCCAGCCGCAGGCGTTTCCTGTTGCGCGTTGGCCGGTCCCAATATCACGAACTGGTGCGGCGTAATCGAAAAGCCCAGGACTTCATACGTCGGTAGTTCTGCAGCATTGGCTCCGACTGTTCCCATCACGAGGGCTGCGGCGGCGGCAAGCGACAAGCGATTCCACATCGTAATCTCCATCGGTAATGGTGGCCCTGACCTCGCGAGTAGACTACCGACCCGCCGCAATGGACCTGTCGGCGCGCGCGTGATAAATTCGCAAAATCGTCGGACCGGGTCTTTTTGCACCCTGAGTACAGGGCCGGCGGATATGGCGAAGGCAAACCTCGCACTTCTTGGCAGTTTCCGGCTCCAAACGGACACCGGAGAGCCCATCCCGTTGGCCACCAAGAAGACGACAGCCCTGCTGGCCTATCTGGCACTGCACCCGGACGACCCGCAGGCGCGACCAAAGCTTGCGGCGCTGTTGTGGGGCGACCACGATGAGGCGCAGGCCCGCGACAGTCTGCGACAGGCGCTGAGCCTTTTGCGCAAGGCTTTGTCGCACATCTGTCCTACCGCATTGGTCGCTCAGGAGGACACCATCCGCCTTGAGCCGGCCGCCCTCGAAATCGATGCAAGGGTGTTCGAGGAGCTTATCGCGGAGCCGGGCGTGGCAAACCTGGAGCGGGCCATCGGACTCTATCGTGGCGAATTCCTCGACGGCTTTCAGGTGTCGGCACCAGAATTTGAAAGCTGGGCAGCGGCGGAACGTCAGCGATTCCGTGAACTCGCCTTGGAAGGCATGGCGAAGCTGCTCGATCATCACCTGTCCGCAGGAGTGATCGAACGTGGCATTCACATTGCGACCCGCCTGCTTGCCGCAGATCCCCTGCAAGAGCGTGTTCATCGCACCCTGATGGGGCTGTATGCCCGGCAGGGCAGACAGGGCGCGGCGCTCCGCCAGTATCGAACCTGCGCCGAACTGCTCTCCAGGGAATTGGGAATTGAGCCCGACGCGCAGACCAAGACATTGCAGCGCCATCTCTTGCGAGAGTGGAACCGTACGCAGCCCAAAGCCTCAGCGATATGTAGTTCGGTGCCACAGGGTGCGGTCGGCTGGATCGATCAAGTGCCCGACACGGAAGGCCTGAGCAGAAGCATTCCGCCATCGGTGCATGCGAATGCCGCGCCGGGTAATCTCCCCGTCCAGGCAACAAGCTTTCTGGGCCGCGACAGAGATGTCGCCAGAGCCGGCCGGATACTTTCCAGCGCGCGGCTGGTCACGCTGACCGGCCCCGGCGGGATCGGCAAGACACGGCTCGCCCTCCAGCTTGCGGCGACGATGCGTGACAACTATCCGGATGGCACGTGGCTGGTGGAGCTTGCCGCTTTCGATGATCCCAATGCGACCGGTCACGCCGTCGCCGACGTCTTCGGCATCACACAACAACCCGGCAAGACGATCGAGCAAAGCGTCGCCAATGCGCTTGCCGGACGGAGCCTGCTTCTCATTCTCGACAACTGCGAGCACTTGATCGATGCGATAGCCGGCCTTGCACGGGAGATCCTGTCAACATGCCCGCATGTCAGCCTGCTGGCGACCAGCCGGGAGACGCTGATGGTCCACGGCGAGCGGACCTACCCGGTGCTTCCCCTCGAGTGCGGCGACGGAATCGATGCGCCAGCGGTGGAGCTGTTCGTGGAGCGCGCGCGATTCGTGGAGCCACACTTCGAACTCAATGGTGACGCCGACACGATCTGTGAAATATGCCGCCGCCTTGATGGCATTCCGCTGGCCATCGAGCTCGCAGCAGCCCGAACGCGGGCAATGAGTCCCACTCAGATCCGCGATCGCCTGCATGAACGCTTCCGTCTGCTCACCAGCGGGTCGCGACACGTCTTGAAGCGACATCAGACGCTGCGCCACGCCGTCGAATGGTCGTATGACCTGTTGTCGCCATCCGAGAAGGCCGTGCTTTCGCGCGCATCGGTATTTTCCGGAGGTTTCGGGCTGGAGGCTGCCGAGCGCATCTGTAGCGGCGGCGACATCGCGGCCGCCGATGTTCTCTATCTCCTGGACTCACTGGTACGAAAATCGCTGCTCAGCGCCAAACGGGTCGGGAATGCAGTTCGCTACAGCCAGCTCGAAACCATCAGACAGTTTGCCGAGGAGCGGCTCGCGATGCTGGGTGAAACAGAGGTCTTTCGGGGCCGCCATGCGCAATTTTTCGCGGAGGATGCTGAGACGCACCATAGGATTTGGCGAAGCCCGCAGCAATTGATGGCTTATGTCTGGCTCGATCAGGAAGTGGACAATTTGCGCGCGGCGTTTCGGTGGGCGAGCAGCCAAGATGATATCGATGTTGCGGCCCGGATCGCATCCAGGGTCCCGAGCATGGCGGTCCTCCGCGTGCGCAGCGAACCGCTCAATTGGCCGACGGAGATCGTCGATGCGGCACGACGCGCCGGCCATCGCCGGCTCGGCGCCCTGCTGACTTATGCAGCAAAAAGGGCCTGGAACCTGGGACGTGTTCAAGAGGCGACGCTCTACGCCGAGGAAGCGACAGCGCTGATAGGCAATGCCAACTTCGACCCGCCAGTCTGGGCGTTCTCTGTTCTGGCCATGATTGCGTCCCGACAGGGCAATGCCGAAAGCGCTGTCAAGTTTGCGCGTGCCGGCGCCGAGCACCCGGCGGACCGACGCGAGCGGCAATGCCTGGCGACGCTTCCTTTTTACCTGGCGATGGCCGGCGCGCATGACGAGGCGATGGCGATCGCCGACGACATCGTTGACAAGGTTGCGGCCGCGCGAACGCCAAGTTCGCTCATCGCGGCGCTGTTTTCCAAGGGAAGAGCCTTTAGCGAGGCCAACCCAAGGTGTGCCCTGGATGCGTTGGAGATGGCCCTTGCTCATGCAAGGACATCCGGTAATCGCTACTGGGAGATCGTCATCATCCCCGCCGTCGCGGAGTTGCAGGTGCGGAGCGGCGATCCGGTCAAGACGTTGCGAACCCTGCCGCGAATGCTCGAGATCTGGGGCCAGTCAACAGAGATAGGTCTTGCGACCCTCACGACCGCCACCCTTATTTTGCTGTTTGAGCGGCTCGGCCACCCGACGGTCGCGGCCACGCTTAGCGGAGCCCTTTCCCAAATGATCCCGTCCACCAGCTTCTTCCAGGAGTTGCCCGACACTCTCGCCCGCGTTCGCGATGTGATGGGCGAGGCCGCCTTCGCGGAGGCCAAGCGGCATGGTGCGGCGATGGCTCACCGCGAGATGGTCGATTATGCGGCAAACCAGGTCCAGCACGCGCTGGCCGCGAGGGGTGCATCCAATGCCGAATGTCGATAAGTCTATCGGCGGATTGGTCAGGAATGAATGGCCGCTGATGGCCCTTAGCTGCCTCGCCCGACCATCCAACGACCGTCTGCTTTCAGCTGGAGAGCGGATTAGGGCCGTGAAGTCTCTTCGCTTCAGCATGTGACCCCAGAGCGGACCTGCCAGTGTGGCGCAGAATGCGAGAGCTGTATGAGACTGTCGCAGTCCCGTTGCGCCCAGAGGTCGCGACCCCCATCACTGGAGTAGGGCGGTACTCCCACGGCAGATGTTGACCCGAAGCCTGACTTGGAAGCCCTCCTACACCGCCATCATCCGCTGGCCAAGACTATGTCGAAATCCGCGACCATCGCGTGCTTCTCGAGGTGGGATGGCGGCTCTTGCAAGTTGACGATCAGTCGGTCGGGGTGCGGAGCCGCGTTGAGCCAGCGGTCGGTCAGGTTTTCGGCTTCGCCAGCGAAATAGAGCTGGGTTACCAGGCGATCGAACTGGCCGTCGACGGTGAGGTGAATGTGCGGCGGCCTGATTTCGCCTTCTGCCGTCGGATAGCGGCCCGGTTTTATCGTACGAAAACTGTAGCAGCCGGACGCGTCTGCGGTCAGGCGCGCGAAACCCTTGAAATTGGGGTCGACCGGCGCTGGGTTCATATCGCTCGGATGACGATATTTCCCTGCAGCGTTTGCTTGCCAGATTTCGATGAGTGCATGCGACACCGGCTCTCCAGAAGGAGTGAGCACGCGCCCCCTGACATAGATGAGCTGGCCCTGCGCCTCGGCGGCGCTGCCCATTGGGCGCGCCAGATTGGTTGCCAGGTCGGGACGTTCCCGAATTGGATAGAACGGGCCGACGATCTGCGGCGGCGTGATCGCAAATGCTGCTTCATCGCGGCGGCCCGTCCGGCCTTTGGGTCCGGCATCGCTCATTAGGGTAGCTTGATGTCCGCGTCCTTGACGATCTTGGCCCAATGGGCAACATCGGACCGGATTCCATCGCCAAATTCTGCGGCGGTGCCGCCGACGGGCACGGCTCCTATCTTGTCGAGCGAAGCGCGGATTTTAGGCTCAGCAAGAACCTTGTTGATCGCTTTGTTGAGCTGCAAGGTGATCTCCGCGGGCGTGCCTCGCCTGGCGGCAAAGCCGATCCAATCGGCCGTCACGAGATCTGGAAAGCCTGCTTCGGCCACCGAGGGAACGCTCTTGAGGGCGGCGATCCGCGCAGGCGCGGCGACGGCGAGGGCGCGCAGCTTGCCGGTCTCGATGAGGTCGATGACCGGAAGCGTGGTCACGAACATGTATTCAACGTTGCCGCCGATCAGATCGGCGATAGCCTGCGAAAACTGCTGATAGGGTACGTGGGTGGCGTGCACGCCGGCCTGCAATGCGAACATCTCGCCAATCAGGTGCGAAGGTGTGCCGAAGCCAGCGGACGCGAAGTTGAGTTTTCCGGGCTTGCTCTTGAGCAGCGCGACCAGTTCGGGCAGGGAATTGACGGGCAACGATGGCGTGGTGACGAGCACCGTGTAGGACGTCGATATCTTGACGACCGGATCGAAATCCGCGTCGGGTCGTGTCTCTGCCTTCGGAAGCAGGGTCGGAGTAACCATCATTGGCAAGCTCATGGTGAGCAGCGTGTAGCCGTCCGCCGGACGGCCGCTTACGTCATTCATTGCGATGGTTTGCAAAGCGCCCGGCCGATCTTCCACGACGAGCCGCCAACCTTCGTTGGCCGCAAGTCCATCGGCCACCAGGCGACTGATGATGTCGGGCGGCGTGCCGGCACTCGTCGGGACGACAATTCGAATGAGGTTGGATGGATAGGTTTGCGCGGCGACCTGACGGGCCGACAACGATGCTGCAAGGGCCCCCAGCAGGAACGTGCGACGGGGCAGGCGGAAGTACGGTATCTCCGACATGGTGCTGCTCCAAAGCTCGCAAGTGAGAAGTCACTATCGATTTGCAGCTTGTTCCTGATACCTATATATGGAAAGTTCTATTTTCCGATCCTTCTATTCCGTTTCGGAAAGGGTCGCATGTTCGACGCATCCCAGATTAGTCAGCGTATCAAGCTGCGGCAGCTGAATGTCTTCATCGCTGTCGTCGAGCACGGGAGCATGGCGAAGGCGGCCGAGCACCTTGCCATTTCGCAGCCCGTCATTTCCAAGATGATCGCGAGCCTCGAGCAAACGCTTGGCCTTCCGCTCCTCGAGCGAAGCCGTCTCGGGGTGGCGCCCACGCTCTATGGCGAGGCGTTGCTCAAACGTAGCATCGCCCTGAGCAACGATTTGCGAAGTGGCGTGGACGAGCTGCAAGCGCTGGCTGATCCGACAACCGGCGAATTGCGCATCGGCAGTACGGAACCTGTGATGGCTGGCCTGCTGCCTGCCATCATCGATCGGCTATCCCGCCAATATCCGAGGCTCGCGCTTCATATCATCGAGGGCGAACCGCCGGAGCTTCAGGACCGGCATCTGCGCAACCACGATATCGATCTGATGATCGGACGGCTGCCGAGCCCGGCGCCGGCTGCTGACACCGATGTGCGGGAGCTGTTGCACGAAAGCGGCGTCGTCGTTGCAGGCTTGAACAATCCGTGGGTGCGGCGGCGCAAGATCCGCCTCGCCGAGTTGGTCAACGAGCGCTGGTGCCTGCCACCGCGCGAAAGTTTTCCGGGCGGCTGGATTGCTAATGCATTTCACGCGTCCGCACTCGAGGTGCCGCGGCCCAGCGTGACCGTGTACTCGATTCTGATGCAGTCGGCATTGCTGTCATCGGAGCGCTTCCTGAGCTTTCTTCCGGCATCGATGCTGCATTTCAGCGCCAAGCGGCTGTCGATGAAAATCTTGCCTGTCGAAATGCCTGCGCAGATGTGGCCGATCGGAATCATCACGCTGAAGGGCCGAACTCCCAATCCAGCGCGGCGGCTATTCATAGACTGCGCGCTGGAGATAGCCAAGCCGCTCGCTGGCAAGCGAACACCCTGACCGGTAAATTCAGGCGATGCACTTCCTAATGGCCCCACAGCGGACTTTACCAGTCGCCATCAAACGCGCAGCGCAAGCACAAATTTGCATCTCGACAGGCCGATTCGAAGCTGCGAAGGGAAAGGGATTGAATTCATTATCTTAGTCGGGGGCGAACGATGATTAGGATCATTCTTTCTGGCGTCGCCTCAGTCCTGTTCATCCAAGCAGCCATTGGTCAACAGTACGGCACCGCAAGTGAGGCGCGCGCCATGCTCGAAAGGGTCGTCTCCGGCATTAAGGCCGACCCGGCTGCAACAATCGAAAAAATCAATAAGAGCGACCCGAGCTTCAGCGACCGGGACTTGTATCCGACCTGCGCGGGCTCGGACGGCAAGATGGTGGCCAATCCCAACCGTGCGCGCCTCGGCCTTGTTCAGAAGGATAGTAAAGACGCCTCGGGCAAGCCGTATGGGGAAGAACTGGCTCGCGCCCAAGAGGGAGTTTTTTCAGAAGTCAGCTATCTATCGCCACGTCCCGGTGCTGACAAAACACCCGTTTCGAAGGTCGCTTTCGTTACCAAAATCGCGGGATACATTTGTCTTGTAGGGTACTCACCATAGGTCGAGTGCCGTCTGGATTTTGCGCTGAGGGTCCTGCCTTCCAAGAAGATTATCCTGCAATCCATTTTGAGGTGTCGGAAATGCGTCGGTCTATTGCCATTGCAACCACGTTGCTCAGCCTTCAGTCAGCCTCGGCGGGTCCAATGCCTCCGGATAAAGCTGAGGCGGTTAAGGCAATGGGCGCTGTGATAAATGCTCCCGAAACGGGAAAGTTGTACGCGCCGCTGCAAGCGAAAGAGCCGTATGAAAACGTAACAGTCGATCGAAACATCAAGTACGGCCAACACGAGCGAAATCTGCTGGACGTGTTTCGGGCAACGACCGCCGAGGCTCGTCCCGTTCTCATCTTCGTTCACGGCGGCGGATATGAGAGGGGCGACAAGCGCGCCGGCTCAAGCCCCTACTATGACAATGTCATGTTGTGGGCGACGAAGAATGGGATGGTCGGAGTCAACATGACCTACCGGCTCGCGCCCGACTATCCCTGGCCCGCGGCGGCGGACGATGTCGCGTCGGCAGTGGCATGGACAAAGGAGAAAATCCGGGACTACGGGGGCGATCCAAACCGCATTTTTCTGATGGGGCACTCTGCCGGGGCATCGCACGTCGGCAGTTACCTAGCGCGCGCAGCCGTGCCCGTGGTCGTCGGTGCAATACTTGTGTCCGGCACATATGACCTTCGCCCCCAAATCGAAGTGGCGGGGCAGAAATCTTATTTCGGCGCGGATACCGAATTGTGGCGGGAGCGATCCTCGCTAAATGGCTTGGCCCAATCAAAGCTGCCATTGTTAGTCGTGCGCGGAGAAATTGATGTTCCGTACTACATCGACCAAGCAGAAACTCTGAAGGCTGCGATGTGCGCTAACAATCACTGCCAAACGTTTGCGGTGCTGAAAGGCCATAGCCACATGTCGGAAATTTACTCAGTGAATACGGAAGACACGACTCTTACAGATACAATCCTCGCGTTTGTAAAGGGACTGAAATAGTCGCGTCTAATTAACGATCATCGGCGGCGGACGAATTCATTTCGCGCGCCGTTCGCGCATTGTCGTGCGGGACTGCGGCACGCCGCGTAAACTTCGGGCATCCTTTCGGTTAACGATGATGGCCGCTACTGGCCCTGAGGCGATCATGCTGCCCGGTGCAACCACAACGGTTCACCGTCACGCCGGACCAGAGCTGATTCACGTCGTACAAGGCGAAGGATGCATGGAGACGCCAGAGGGCAGGCAAATCGGCCGACCGGGAGGCAGCCAGTCATTGTGCGCGCGAACGTCCCGCACAAGCCGACCGCCACGGGCACTGTCGAACGGCGTGCATTGGCGCTCGTCCTGCACGATACGCGGGAACCTTGGGTCAATCGGGCACACGATCACGGCTGGCAAGAAAAAGGACTGTGCAAGGCCGTGGAATAGCTATCGGCACCGAAATTGGAATGACGAAGTCCGCAAGTTGCCCCGTGCCGACCTCAGCTGAGCGCGCCGCGAGGTCCGCTTACTAAAGGTGACCCGAACAAGGCGATCCGAGCGGGCCAAGGCAGCCTTTGACCCAAACCGGACCTCGCGCCTCATCGTGGCTCGCGATTATTGTCGCTACCTTCATCCCAGAGCCATTTTCCGGCAATCACCGCCGTAGCCATCCCGGCTAACTGCGCCGCGATGAAGGCGACCACACCTGCGGGAGCAATTCCCGCGAACGTGTTAGACGTAGCCCGCGCAATAGTAACGGCAGGATTGGCAAATGAAGTCGAGGCCGTGAACCAGTAAGCCGAGGTGATGTAGAGACCGACAGCGTAGGGTATCGCCGACGACGCTCGCGCAACACAACCGAAAATCGTAAGAAGAAGTCCGAAGGTCGCGACCGCCTCCGCAAACCATTGCCCGCCTCCCGAGCGCACAGTCGTCGAGAATTGCCATACCGGCAGGTCAAACATCAGATGCGCGGCCCAGACGCCCGCCATTCCGCCGATGACTTGCATGGCGATGTAAAGCGCTGCGTCAGGCCACGACAGTTCCCTACGCAGGCCGAAAGCAATTGAGACAGCGGGATTGAAATGTGCGCCTGAGATCGGTCCGAAGATTAGGATCAATACAACGAGGATTGCGCCGGTCGGTATAGTGTTGCAGAGAAGCGCGAGCGCGACGTTCCCGCCCGCGAGGTTTTGAGCCATAATGCCCGAGCCGACCACGGCCGCTAACAGGAACGCCGTGCCTAACCATTCGGCGAAGGCGCGCTGTGCAAGCGTCGGCATCAGGTTGCCGAAGATCGTTGACCGCCGCGTTGGGCCGGGAGAAGGTCAAGGACGGCTTCCGAAGGCCTGCATAGGCGCACCGCCTTCGGCGTAACCACGATTGGACGATTTATCAAGATCGGATGCGCCATCATCGCATCAAGCAACTGATCATCAGTAAGGTTCGGCTTGTTTAAACCGAGATCATTGAACGGCGTGCCTTTCTCGCGAAGTACCGACCGCACGGGCACACCCATGCGCTCGATCAGTTGTTTGAGCAGCGCACGTGCCGGAGGTGTTTTCAGGTACTCGATCACGTGCGGCTCGATCCCCGCATTGCGGATCATGCCAAGCGTGTTGCGCGAGGTTCCGCAATCCAGGTTGTGGTAGATAATGACATCCATGATTAGCAGCACGCCGACGCTTTAGCCGTTGGCTGGGGCGCACAGCGCGCGCCGCTCTGCTTCTCGTGCGCGATGCGGGCTTCTTTCTCGCCCGAGCCATCTCCGTAGTTGATGCTTTCGCCGGTCGTCAGAAACGTTTCCCAAGCAATGCCAGCCGGGTCATCGATCCATGACTTCTCAGATTTGGCATAGCAGCATGCCGTCTGGCCTTGCTCAATTACATTGCCGCCTGCGGTGCGCAGGCGGGTATAGACCTCCTGCAATTCCTCGGCGTCCTCGACTTGAATGCCAAGATGATCAAGGCCAGCTTCCCGGCCTCGTGCAGAGATCGCGAAGTTTACGCGCGGATCGTCGAGCATCCACTTTGCATAATCGGATTTGACGACAGCGGGTTGGGCGGCGAACAGCGCCGAATAGAAGCCGATCGATTGGCTGAGATCATCAACGGCGACGTGAACATGCAGGCGTTTCATGGGATCACTCCTTCTAGGCTGGGACCTTCGCGCGCTTGCGCGCAGGCTTACAGGCGACGGCGGGCGTGCATTCGATGGTGCCGCCACAGCAGTTTTCGGTGAGATAGCCGAGCAGTTCATTCATGGTCTCGAATTGTGCAGCGTAGATCATCGAGCGGCCATCGCGGCGCACGGTGACAAGCCCCGCCATCCTTAGCCGATCCAAATGGAAGGTCAGCGTATTTGGCGCGAGGTCGAGAGCCGTTGACACCGCACCGGCCGACATTCCCTCTGGCCCGGCCTGCACCAACAACCGGAATACATCAAGCCGGTTATCTTGAGCGAGAGCAGCTAGGGCTGCTACAACATCCTTCTTTTTCATATTTCAACGAATATGGAAATGATTGGTTAATGTCAAGGATATTTCAGTAATTGCTGAAATACTGCGAGGGCCGCTACTGGCCCGAGGCTGCCGTTCAACAACGAGAGGTGAATGTCGGGTGTCGGAAGGCAACAGACGATTGCCGGGCTGCCACGGCAGAGGTTGACCCAAAGCGGTCATCTCACGTCGCGAAAGCGGGCCTCAAAGTACCCAGTGCTGGGCGATGGCTCATGTCCACTGCAGACATGGGCATTCGAGAGCGAAATGAAGTAGCAATGCACTGAACTTAGTGATTTTAGACTAGCTGAGAAGGCAAAAGAAGGGAAACGGGGCCGTGCATGTACTTTCCACGCTGGGCGGCCTGCTTGCTGGCCTAGTCCTTGGCGTTTTCACCGCATTCTTTCAGCTGATCGGACCGGCTGCACTCGCGCTCGGTGCCCAGCATTTGATGAATTACTCTCTCTCTCCTGAACCTGGCGGTCTATGCGATCCTGCTGTTTCTCGTGTTCTTCCGTGCGCTTGTCGGCAATGACAAGGCAACTCCAACGCAGTTGTTCGATCGATCTTTTGCCCGGCATTTGGCTCATGTATGCGTGGCCAACGTACGGAAGCTAGAGCTTTCCCACCGACGCCCATCTCTTGCTTTTTGCCCAAAGCCGACTTCGTCAACGTGTGCGCATCCGTCATCCGCGTCCTCTGGCCATTAAGGGAGTCTCGACCGCATCGCCGCTGATCGGTAGCGATGGCAGTGTTCTAGGCTTGCTAGCAGATGGTCAATCTGCGCTGTCCGCGAGTTGGTTCAAGGCGTTGGACGGCATGATCCACCGCCGCCACTCGAGGTTCTCCGTCGCACCGAGACCGTGGTAGAATGATTGCGCCAACCATTGTCGTTCAGCACGAACCAGCAGAAGCACTTGTGCCCTGTTGTACGCGCATGTAGCGCCATTTGGCGCATGAGCCTTTGACCGACGCGGCCGCCTCGGCACTCGGGTTCAACATAGAGCCACTTCAGCATCAAAAGCGGTCGCAGAGTATGCATGAACGGGATTTCGTAGTGGACCGCCTTTCCAGCAAGCCACCCTAGCCCCGTATCCGCGACGTAAGCGCCAAACTCAGGGCGCTCGCCGAAGCCACGGCGAAGCAGCTCCGCTTCGGTGAGGCTGAAGTTCTCACCGCGCTCAAAGCTGACGATCCCTCGCATTAGCCGAAGGAACTCCGGGACGTTGCCCTCGTTCATCGGCCGTATCGTGATTGCGGCAGTCGTTGGTTGCTGGAAGTTTGACGTTCGTGATCGGTCGCGGGACGGCTTTCACCTATAAGAATAAGCAGGTCGATTTGAAGACGCTCGGCAAGGACCTTGGTATCCGATGGGCGGTACAGGGCGCGGTGCAGCGGCCCGGAGATCGGGTCCGTATGAACGTATCACTTTCCGACCTGTCGACTGGTCGCGACGTCTGGTCGGACCGCTTTGACGGCGATCGGTCAAATCTTACGGCCCTACAGGAGCAGGTCACGGCTCGGCTCGCCCGCTCTCTCAACGTCGAACTCATCCAAGCCGAAAGCCGGCGCAGCCAAATGGACAGACCAACCAATCCAGACGCTGTGGATTTCAGCATGCGCGGCTGGGCGAAGCGCTATGGCCCACGGACCAAGTTGACGAATGCAGAGGCAAACGACTTGTTCGACAGCGCACTGCGCCTCGATCCGGACAACATAGATGCAATGATCGGCAAGACGTTGTGCATAGCGGATGGCGTGATCTACGGATGGTCATCATCGGTAGTCGAGGACAAGAAGAGGGCGATCAAGCTAATAGATCAAGCTCTTGCAAAACGCCCAGCGATCGCAAATGCGCACGTAGCCAAGGGAAACATTCTGAACTACGGGAATCCTGAGGAAGCTTTACCTGAATACGACGCAGCTTTGGAAATAGATCCTAATTCGCCCGTCGCGTATGCATCCAAGGGGATCGTACTTGTTACGGCGGGACGCGCGGCCGAAGCGTTTTCTCCGATTCAGATCGCTTTGCGCCTAAGCCCCAAAGATCCGCCTGCTGGGACTTGGCGTTTTTTCCTCTGTCACGCTGATGTTCGTCTAGGCCAATACAAGGAAGGTACGTCATGATGGTTGCTTTCCCAACGCCAGCGTCCTTGCCATCGCTATGCCGGGATTCCTTGCTGGTCGACGACCGGCGGCCGGCAGCCTTCCGGCCGATGCGAAGGCGGTTGTGACGATGCGTTCATCCTTCTTCCATCTGCCAAGGCGGACGCGCTCCAACGCCTTCGCATAATTACTCGCTTTGCCGGGCGGGCAAATCACGCCACATGTAAGTCAAGGGGCAGAGCGGAAAAATTCTGATTGACCGAATTCGTATTTTCGGGTAAATCGCAAAACATCCCGGCCCGTCAAAGGGGCGTTTCGCGATCGTCACGATACGTCGGCCGGGATGCGATGGACGCGGCAGCGCCGGCGCGTGACGAGGTGGCAGGGCGGGCTAAGCCTGTGAGCCATCGCGATCCGCGGGATCGACACGGCGCGGTCACAGCGTTTCCTTTCGAGTTCGGGGGCGAGCACGCGCGAGCTTCCGAATGGGTGGGAGGGACGTCCGCGGACGGCAAAAGCGTGTGGTCCTGACGCCCGGGGTCTGTGCGTCAAGTCTTGCGGTGATGTGAGCGGCCCAACCGGACCGCGGCATCAGCCATCGGCAAGGCGACGGGGGCAATAGTGCATCGCTCCCCGGGGAGCAACTGTGTTGAAGTAGACCGGTGATCGAGCGGGCTCAAGGCTGGCGCTGCGCGCCCCCGCCTCCGGCGGCTGACGGCCTTGACCCCGCCCGCTC
>NZ_JADPKH010000084.1:0-1358 GCF_023073835.1 Bradyrhizobium sp. 153 | reverse complement strand
TCACACATTGGAACGGTGCGGTCATATGTCCGGCCTTTGCGCGCGGCACATGGCCGCTGGCCTCGATGAGATCCGCGGAACGAGGAGCTAAATCAAGTTTACGCGTTTGAGCGCATTGGGGGCAGTAGCTTCACTCGTTTCGGGATGTCGTCCCATGGGTTCATCGGCTGTTGTTGCACCTTGCCTCTGCCGGCCTGCGCCGGTCAGATCGCTTTGGCGGTCACTGCGTCCATCAGACGGCGGCCGCGGCAGTCAGCGGGTCGGGACGTCGGTACGTCCCACCCTTGTTCAGAAGCGCCCAGATGATCCGCGCCGTCTTGTTGGCCTGCGCGACCGCGGCAACCTTGAAGGGCCGTCTGGCGAGAAGCGCCTTCAGCCACGGCCGCGCCCGAGCGTCGTTTCGGACAACCCGCAAGACGGCCGTCGCCCCGACAACGAGGAGAGAGCGGAGTTCCGGATTTCCCATCTTCGATATTCCTCCCAGTCGCTCTTTGCCTCCGCTTGAATGAGGCCGCGGCGTCAATCCCAGCCAGGCGGCAAAGTGGCGAGCCGACTTGAACCCGCCGGGATCCGGCACGAGCGCCTTGATGGTCGCCGCCGTGATGGCGCCGACGCCAGGGATCGTGGTCAACCGACGCATGTCCTCGTCGTGCTTTGTCTCCACGACAATCGCGCGCTCGAGCCTCTCGATCTGGTCGGCTGAAGCTTCAATCTCGTCGGCAATAGCCTTCAGCGCGAAGCGCGCTGCTGCGGGCAGGCGAGCATCTGTCTGATCCCGTATGATTGCGACCAGCGTCTCAACTTTTGCCAGGCCGGCGGTGGCGATGATCCCCAATTCTGCCAGATGCGCGCGCAACGCGTTGACCGCCTGCGTTCGCTGCCGCACTAGAAGAGCGCGGGTCTTCAGCACCATCGCGGCAGCCTGTTGCTCAGCCGTCTTAATCGGTACGAAGCGCATGGTCTTTCGGGTCACCGCTTCGCTGATGGCCTCTGCGTCCGCCGCATCCGTTTTGCCTCGCTTTACGAAGGGTTTGACATAAGCCGGCGGAATGAGCCGCACCTCATGACCGAGAGCTGCGATCTCGCGCGCCCAATAGTGGGCGCTACCGCAGGCTTCCATCCCCACCAGGCATGGTGGCAGTTTTTCGAAGAAGCGCAGAACCTCGCTGCGCCGCAATTTCCTGTTGAACACGGGCGAGCCCTCCGCATCCGCGCCGTGAACCTGGAAAACGTTCTTGGCCAAATCTAACCCGATGGTGCTAACCTGTTTCACGGAACGGTCCTTCCTTTGTGGCGTTCGAACAACGACCACGTTCTAGCACTTTGATGCTGTTGGAGCGGGCCGTTCCACCACATCA
>NZ_JADPKH010000009.1:0-113589 GCF_023073835.1 Bradyrhizobium sp. 153 | reverse complement strand
TCAACCTCGACCCCCGCATGGCCAAGCTCGCCGGCGGCGTCCACCGCCTCGACGGCCAGCTCATGGTCGTCCTCGACGTCGATCGCGTCCTCGAGCTCGCGCCCGAGATGATGGCAGCCTGATACGGCGGCATCGCCGTCATCGGGCCTGCAACTGAAAGCGCCCCGGCAAAGGGGAAGGAAGCAGAGGTTCACATGCGAACTTGTCTCGTCGTTGATGATTCCAGCGTCATCCGCAAGGTTGCGCGCCGGATCCTGGAGGGCCTCGACTTCCAGATCCTCGAAGCCGAAGACGGTGAGAAGGCGCTGGAAGCCTGCAAGCGCGGCTTGCCCGATGCGGTGCTGCTCGATTGGAACATGCCCGTCATGGACGGCTACGAGTTCCTCGGCCATCTCAGGCGCATGCCCGGAGGCGACCAGCCCAAGGTGGTGTTCTGCACCACCGAGAACGACGTCGCGCACATCGCGCGCGCGCTGCACGCCGGTGCCAACGAGTACATCATGAAGCCCTTCGACAAGGACATCGTGACGGCGAAATTCCAGGAAGTCGGCCTTATCTGAGCGATCGCCCGGAGGCTGAACGGATCCTTCGGCGCTTGTTTTCAACTGAACCGTTTCAGTCTGAGTTGGTGAGTAATGAGTGTTGCGTTCGCAGGTAATTCGACCACGGGCTCGTCGCGCGAGGCGGGGCCGTTGCGGGTGATGATCGTCGACGATTCCGTCGTTATTCGCGGTCTGATCTCGCGCTGGGTCGGTGCCGAGCACGACATGGAGGTTGCGGCCTCGCTGCGCACCGGGCTCGAGGCGGTCAACCAGATCGAACGCATCAACCCCGATGTCGCCGTGCTCGACATCGAAATGCCCGAGCTCGACGGCCTCTCGGCGCTGCCGCAACTGCTGGCGAAGAAGCGCGATCTGGTCATCATCATGGCCTCGACGCTGACCCGCCGTAACGCGGAGATCAGCTTCAAGGCGTTGTCGCTCGGCGCGGCCGACTACATTCCGAAGCCGGAATCGACGCGCGAGGCGTCGGCCGCGGACATCTTCCACCACGATTTGGTCCAGAAGATCCGCCACCTCGGCGCGCGCCTGCGCAGGAGGTCCACGGTTGCGAGTCCGCCGCTGGCGCCCGCGAGCCCCGCGCCGGTTGTACGTGCACCGGCCGTCGCGCGGTCCGCCGCGCCGGCTTCGGCCGCGCCGTCGGCGGCAGCGCCGGCCACGCGCCCGTTCTCGACCCAGGCGCCAAAGGCGCTGCTGATCGGCTCCTCAACCGGCGGTCCGCAGGCGCTGATGGCGCTCGTCACCGAACTCGGCCCGGTGATCGATCGCGTCCCGGTGCTGATCACCCAGCACATGCCGCCGACCTTCACCACCATTCTTGCCGAGCATCTGGCGCGTTCGAGCCGCAAGCCGGCGGCCGAGGCGATCGACGGCGAGCCGGTGAAGCGGGGACGGATTTACCTGGCGCCCGGCGGCAAGCACATGCGCGTCGTGCGCAGCGGCACCGACACTGTGATCGCGCTCGACGACGGCCCCGCCGTCAATTTCTGCAAGCCTGCGGTCGACCCGCTCTTCACCTCCGCCATCGACATCTGGCACGGCGGCATCCTCTCCGTGATCCTGACGGGTATGGGCTCCGACGGCATGCGCGGCGGCAAGGACATCGTCGCTGCCGGCGGCAGTGTCATCGCGCAGGATGAGGCTTCCAGCGTCGTCTGGGGCATGCCGGGCGCGGCCGCCAATGCCGGCATCTGCGCGGCGATCCTGCCGCTCAACCAGATCGGCGCCAAGGTCAATCGTCTGTTCGCGGGGGACCGCTCGTGACGCCGGTTGACTACGAATATTTGCGCAAGTTCCTGAAGGAGCGCTCCGGTCTCGACCTGTCGGCCGACAAGCAATATCTGGTCGAGAGCCGGCTGCTGCCGCTGGCCCGCAAGGCGAGCCTATCGGGCATTCCCGATCTCGTGTTGAAGATCAGGAATGGTGACGGCCGGCTCGCGACCGACGTGGTCGAAGCCATGACCACCAACGAGACCTTCTTCTTCCGCGACAAGATCCCGTTCGACCATTTGCGCGAGACGATCATTCCAGGTCTGGTCCAGGCGCGCGCGGCGCGCAGGTCACTCCGGATCTGGTCAGCGGCATCGTCGACGGGGCAGGAGCCCTATTCGATCGCGATGTGCCTGAAGGAGATGGGTGCTGCGCTCGCCGGCTGGCGTATCGAGATCGTCGCCACCGATCTGTCGCAGGAGGTGCTGGAGAAATCCAAAGCCGGCATCTACAGCCAGTTCGAGGTGCAGCGCGGCCTGCCGATTCAGCTCCTCGTGAAACACTTCACGCAAGTCGGGGACGTCTGGCAGCTCAATCCCGACATTCGATCGATGGTGCAGTTCCGCCAGCTCAATCTGTTGCAGGACTTCTCCCATCTCGGCACGTTCGACGTGATCTTCTGCCGTAACGTGCTGATCTATTTCGACCAGGACACCAAGGCGGTGATCTTCGAGCGGATGGCGAAGGGCATGGCGGCCGACGGCACGCTGCTGCTTGGCGCCGCCGAATCCGTCATCGGCATCTCCGATGCGTTCCGCCCCATCGCCGATCGCCGCGGTCTCTACCAGCTCAACCCCTTGCGCTCCGGCCGCCCTATGGGCGGTTTGATGCCGCCGTCGTTGAAGGTGGCTGCGGCGCGGTGATCTCATCTGTCATACGCCTCACAATATCGCATGTGGCAGAAACCGCGAGCGGTTGCCCGTGATCGGGCTCTCGTCTTCGCGGATCGAGAGGCCACACGGCTCGTGGTTCACCAGCCAGCTTCCAATCACAGGATAGAAGCCTGAAAAGTTCGGCAGCGGTGATAGCGCCTGCCGCACGAAACCTTCGGCGCCGTAAGGGCCCGCCTGCGCGTCGAGCGGCATGCCGCCAGATACAAGCGTGACATTGGCGCCTTCACGCGACAGCAGCGGCTTGCGCACATAGGACGTTCCGAGTTCAGCAGCGCGAGGATCATCCTCGAAGAAGGCCGGCAGCAAATTGGGATGGTTCGGAAACATCTCCCACAGCAGCGGCAGGATTCCCTTGTTGGAGAGCACGGCCTTCCACGGCGGTTCGATCCAGCGCGTCGGTGCGTCCTTGAGCTTGGCGCCGAAGGCGTCGTGGAACATCCACTCCCAGGGATAGAGCTTGAAGGCCAGCCCGATATCGCAATCGTCGAGATCGACGAAGCCGCCACCATCATCGCGCCAGCCGACCGCCTCGATGTCGAGCAGCCTGGTCGAGAGCCCCGCCTGGCGCGCGGTGTCTTCGAGATAAGCCAGCGTGCCGGCGTCTTCCTCATTGCCGGTAATGCCGGTGAGATGGACGTGGCGGCCGGCGGCGATCTCCTTCCACGCGGCGATCAGCCGCTCGTGGATGGAGTTGAACTGGTCGGCACGCGACGGAATGATGCGCCGTTCGATCGCCTGCTCGAGCCATGTCCATTGAAATACCGCGGCTTCGAAGATCGAAGTCGGCGTATCCGCATTGTATTCGAGCAGCTTTGCCGGACCTTCGCCGTCGAACTTGAGATCGAGCCGGCCATAGAGGCTGCGGTCGTCGCGCTCCCAGCTCTCGGCAATCAAGGTCCAAAATGCTCGCGGAATCTTCAGGCTGCGCAGGTAGCGCTCGTCGCCGATGACGCGGCCGGCAAGCTCCAGACACATCGCCTCGATCTCGCCGGTCGGCGTCTCGATGTCGCGCTCGATCTCGTCGAGGGTGAAGCTGTAATAAGCGCGCTCGTCCCAATAGCGTTCGCCGTCGATGGTGTGGAAGACGAAACCGCATTGCGCTGCGGTTTCTCGCCAGTCGTTGCGCTCGAGACAGACGATGCGTTGCATGGATCAGCCGCCGCTTGAAAAGCCATGGCCAAACGAGCCGAAGCCGCCGCGGCTCACGCTGCCGGAGCCCGACTCGGACGACGTTCCCGACGAGGAATGGCTCGAGGAATCGCTGCTGAAGAAGCTCGATCGCGACGACCAACGCGAGCTGCTGCCACCGCTCGAGGAACTGCTTCGGCTGCTGCACGGGGTGCTCGCCTGAGCTGGCGCTTCCGTTCCGGGCGGAGGCGGCTCGCAGGTCTGCGGCATCATCGTGTAGGCGGTGGTGCCGACCGCGATCGTGCCCATCACCAGCAGTGCAACATGGCCGGAGCGCTTCACCGGCGGCCTCCGAGGCGGTAGCTCGGCCACTTGCCGGCGCTTGCCGAACTCCTTTTTGGAGGGTTTGTCGGCCATGTCAGTAGATCATGCAGGCGGCGTTCAGCAGGCCCGCGGCGAGCGAGGACAGGCCAAGCCAGATCGCCGGGGCAAGCTCGCCGGCAGAGATCCGCGCCGACAGGTTCGGCACCGGGACCTTCACGAGGAAGAACACGATGACCTGCACGACCAGTGCGATCGTCGCCCAGATCAGGCAATCGAGCACATTGGCCGAATGGGCGATGGCGCTGACCAGCGGTGCCACGAAGCCGAGCAGGCTGAGGCCGAGCGCAATCGCCGCGGCCGGCTCGTTGTCGCGGATGAGCTGGAATTCGTTATGCGCAGTGATGCGCGTGTAGACGAACAGATAGGCCACGATGGCGATCAGCCCGGTGCAGAAATAGACCAGGAAGGCGGGCAGGCCGGCGAGTGATTGCAGGATCATCGTTCCCCCATCGTGCAGCGACCATTCGTCGGCGGAGAAAGGATAGCGGTTCAATGTCGGGAGGACGATGAGGCGCCTTGGCGTCCCCAAAAAACAAAACCCCGCCATTTGCGGCGGGGTTCAGGCTGGGAGGAGCGAGCCCGAGGGTTCGCGACGTAAACCAGGATCAGGCCGGGATGCGCTCGTCGGCCTCGTGCGGCTCGCGCAGCACGTAGCCGCGGCCCCACACGGTCTCGATGAAGTTGCGTCCCTCGGAGGCGTTGGCGAGCTTCTTGCGGAGCTTGCAGATGAAGACGTCGATGATCTTCAGCTCCGGCTCGTCCATGCCGCCATAGAGATGGTTGAGGAACATTTCCTTGGTGAGGGTCGTGCCCTTGCGCAAGCTGAGGAGCTCCAGCATCTGATATTCCTTGCCGGTCAGATGCACGCGTTGGCCGCCGACTTCCACCGTCTTGGTGTCGAGGTTGACGACGAGGTCGCCGGTCTGGATGACCGACTGGGCATGGCCCTTGGAGCGGCGCACGATCGCGTGGATGCGGGCCACCAGCTCGTCCTTGTGGAAGGGCTTGGTCATGTAGTCGTCGGCGCCGACGCCGAGACCCTTGACCTTGTCCTCAATGCCGGCGAGGCCGGAGAGGATCAGAATGGGTGTCTTGATCTTGGAGACCCGGAGCTGCTTGAGCACGTCGTAGCCGGACATGTCGGGCAGATTGAGGTCGAGGAGAATAATGTCGTAATCGTATAGTTTACCGAGATCGACGCCTTCTTCCCCCAAATCGGTCGTGTAGACGTTGAAGCTCTCCGACTTCAACATCAGCTCGATCGACTGCGCGACGGCGCTGTCATCTTCAATCAGCAAAACGCGCATGCCAGTTCCCCATAGTCGCCGCTCCTGGGCGTCAGGTCGGCCGCATTCGCGGCACTCAACAAAACGCCTTTGAACAACTGATTCGGATCCTGACAACAGATGGTTAACAAACTCTGATTCTGGAACGCAAGTCCCCCCGGTGCAATTTTTGTCGAATCGCCCTAAGGTCTTGCGTGCGAAGCAGCTTTCGTCACCCGATTCCGTTCAAGCTCCACTTTAAGAGACGGGCCTAACCGACTCCCGCGACTCAGCCTTCTTCTGAAGGGAAGTCACGCTCAGTCTCAAAGACAGTGACGCAATGATTAATGATGCGGGTAAACACGAAGTTAAGCGCCGTTCAGAAATATGGCGAAACTTAAGGTTTTCACCTTGAAGCCCCGGACGACGAAGGCGCGCACCTCATGAAGGCCCACCTATGAAGGCTTTGGCCGAACAGATCGGCGACATCGACGGCGTCAACATCTACGGCCGTGTAGTCGGCGTGCGCGGCCTCATGGTCGAGGTGGCTGGTCCCATTCACGCAATGTCGGTGGGTGCGCGGCTGGTGATCGAGACCGGTGCCAACCGCTCGATCCCCTGCGAGGTGATCGGCTTCTCCGGCAACAATGCCGTGGTGATGCCGTTCGCCGGCCTCGACGGCGTGCGCCGCGGCTGCAAGGCGGTCATCGCCAATGCCGCCAATCAAGTGCGGCCGTCAGCGGCCTGGCTCGGCCGCGTCGTCAATGCGCTGGGCGAGCCGATCGACGGCAAGGGGCCCCTGCCGCAAGGTTCCTCGCCGATGCCGTTCCGCAATACGCCGCCGCCCGCGCATTCGCGCAAGCGCGTCGGCGCCCCGCTCGACCTCGGCGTGCGCGCGATGAACACCTTTCTCACCTGCTGCCGGGGCCAGCGCATGGGAATCTTCGCGGGCTCCGGAGTCGGCAAGTCGGTGCTGCTGTCGATGCTGGCGCGCAACGTCGATGCGGCGGTCAGCGTCATCGGGCTGATCGGCGAACGCGGCCGCGAGGTGCAGGAATTCTTGCAGGACGATCTCGGCGAGGAGGGCCTTGCGCGCTCCGTCGTGGTGGTGGCGACCTCGGACGAGCCGGCGCTTATGCGCCGCCAGGCGGCGTATCTGACGCTCGCGGTCGCTGAGTATTTTCGCGACGAGGACAAGGACGTGCTCTGCCTGATGGACTCGGTGACGCGCTTTGCCATGGCCCAGCGCGAGATTGGTCTATCCGCCGGCGAGCCGCCGACTGCCAAGGGCTACACGCCGACCGTGTTCACCGAATTGCCCAAACTCCTGGAGCGCGCCGGACCCGGACTGGGAGAGGGCGCCATCACCGCGATCTTCACGGTGCTGGTCGACGGCGACGATCATAATGAGCCAATTGCGGACGCCGTCCGCGGTATCCTCGACGGCCATATCGTGATGCAGCGCTCGATCGCCGAGCGCGGTCGCTACCCCGCCATCAACATCCTCAAATCCGTCTCCCGCACCATGCCGAAATCGGCCGATCCGCAATTCTGGCCAACCATCCAGCGGGCACGACAGGTGATGGCGACCTATGCCGACATGGAGGAATTGATCCGGCTTGGCGCCTACCGGGCCGGCTCCAGCCCCGAGGTCGACGAAGCGATCCGCCTGCACGAGCCGCTCGAGGCCTTCCTCCGCCAGCGCAAGGACGAAAATGCATCACTCGCGGACGGCTATCGCCAGTTGGCGCAAATCCTGGGTGATTTGGAAACGGAACGCTAACTTTGTCAGGTCATCATCCGATCCCACAGAGTAGCAGAGCCGGTCTTGGCCGCAATCGGGCCTGTGGGGAGACCGGTGCCGTCCCACGTGCAGCGAGGGGACTTCTGGGGAGTACGAGTCGATGAAGTCACGTGATACCCTCATTCGCCTGAAGAAATTTCAGGTCGACGAGAAGCGCCGCCGGGTCACCCAGATCGAGACCATGATCGCCGACTTCCAGCGGATGTCGGTTGATCTCGAGCGCGAGATCCAAACCGAGCAGGAGCGCGCCGGGATCAACGATCCCTCGCACTTCGCCTACCCGACCTATGCCAAGGCTGCGATCCAGCGCCGCGAGAACCTGACCCGCTCGGCCGACGAGCTCAAGGGCCAACTCGACGAAGCCAAGGCCGCATTGGCCGAAGCCTTCGAGGAGTTGAAGAAGGTCGAGCTCCTCGACGAGCGTGACCAGGCCCGCGAGCGCGCCGAAGAGAACGCCCGCGAGCAGGCCGACCTCGACAGCATCGGCCTGATGCGCGCCCGCATCGGCGCCGTCGCCTAACGGCGCCAGCAGCCCGACCGCCGAGAAATCTGCCAAACCCGGACCGCAAGGTCCGGGTTTTCATATTTGCTGTCCACAGTGGAGGCGCGGCGCCTCTTGGTGGTCAGGTTTGTCGCGCGCTATGGTAGCGACGTGCCTGGGCTTGCGCGGAAAGCGACGGGCGGTGGGGGGCTGAATGCTGACGCCAGCAGAGCTGGTCGGGCTGATTGAGGCGGTGGCGAAGGGCGATCAGGCCGCATTCGAGCGGCTCTACGTCGCCACGCGCGCGAAACTTTACGGCGTCGTGCTCCGTATCTTGCGCCGGCAGGATCTCGCAGAGGAGGTCATTCAGGAGACCTACGTCAAGATCTGGAACAGCGCCGGCCAGTTCAATCCGGCCATGTCCTCGCCGATCACGTGGATGGCGTCGATCGCCCGCAACCGCGCGATCGACGTTGTGCGCAAGAAGTCGGAAGTCTCCATCGAGGAAGAGCCTCAGGCGATGGAGGTGGCGGCCGATAGTCCTGATCCGCTGGCGCGGAGGGAGATGACCGAGGAGTTGAAACGGCTCCTGGAATGTATCGGCCGGCTCGAGCCGGACCGCCAGCGGCTCGTGCTTCTCGCCTATTACAACGGTTGGAGCCGTGAGCAATTGGCGGAGAAATTCGTTGCGCCTGTCAACACGGTGAAGACGTGGCTGCGGCGCAGCATGCTGGATATCCGGGAGTGCCTCGGGCTTTAGTGGATGATGAGAGTGGCAGGTACCAGCGCGGCAACGACTGTCCACCTCTCCCCAATGGGGAGAGATGAAGGACAGTGATGGCCTACACGGAGGACCATATCGCGCTCGCCGCGGAATATGCGCTCGGTACGCTCGACGCCGACGAGCGCGTGCAGGTCGAGACCATGATGGCGGTGGACAAGGCGTTCGCCGATATCGTGCAGGCCTGGGCCTTCCGGCTCGGCGCGCTCAACCAGATGGTCGGCTTGGTCGAGCCGCGCCCGATCGTGTGGGAGAACATCAGGTCCGAGATCGCGCGCACGACCCTTGCGCAGGAGCCGCATGTCGAGGCTGCACCGCCACCCATACCGGAATTGCCTTCGCTGGACATTGCCTCTTCGGAATCGTCGACGGCCGGCGTGCAGTCCCCGGAGCCGCAGCATCCCGAAGCGGAGCAGCCGCAGACATCGCGTGCCGAGCCCGACGCTATTCCGGACATCGCGCCGCAGTTCATGCCGCAGGTCCATGCTCCGGATCTCAACGTCGGCCGCGCGCCGCAGGCGCCGGCCGTCGAGGACGGCAATGTGATCCGTATCGAGGGGCGCGTGAAGCGCTGGCGCAACATCGCATCCGCCGTCGGCGCGCTTGCGGCCGCGCTGCTCGTGGCGCTGTCGCTTCAGATATCCCTCCCTGATGCGTTGCCGGGTGCCTTGCGTCCCGCGCCGCGCATCCAGACTGTGGAAGTGAAGACACCGGCCGCGCCGCTCGCCCCCTCCGCGCAATATGTCGCGCTGCTGCAGGGCCAGGGCGGCGGCCCCGCCTTCATTCTCACCATCGACGGCGCGACGCGGAATTTCACGGTCCGCAAGGTCGGCGCGACCCCGGAGCCCGGCAAGAGCTTCGAGCTCTGGCTGATCTCCGACAAGCTGCCGCGCCCGCGTTCGCTCGGCGTGATCGGTGCTAGCGATTTCACCGCGCGTCCGCTGCTGGCTTCCTACGATTTCGACGTCGTCAACGGCGCGACTTACGCCGTCACGGTCGAGCAGGCCGGCGGTTCGCCCAATGGCCAGCCGACCTCGGCGCCGGTGTTTTCCGGCAAGCTGATCGAAACCGTGCCGCCGGCGCAGCCGGCGAAGTAGCCCAACATTTCATCGTCCTGGCGAAGAGCGTCGTGGCCCGGATGGAGCGCAATCCGGACGACCACTGTCCGGCATTCCGCTCTGCTCCGAGCTACCAGCAGAAACTGTCGCCACGGTCCATCCTGTCGTCGTAATCCGACAAGTCCCGCCGATTCCCGCGCCCGATTTGAACCTGGCTGCACTTGGCGGCGTCAAATGCCCAGAATTTGAAGGCGGCGCCGCTGAGCGCGATGCCGGAGAGGGTGAGAAAATCAGATGGATGCAGTGAAGGCTCCCGGCATCTTCATTCACCAATATGCGGGGCTGCCGCACGGTCCGGAGTTCGAGCACTGGCGCGAGCGGGTCTTCGGGTCCTGCGGCCTCGATATCGCGCCGAGCCGGGGCGACAGCATCGACTGCCGGCTCCAGGTCAGCGTCGTCGACAACATCGCGCTCGCCATTCCCGAAGGCGCTTCCGCACAATATTCACGCACGCAGAGCCACCTTGCCGACGGCCGCGACGATGTCGTCCTGATTGCCGGACATGCGGGCCGCGTCCGCGTCGGGCAGAACGGTCACACCGTCGAACTCGCGCCGGCGCAGATGGTGCTCGCCGACATGAGCATCACCGGCACTGTCGGCCACACCGACGAGGAGCGCTTCACTACCATCCGCATGCCGCGCCGCGCGCTGCTCGACATCAATCCGCGCGCAGAGGAGAAGCTGTCGCAGGTGCTCTCCGACGGCGCGGTCGCCGAGACCATCTTCCGCTACCATGCGCTCGCCGCCAATCAGGCGCCGCATCTCGATGCGGTCGGGCAGCGTCTGACCGCGCAGCACATGATTGATCTCGTCGGTCTTCTGCTCGGGACCGACGCCGAGCATGCCAGCCTTGCGCGCGGACGCGGGCATGCGGCGGCCCGTCTCGATCTCATGCGCGCCGACGTGATGGCGGCGCTCGGCCGCAACGATCTCTGCCTGTCCGAGATCGCGACGCGCTCGGGCCTCAGCCCGCGCCAGGCGCAGCGCCTGTTCGAGCAGGCCGGCACGACCTTCACCGAATTCGTGCTGGAGCAGCGCCTGCTCCAGGCGCGCAAACTGCTCTGCGATCCCCGCGCCAGGACGCGCAAGATCAGCGACATCGCGCATTCCTCAGGCTTTTCCGATCTGTCCTATTTCAATCGCGCCTTCCGCAAGCGCTTCGGCGCGACGCCGTCGGAACTGCGCGAGGCGTGATCCGGCCGGTCTAATCTTGTCCGGCGCGTCAATGCTGCCGCAGTTGGTCAAGGCGGCCGAATGCGCTATATCTGGCTGCGGCGGATCGCTCGATCCGCATGTCGGTCGCTCGTATCGGCCGTTGGGAAAGCGCAGTAGGCGGACATGGCGCGTATCGTCGTGCTCGGCGCCGGGTTTGCAGGCCTGTGGGCGGCCATCGGCGCTGCGCGCAAGCGCGACGAGATCGGCGCGAACAGCGACATCGATATCCGTCTCGTCGACCGCAATCCCTATCACAACATCCGCGTCCGCAATTACGAGGCCGACCTCGGCGAGGTCGCGCTACCGCTGCCGCAACTGCTCGATCCGATCGGCGTCAGCCACGGCATCGGCGAAGTTGAAGCCATCGATCCGACACGACGTGAAATCTCGCTGGTCACGAGCGGCGGTGAGGAGAGGTTGGACTATGACCGCCTCGTGCTGGCGCTCGGCAGCGAGGTGATGCGTCCCGACATTCCAGGCCTTGCCGAGCACCCTTTCGACGTCGATACCTATGCCGCGGCGCTCCGCCTCGAGGATCATCTCGTCTCGCTTGGACGCAGCGTGCCGGCGCCGGGGCGTTCGACGGTGGTAGTGGTCGGCGCCGGCTTCACCGGCATCGAGGTCGCGGCCGAGATGCCCGCGAGGCTGACGCGTGCGGGCATCAGCGGCAGCCGCCGCATCGTCCTCGTCGATCCCAATCCAGCGGTCGGCGCCACCATCGGCGCGCAGGCGCGTCCCGTGATCGAGACGGCCTTGGCCTCGCTCGATGTCGAGATGCGGCTTGGTGTGCGCGTCGTCTCGGTCGAGGCTGCCGGCATGCGCCTGAGTTCGGGCGAGTTCATTTCGGCGCAGACGGTGATCTGGTGTGCCGGGCTCCGTGCAAGCCCCTTGGCGGCGAGCTTTCCGGACGCGCGCGATCGCCTCGGGCGCATCCTGGTCGATCCTTTCATGCGGGTTGCGGATGTCGGCGGTGTGTTCGCGGCCGGCGACGTTGCCTCGAGCGTGATCGACGGGCTGCATCCGACCGTGATGTCCTGCCAGTTCGCGCGCCCCATGGGCCGCTTCGCCGGTCACAACGTGGTGGCTGATCTCGCCGGTCTGCCGATGCTGCCGTTGCGGATCGACTGGTACGTGACCGTGCTCGATCTCGGCACCTGGGGCGCGCTCTACACGGAAGGCTGGAATCGTGAGGTGCGCGCCACCGGCGCGGCCGCGAAAGTGACCAAGGAGACGATCAACCGCAGGCGCATCTATCCGCCGCTCACGGGCAGCAGGGACGAGCTCTTCGCTGCCGCGGCGCCGACGGTGCAGACGCCGCCGCCGACGTACCGGGCGCGGTAGCCGCAAGCGCACTGTCATCGTCCGCGAAGGGGTGATCCAGTATTCCAAAAGGAATGGAAAACGAGCCGTCCGCGGCGCACTGGATTGTCCGCCTTTGCGGGGAATCGCAATTGTGACCGTCGTGGTATCGCTGGCTACATCCGCGCCGAATTCATTTTCCGCAACATACCTCAGACATGAGAAAGCGCCCGTGGGGGGCGGGCGCTTTCTGTAGTCGACTTGGGGTTGGGGTCGTCTACATATCCACGTGGCGACTTTGGGGGGCTGGTAAAGAGCCGCGTGAATTCACAAAACTCGTCAGGTCTCCTTAGCGAACGAGGGACGCGTTCGAACTGGTAATCACGACCGGCTGGCCGGCCTTGATGACGCGGGCGCTCTGGGTCAGGCCTTCATCCGAACCCGTGCGTGCCGTGATGCCGAGGCCGGCCACCACGATCCCTGCGACGAGGGCCACGACCACAATCTTCAGATGGGTCGCGCGGTCTGCGCTGTAGATCGAGTGGTTCATGGAAGCCTCCTGCCGCCATCTACCCGAAGTAGTCGCCAGCCCATTCAGGCAGGTTCATGCTTCCGGTGCCCAACAACCTAGTATTGGGAGGATTCGTTCCCAAGAGGCCATCACAAGAGCGTGACAGGACGTGAAAGGTCGCGATCAAAAGCGATCGTTGGTCATGCGATTATATAATTATTTCAACGATGTAATTACCTGTGAGGCGCCTTTTCGGCTTTTGGGCCACAAGCAGCCAAGAACTCAAAAACCATTTGCATGTGGCCAAAAAACACGCGGCTTCTTGAGCCAAATCAGATGCTTCCGACTGTTTTCAACCTCGCTCTAGGGTGGATTTCGGCCTGCGACAGCACGGTCGTCTGTGCCCGGAACCGTTCCACCAGGGAGCGGACGAAGGGACGAATTGCGGCAGAGGTGACCAGCACCGGCGCCTCGCCTTCGCGGGCGGCGCGCTCGAACGCCTCGCGCACGGCGGTCATGAACTCCGACAGTTTCGAGGGCTGCATCGCAAGGCTGCGCTCTTCGCCCTGGCCGATGATCGACTCGGCAAATGCCTGTTCCCAGCGTGCCGACAGCGCGATCAGCGGCAAATAGCCGTTGTAGGAGGTGTTCTGCGCGCAGATCTGCCGCGCCAGCCGGGCGCGGACATGCTCGACCATGGTCGCGGGATTGCGTGAGAAGGCGAGCGAGTCGGCGATGCCTTCGAGGATGGTCGAGAGATCGCGGATCGAGATGCGCTCGGCCAGCAGGAGTTGCAGCACGCGCTGGATGCCAGAGACCGTGACCTGTCCCGGCACGATGTCCTTGACCAGCTCGCTCTGCTCCTTCGGCAGCTCCTTGAGCAGCTTCTGCACCTCGCCATAAGAGAGCAGGTCCGACATGTTGGCCTTGAGCAGCTCGGTGAGGTGGGTCGAGAGCACGGTTGCGGCGTCGACCACGGTATAGCCCTTCAGCGAGGCCTCTTCCTTGAAGCTGGCGTCCACCCAGGTCGCAGGCAGGCCGAAGGTCGGCTCGGTGGTGTGAATGCCGGGTACCTGCACCTGGCTGCCGCCGGGGTCCATGACCATGAACTGGTTCGGCCAGATCTTGCCGGTGCCGGCGTCGACCTCCTTGATCTTGATGATGTAAGTGTTGGCCTCGAGCTGGACGTTGTCGAGGATGCGCACCGCCGGCATCACGAAACCCATCTCGACCGCGAGCGAGCGGCGCAGCGCCTTAATCTGCTCGGTGAGGCGGTCGGTGCCATCGGGGCCGTTGACCAGCGGCAGCAGGGCATAGCCGAGCTCGATCTTGAGGTCGTCGATCTTGAGCGCAGCCGAGATCGGCTCTTCGGCCGCAGCCGCGCCCGGCGCACCCGGCGTGCCCGGAGCAGGCGCGGCCTTGGCGGCTTCCTCGGCCTTGATGCTGATCCTCTTGTTGGTGCGCGCCTGCCAGGCGAGCGCGCCGGCGCCGGCGCCGAGCGCGAGGAAGGGGAGGGTCGGAATGCCCGGCAGCGCGGCTAGCACCAGCATCACCGCCGAGGACATGGCCAGCGCCTGCGGATAGCCGGAGAACTGCTTCATCAACGCCTTGTCGGCGGCGCCGGAGACGCCGGCCTTGGAGACAAGCAGGCCGGCCGCGGTCGAGACGATCAGCGCCGGCACCTGGGTGACGAGGCCGTCACCAACGGTCAGGAGCGTGTAGCTGCGGCCGGCGTCGGCGAATGACATGCCCTGCTGCGCCACGCCGATGATCATGCCGCCGACCACGTTGATGAAGACGATCAGCAGGCCGGCGATGGCATCGCCGCGCACGAACTTGGAGGCGCCGTCCATGGCACCGAAGAAGCCGCTCTCATCCTCCAGTTCCTTGCGTCGCTCCTTGGCGACCTTCTCGTCGATCAGGCCGGCGGAGAGGTCGGCGTCGATCGCCATCTGCTTGCCGGGCATGGCGTCGAGGTGGAAGCGGGCGGCGACCTCCGCGATGCGGCCCGAACCCTTGGTGATGACGACGAAGTTGACGATGATCAGGATGGCGAAGACGATGATGCCGATGACGAAATTGCCGCCCATCACGAAGCTGCCGAAGGCCTCGATGACGTGACCGGCGGCAGCCGTGCCCTCGTGCCCGTGCGACAGGATCAGCCGGGTCGAGGCCATGTTGAGCGACAGGCGCAGCATGGTCGAGATCAGCAGGATGGTCGGGAAGGCGGAGAATTCCAGCGGCGCCTGGATGAACAGCGACGTCATCAGGATCAGGATCGAGAGCGTGATCGAGATCGCCAGGAACAGGTCCAGCACGATCGCGGGCAGGGGGAGGATCAGCACCACCAGGATGGTGAGGATGCCGAGCGCCAGCGCGATATCGCCGCGCTTGAGGACGTTGACGATTTCGGAGACGGAGGGGATCCCGGGCCTTGCCCCGCCTACGCCTTGTCCCGCGGTGACATCGACCATGGTAGCTGCCTCCCCGCGCGACTGCCGTCCGCGCGCCCCAAACGTCTGCGCAGCGGCCGAGGGGCCGCCGTTCCGAAAGTGAGGCACCGCACTGGCGTCCACGGGGGCTCCCGTTCTACGCGGCTGACGACACTCGACTTCACCCGGCAATTTTTGCCCGGTGTATGGTTAGCAAAGTGTTAACGGAGGGTGCGGAAGAGCGAGGCGAGGGGTTTTTGGGAGTCATTTGCGGGGCGATGCGGAGCATCGAACCCGGAATTCTCGGGATTCCGGGTTCGGCTCTTCGAGCCGCTCCCGGAATGACGCAGAGAGAAAGCCGCCCCTACTTCCACTTCTCCATCTTGGTCACCGAGTAACCCGAGGCGGCCTCCTCGGCCTCGAAGGTCACCTTGTCGCCGACCTTCACCTGCTTCAGCATCGCGGGATCTTTGACGCGGTAGACCATGGTCATGGGTTCCTCCATGCCGAGGCTTTTCGCGGGGCCGTGCTTGAGCGTGATCTTGCCGGCGCCCTCGTCGATCTTCTTGACCTCGCCGCTGATCGAAGCGCCGGCCGCCAGGGCTCCAGTGGCACCGCCTAACGTCAGCGCCAGCGCAGCAGTGATACGGATGATGCGGTTCATGGCAGTCTCCCTTTTCGTTACTTCACGGTGACGTGGCCGACCATGCCGTAGTCGCGGTGGTCGGGAATCAGACAGGAAAATTCGAACGTGCCGGCCTTGCTGAACTTCCAGAGGATCTCGGCCGTCTTGTTCGGGGCGAGACGCACCCCGTTCGGATCGTCGTGCTGCATGTGCGGATGCTTCTTCATCTCCACCGCATGGGCGAGATTCTCCTTGGTGGTCGCGAGCAGGAATTCATGGTCCTCCTTGCCGACGTTGCGCAGGACGAAGCGAATCTGCTCGCCCCGTTTGACCTCGATCCTGGCGGGTGTGTAGTCCATCTCGTTCATCAGAATCTCGATGGTGCGCGCGGGCTTGTTGGGATTGCCGGGCTCGCCGGCCGAAAAGGCCCCGTGCCCGTGCTTGTCGTGGGCAAGAGCCGGCGCGGCCGAGAGCGCGGTCAGCGCCAGGGCGAGCCTGATCGTTTTCTTCATCGTCGTCTCCAGTTGGTGATTCATCGAACGCTCACATCTTGTGCTTCATTGGCGGACTGCCTGATTTTTGTCGTGCCGGCTCTGCGGCCGGCGGCGTGACCTCATAGGCGACGGTACCTTTCGGGAATTGGTAGGGGCCGGGATCGCGATAGTCGTCGCGTGCGAGCTCCTCGCGAATCTTCATCACCGTGAACATTCCGCCCATCTCAATCGGCCCGAACTGGCCGGTACCGGTCATCATCGGCAGCGTGTTGTCGGGCGCGGGCATCTCCATGTTGCCCATCGCCATGCCGGTCGAGCCCATCGCCATGCTGTCGGGCGCGAGCTTGCCGACGGCCTTGGCGAGATCCTTGCGCGATACGCCGATCAGGTTGCGCACGTCATGGCCCATCGCATTCATGGTGTGGTGCGACTTGTGGCAATGGAACGCCCAATCGCCGGGATTGTCCGCGAGCACGTCGAACACGCGCACCGCGCCGACCGGTACGTCCGTCGTCGTCTCCGGATATTGCGCGCTCTCGGGAATCCAGCCGCCGTCGGTGCAGGTCACGGCAAAGCTGTGGCCGTGCAGATGGATCGGATGATTGGTCATGCTGAGATTGCCGATGCGCACGCGCACCTTGTCGCCGAGCCTGACCGGCAGCGGATCAATGCCGGGAAACACCCGCGCGTTCCAGGTCCACATGTTGAAGTCGGTCATCTCGTTGACCTGCGGCAGGTAGGTGCCGGGATCGACGCGATAGGTGCTCATCACGAAGACGAAATCGCGGTCCACGGGCCGGAAGCTCGAATCGCGCGGATGCACGACGACCATGCCCATCATGCCCATCGCCATCTGCACCATTTCGTCGGAATGCGGGTGATACATGAAGGTTCCGCTCTTCTTCATCTCGAACTCATAGACGAAGGTTTTTCCCGGCTGGATATGCGGCTGGTTCAGCCCGCCGACACCATCCATGCCGCTGGGAATGATCATGCCGTGCCAGTGCACCGTGGTGTATTCGGGCAGCTTGTTGGTGACGAAGATGCGGAGCTTGTCGCCCTCGACGGCCTCGATGGTCGGGCCCGGCGACTGGCCGTTATAGCCCCACAAATTCACCTTCATGCCTTCGGCGAATTCGCGCACCACGGGCTCGGCGACGAGATGGAATTCCTTCCAATCGCCGTTCATGCGGAACGGCAGCGACCAGCCGTTCAGCGTGACCACGGGACGATAGTCCGGGCCGCTGATCGGATGCAGCGGCGGCTGCATCACCACCTTGTCCATATGCGCAGCCTCCGGAATCGAAGCGGCCTGGACGCGGCCCTGAATCGCGGAGGCGCTGACGAGCGCGGCAGTGCCCAAAAATCCTCGGCGGGAAAACATGCTGGCCTCCATCTCAGTGGCCGCCATCGGCAGGCGCTGCCGCGGCGATGGTGGTTGGATTGTCGCTGCCGGCTGCAGGGGAGCCGCCGCCATTGACGGCGGTCTGCAAGCCGGACTGCGCGAGGAAGAATCGTTGCTTGGCGTCGATGGCGCCGCGCAGCGACGCGAGGCGCTGCCGTGCCTCGGTGAGCAGCGCAAATATGTCGACCTGCATACTGGAGAAGCGCAGCTGCATCTCCTCGGTGATGATTTTTCGCAAAGGGACGATCTCGCGCTGGTAGTGGCTGGCGATGTCGTAGCTGGAACGATAGATGCGATAAGCGTCGCGTGCTTCCGAACGCACATTGACGGCGCGCTCGGTGAGGCGGTTGAAGGCGAAGTTGTAGATCTCCGCCGCCTGCCGCACGCGCACCTCGCCGCCGTCGAAGAGCGGAATCTGGAACTGCACGTCGAAGCCGCGCTCGCGAAACGGGGGGCCTTCCGGATCCCGGGTGCGGCGGGAGATGCCGGCGAGATCGAGCAGGGTGACGAAGCGCGTCGCCTCGGTGAGGTTCAGCGACTTCGCCAGCGCTGTCAGCTCCAGCCGCGCGATCTGTAAGTCGATGCGATGTGCGACCGCGTCGGCTTCGATCGTGGGCAACGCGTGCGGGCGTCGCGGCAGCGGCGGTAATTGGTTGGGCAGGCGGAAGTCGAGGCCGCCGTCCCACAGCCCCATCAGGCGCGCGAGCCTTTCGCGGGCGCTTGCCGTCGTTTGCCGTGCAGTGGCGAGGTCGGCGGTGGTCTCGGCGTAAAACACCTGCTCGCGTGCTTGGTCGAGCTTGTTGAGTGAGCCGGTCTCACCGAGCTTGACCGCGAGCTGTGCGGTCGATTCCGCCGTCGCTTTCGCGTCGGTCAGCAGCACCACCATCTCGTTGCCGGCAACGGCGCGCCAATAAGCGCTGCGGACGTCGGCGGCGAGCCGCAGCGTTGCCAGTGCGGCGCGCAACTGGGCCTGGCGAAAGCGGTCGCGCGCGATGTCGGAGCGGAACGGCAGGGTGGCGAGCGCAAGGATATCGCCGACTACCTGGCGCTCGATCTCGCTGGCGCCATTGCCTGAGATCCGCGAGATCGAAAACACGGGATTGGGCGGCAGGCTCTGCTCGACCAGATCGGTCTCGGCGAGCGCCAGCTCGTTATAGGCCGCTTGCAATCCCTTGTTGTTGAGCAGCGCAATCTGCACGGCAGCATCTGCGGTCAATGTCCGCGACAGCAATTGGCGCACGCGCCCGTCAACCGCGCCGGCGCCCTCGGTTGTTCGCACGAAGGCGACGTCCTTGTTGATGCTCTGATTCGTCAGCTCCGAGACTGTCGTCATGCCGCTGTCGGGCGAGAACGCAGCACAGCCGGCAAGACCGGCCGCGCAAAGGCCGAGCGCGGCGAGAGCGAGCAGGGGGCGCGCGAGATGATGTATCATGGCGCGCTCCTACTGTTCTTGTTTTGGCTGCGGTGTGACCGCGTCGTTGCGGCCGCGCCATGGGGCCGGCGCCGCAGGCCGCAGGCTCGTGTAGGGCGCAATCGTCGACCGATAGCCGACAGACGCGACCTTGGCCGCGGGATCGGCAGGGTCCGCACTGGCGACGGGTATCGTTGCCGGCATGCAGCCGGACAACGCCAATGCGGCCAAGACCAGCGCCAAGGCCAGCAGCGGCCAATCGTGTCGAAAGTGTCGTCCACGCGCAGCGAGTGCTGCCGCGGACTTCGCCCCGGAAAGCGTAAGCATGATTCATCCCTGATCTGTCGTAAGACCACAGGCGCGCGCGCGGATGCGCTCGACCTGATGCCGTCGCGTCAGATCAGGCGATGGGAGGACGGTAGTGCAGGGGCGGCGCTGCGCTGTGCAGGATCGCCACGATCTCGGGTGCACAGGCGGAGACAGGCAGAAGCGGCTTGGCCACGCTGGGCAGATCGGCCGGCAGCGCGCTCACGCACATCATCGCGCAGCAGGGGCCGACTGTTCCCTTGCCGCCATGATGATGCGAGGCTGGCGCGTCCTGTTCGGCGGTCTGGTGATGCGTATGTGATCCGGCGTGGTGATGCGAGGTGCCGTCATGGGCGTGGCTGGCCGCCATCTGATGATGCGCCGGCACGAGGTCAGCCAGCACGGCCTCATCCAGGCAGGGCGCCGGGCCATTGCTCCAGGCGAGGCCTGCTGCCGGCGCGACCACGCAGAACAGATAGGCCAAGGCAACGAAGCGCCCCAGCTTGATCCGCATCGATCGTGTCAATCGCAGCAACATATTGCGTCGTTAAGTTCCCCGCGCGGCGGTGTTGCACACGCTGATTGCAAATTAATGACAAAACGCGCCTTCGCCAAGCTCCTTCTTACCGCAGTGCACCGCGCATGCCCAATATCGCGCCACGATGCTTGACCATAAAGCGTCCAGCGAACATGGTCCCGACCGTGCTTGCGCCAAATCACCCAGGACAGAGACCGGCCTCCTTCACGCCTGATTCCCGTCAGGCCTGGGTGCGGCTCGCGATTGCGCTTGTGATGGGCTCGATCGGCGCCGTCGGCATGTGGGCGGTCGTGGTCGTGATTCCCGTGGTGCAGGCGGAATTCGGTGCCACACGCGGCGCGGTGTCGCTGGCCTTCACGCTCATGATGTTCGGTTTCGGGCTGGGCGGCGTGATCGCCGGCAAGATCACCGACCGGTTCGGCATCGTGCCCGCGATGGCAATCAGCATCGCCTTCCTCGGCGTCGCCAATGTGCTCGCGGGCTTATCAACTCAGCTCTGGCAGTTCGTGGCGGCGTATTTCCTGATCGGCCTTGGCACCTCCGCGACCTTCGCGCCGCTGATGGCGGAAGCCTCGCATTGGTTCGAGCGCTATCGGGGGCTAGCCGTGACCATCGTCGCCAGTGGCAATTATGTCGCCGGCACGATGTGGCCGCCGATCGTGAGCTGGGGCACACAGACCGCCGGCTGGCGCTATACCCATATCGGCATCGGCATCGTCTGCGCGAGCACGATGGCACTTCTCGTCCTCGTCCTCCGCGCGCAGATGGGCGACGATCATATCCGCGATCACGCCAATGCACCGCCGCCCCAAGTCGATCTGAAGCTGTCGACCAACACACTGACGGTGCTGCTCTCGATTGCCAGCATCTCCTGCTGCGTCGCCATGGCGATGCCGCAGGTGCATATCGTCGCCTATTGCGGCGATCTCGGCTATGGCGTCGCGCGCGGCGCCGAGATGCTGTCGCTGATGATGGGCTGCGGCATCGTCAGCCGGATCGGCTCGGGCTATCTCGCCGACAAGATCGGCGGTATCCGCACGCTGCTGGTGGGATCGCTGGCGCAAGGCTTTGCGCTGGTGTTCTATTTGTTTTTCGACAGCCTCACCTCGCTTTATCTCATCTCCGCGATGTTCGGCCTGTTCCAGGGTGGTATCGTGCCGAGCTATGCCATCATCGTGCGCGAGGCGATGCCGGCGAGCGAAGCCGCGACGCGCGTCGGCATCGTGATCTTTGCGTCCGTGTTTGGCATGTCCTTCGGCGGCTGGGTGTCCGGCGTCATCTTCGATGCCACCGGCTCGTATGCCGCGGCGTTTGCGAACGGCGTGGCGTGGAACGCGCTGAACATCGGCATCGTCGTGTTGCTGCTGATCCGCTCGCGGATGAACGCGACAAAGGCTGGCCCGGGCTTTGCGACTTAGGCCTCCTGTCCAGCTTTCAGCAGCGAGCCTCCGGTGATCTTGTAGCCGCTGTCGGCTATCGCTTGCGCTTTGCGCCCGGCTTCGCGGGTTTGGCGGCGGCGCGCGTCCTGGCCTTGGTGCGGGGCTGCACCCGCAGCCCGTCCACGAACACATCGAGCATGCGCAGCACCGAGGACTGCCAGCCGGGCTGGTCGTGCATGTAGCACATGCCGATCAGGGCCCTGAGCAGGTCCTCCGGGCTGACATCGCCGCGCATCTGACCGGCTGCGACGGCGCGGTCGAGCAATGAGCCGATCGCCTTGGTCAGCCGCTCCATCGAGAAGGCGGCGAGCTCCGACGAGCTCTGATAGGTCAGCGCTAGCGCGGCCGACATGCCTTTCTTCGTGGCAACGAATTCGACGGCTGAGCGCAGCCACCGTCGCAGCGCGTCGACCGGATCGTTGGCGCTTCGCAGATGCTCGGCGAGCTCGCTGAGCTGCTCGACCTCGCGGCGGTAGACCGCCTCGAACAAATCCTCGCGTGTCGGGAAATGCCGGTAGAGCGTGCCGATGCCGACGCCGGCACGCTTTGCCACAGCTTCGAGGCTCGCCTCCGGGCCGCCCGCGCTGAACACGGCTTTCGCGGCTTCGAGCACGCGCTCGCGATTGCGCACGGCATCGGCGCGGGGCTTCCGGGTCTGGTCGGTCTGGTCGTCCATGCCGGCAGTGTAGATCACGAATTGGTTAGATTGAACCCTGGCTAGCTGCATCGCCTTGTTTGCGCACGGGCTTTGACGAATTCCAATATTTTCGCGACGGCCCTTGTTAAGCGGAGGGTGCCTCCGTATCTTCCCTCGAGTGTTGGCCCGGCTCCCGCCTGGCCGATGTGTATCGGCCGCGGCCACGGCGGTGGCACGCTGCGCGATGACTCATGACCAAATCTGATCGGAGCCTTGTATGAACCACTCCATCAGCCTCACCGTGAACGGTGTGCGGCGCGACTTCGACCTCGACGACCCGCGCGTCACGCTGCTCGATCTTCTGCGTGAGCGCCTCCATCTGACCGGAACCAAGAAGGGATGCGACCGCGGCCAGTGCGGCGCCTGCACCATTCTCGTCGACGGCAAGCGCATCAATTCCTGCCTCGCGCTCGCCATCAGTCATGATGGCGCCGACATTCTCACCATTGAAGGCGTTGCGCGCGGCGACCAGCTTCATCCCGTGCAGGCCGCCTTCATCGCCCACGACGGCTTCCAGTGCGGCTTCTGCACGCCCGGCCAGATCATGAGCGCCATCGGCATGATGAGTGAAGCGCAGGCCGGCAACGATCCCGAGCGCATCCGCGAATGCATGAGCGGCAATCTGTGCCGCTGCGGCGCCTATGCCGGCATCGTCGATGCCGTGCTTGACGCACAAGCACGCATGGACGAATCCAATCAGAGGCGCTCCGCATGAAGCCGTTCGATTATGTCAGGCCCGGCACGGTTGCCGAGGCCATTGCCGCCGCGGCCCAGCCGGGCGCCGTCTATCTCGCCGCCGGCACCAATCTGCTCGATCTGATGAAGGGCGGCGTCAGCCGTCCGAATCGTCTCGTCGACGTCACGCATCTTGATGGACTCGATCGGATCGAACGTCTCGCCGACGGGTCGTTGCGCGTCGGCGCGCTCGTCAGCAACGCCGATCTCGCGCATGATTCCGAATTCGCGAGATCGTATCCCGCGGTCGCCGAAGCGCTCCTCTCCGGTGCATCCGCGCAGTTGCGCAACGCAGCCACGGTCGGCGGCAATCTCTTGCAACGGACGCGCTGCACGTATTTCTATGACACGGCGAGCCGTTGCAACAAGCGCGAGGCCGGCCGCGGCTGCGACGCCCGCGACGGCGAGAACCGCAGTCACGCCGTGCTCGGCTGGAGCGAGAGCTGCATTGCCACGCATCCGTCCGATTTCTGCGTCCCGCTGGTCGCACTCGACGCCGTTGTCGAGATCGAGGGCAGGACCGGCCGGCGCGAGATCGCGCTCGACGAACTGCACCGCCTGCCCGGCAACACCCCGGAGCGCGATACGGCGCTCGAACCCGGCGACCTCATCATTGCGCTGCGCCTGCCGCCTGCGGCGCGCAGCTTTGCCGCGCATGCGCGCTATCTCAAGGTTCGTGAGCGTACGTCTTATGCCTTTGCCGTGGTATCGGCTGCGGCCGCGTTGCGGATCGAGAACGGCAAGATCGCCGAGGCGCGGCTTGCGCTTGGCGGCGTCGCGGCAAAGCCCTGGCGTGCCCGCGCCGCGGAGGACGTTCTCAGGAGTGTCGCGCCCACGGCCGACGCCTTCCGGGACGCCGCCTGGCGCGCGCTCGCTGATGCAAAGCCGTCCGGTGACAATGCTTACAAGATCGAGCTCGCGCGCCGTATTCTCGTGCGCGCGTTGACCCTGGCCGCGGCGGGCACGCCCGCGCGCCTGCCGGCGCTGCCGGCCTCTCCCTTTGCTTCGACTTCCGGAGCCGTCCATGCCTGAGCTCAATCTCACGAGTGCGCCCGCCCATCTGCGCCACGGCTCGAATATCGGCCAACCGCTGACGCGCCGTGACGGCGTCCTCAAGGTCACGGGGCGAGCGACCTATGCCGCCGACAATCATCCGCCCGGTATGCTGTTTGCGGTGATGGCCGTGGCCAGTATCGCGCGGGGTCACGTGATCTCGCTCGACGTCGCCGCCGCCAAGCGCCATCCCGGCGTCGTGGACGTCATGACCCCCGACCACAAGCCAGCGCTCGCGATCGACCCGGACATCAAGACCAACCCGTTCGTGTTTCGGATGGAGGTGTTGCAGAGCAATGAGGTCCGCTACGCCAACCAGCCGATCGCCGTCGTGATCGCGGAGACGCTGGAGGCCGCAACGGAAGGCGCGGCGCTGCTGGCGCCGCGATACGAGACGCTGCCCCCGCTTGTCGGCCTCGACGCCGGCGAAAGCTTCGTGCCGCCGGTGGTCGGCGTCGGCAACCCCGCGGCGCATCACCACGGCGATGTCGAGGCGGGCCTTGCCTCTGCCGAGAAGCAGATCGACGCGGTTTACGAGACGAGGCCGCAATATCACAACGCGATGGAGCCGCACGCGATCGTGGCGCATTGGGACGGCGATACACTCTCCATTGACACGCCGAGCCAGGCCATGGTGATGGCCCGCGCGCGCGTCGCCGAGCTGTTCGGCCTCGCGCCCGAGAAGATTCACATCCGCAGCCCCTTTCTCGGTGGCGGCTTCGGGTCGAAGGGATTCTTGACCGGTCCGCAGATCCTCGGCTTGATGGCGGCGAAGCTGGTCGGCAGGCCGGTCAAGCTCGTGCTGCGCCGTGAGCAAATGTATGGCCCGGTCGGTCACCGTGCGCCGACGCGCCAGCGGCTGCGCATCGGCGCGAACGGCGAGGGGCGCCTGACCGCGCTCGATCATCACGCCAGAACCGTATCGAGCACGTTCGATGATTTTTACGAGCCCGCGGCCGATGCCTCGCACACGCTCTATGCGGCGCCTGCAATCCGCACCACACATGACGCGGTCCGCGTCAACACCGGCACGCCGTTGTTCATGCGCGCGCCTGGCGAGGCGACGGGATCGATCGCGCTCGAAAGTGCGATCGACGAGATGGCCTGGGCCTGCAGCATGGATCCGCTCGCTTTCCGCCTGAGGAACTATGCCGAGGTCGAGCCGATCACCGGAAAACCGTTCTCGTCCAAGGCGCTGCGCGCCTGCTACGAGCAGGGCGCGGCGCGGTTTGGCTGGGCGAAGCGTCCGCTGCCGCCACGGCAGATGCGCGACGGTGCCGGCCTGCTGGTCGGCTGGGGCATGGGCACCGCGACCTTCCCGGCGCTGATGTTCCAGGCCGAAGCGCGCGCGGTGATCCGCCGTGATGGCTCCGGCGCCATGGAGATCGGCGCGCATGACATGGGGCAGGGCGCCTGGACCGCGCTGGCCCAGATCGCGGCCGACGAACTCGGGCTCGACATCGACCGCGTGGAATTCAAGGCCGGTAGCTCGGACCTGCCCGACGCGGGCATCGCTGGTGGCTCGGCGCACACGGCGACCGCGGGTGCGGCGATCCATAGCGCCGGGGCGGCCGTGATTGCAAAGCTCGCCGATCTCGCCACCAATGACGAGCGCTCGCCGCTGTTCGGCGCCGGCAATGCCGGCGTAGTTGCGCGCGACGGAAAGCTGTTTCGACGCGACGACGAAAGCCGTGGCGAGAGCTATGCCGAGATCCTGGCCCGCGCTGGCATCTCCGAGGTCGAGGCGCGCGGCACCGGCGCGCCGAACCCTGCGGCGCTGGAGGAATTCGCCATGCATGCCCACGGCGCGGTGTTCGCTGAGGTGAAGGTCGATCCCGAGCTGGGTCAGGTCCGGGTCACCCGCATGGTTGGCGCCTTCGCGGCGGGACGCATCGTCAATCCGCGGATGGTGCAGAGCCAGCTGTTCGGCGGCATGATCTGGGGTCTGTCCTTCGCGCTGCACGAGGAGGCCATCACCGACCGCCGTACCGGCCGCATCATGAACGCCAATCTCGGCGAGTACCACATCCCCGTGAATGCCGACGTGCCGCCGCTCGACGTGATCACGGTCGAGGAGCATGACCCCCACGTCAATGCGCTGGGCATCAAGGGTGTCGGCGAGATCGGCATCACCGGCAGCGCCGGCGCGGTCGCCAACGCGGTCTGGCATGCGACCGGCGTGCGTGTCCGCCGCTTCCCGATCCGGATCGAGGAGTTGCTGACGCAGCGTTGAGGCTTCTTCTTGACCTCTCCCGCTTGCGGGAGAGGTCGGCGCGAAGCGCCGGGTGAGGGCTTTCTCCGCAGAGAGAATCTTTCGGCGGAGACACCCTCTCACCAACCCTCTCCCGCAAACGGGAGAGGGGGCGAACCGCCCGTATCAGAACGTCGGTGGCGTGCAGGCCGAGATCACTTCGCACGGCTTGCCGCCGACGCAGCGGAAGCGATGCGGGCGGCGGCTCTCGAAATAATAGGCATCGCCCGGGTTGAGGATGCGCCGCTCGTCCTCCACGGTGACTTCGAGCTTTCCGGAGATCACGATGCCGCCTTCCTCGCCGTCATGGACGAGGTGGACGCGCCCGGTGTCGCTGCCGGGCTCGTAGCGCTCCTTCAGGATCTGGAGGCTGCGGCCGAACAGATTGTCGCCGACTTGCCGGTAGGAGATCGGCTTCTTGCCGACCTCGGTCAGTTCCTCCGCGCGGTAGAAGATCTTGCGCCTCGACTCCGGCTCCAGCGCGAAGAACTCGGCGAGCCCCATCGGGATGCCGTCAAGGATGCGCTTGAGCGCGCCGACCGAGGGGTTCATCTGGTTGGATTCGATCAGCGAGATCGTCGAATTGGTGACGCCGGCACGTTTTGCCAGCTCACGCTGCGACAGCTTGTTGCGCGCCCGGATGAATCGCAGCCGTCCACCGATGTCGACGCTCATGCCTTGGTCCTTGCCTTGGTCCGTGTTGCAAGTGTTGCGGATCGCGCAAATATGGACCGGCAGCTCCAATTAAATCAATGGCTTGCAGCTGATCAGAAAAGGACTTGTTGCGCTTTGCAAGCCGTGGCTCTGCTGGCAGGTCAGCAAAGGAGCGCGGCCGTGACCCTTCATCAGATTCCGAACACTATCAAGACCGACTCGTTCTGGATGCCGTTCACGGCCAACCGTCAGTTCAAGAAGGCGCCCCGCCTGTTCTCCTCGGCCGAGGGCATGCACTACACCACCGTCGATGGCCGCAAGGTGATCGATGGCTCCGCCGGCCTGTGGTGCGTCAATGCTGGCCATGGCCGCAAGCAGATTGCGGCTGCGGTCGAGCGCCAGCTCATGACGCTGGACTTCGCGCCGTCGTTCCAGATGGGCCATCCGCTGGCGTTCGATTTCGCCGAGCGTCTCGCCGAGATCGCGCCGAAGGGCCTCGATCGGGTCTTCTTCACCAACTCCGGCTCCGAGTCGGTCGACACCGCGCTGAAGATCGCGCTGGCCTATCACCGCGCCAACGGTCAGGCGAGCCGCACCCGCCTGATCGGCCGCGAGCGCGGCTATCACGGCGTCGGCTTCGGCGGCACCTCGGTTGGCGGCATGGTCGCCAATCGCCGCGCCTTCGCCACCCTGCTGCCGGGCGTCGACCATATCCGTCACACCCACGATCTCACCCGCAACGCCTTCGCCAAGGATCAGCCTGAGCACGGCGCCGAGCTTGCCGACGATCTCGAGCGCCTTGTCGGCCTGCACGGTGGCGAGACGATCGCCGCCGTCATCGTCGAGCCGGTGCCGGGTTCGACTGCGGTGCTGCCGCCGCCGAAGGGCTATCTCCAGCGCCTGCGCGAGATTTGCGACAAGCACGGCATTCTCCTGATCTTCGACGAGGTCATCACCGGCTTCGGCCGGCTGGGCACGCCGTTTGCCGCCAACTTCTTCGGCGTCACGCCGGACCTGATGACGACGGCCAAGGGCATCACCAACGGCACCATTCCCTGCGGCGCGGTGTTCGCGAGCCGCAAGGTACATGACGGCCTGATGGTCGGCCCCGAGAACCAGATGGAGCTGTTCCACGGCTACACTTATTCCGCGCATCCGACCGCCTGCGCCGCCGGCATCGCGACGCTCGACATCTACAAGGATGAAGGCCTGCTCACGCGCGGCGCGTCGATCGCCGAATATTGGCGCGATGCGCTGCATTCGCTGAAGGGGCTGCCGAACGTCGTCGACATCCGCAATTGCGGCCTGATGGGCGCGGTCGAGCTCGCGCCGCGCGACGGCGTCATCGGCGCGCGCGGCTATGACGTGATGGTCGACTGCTTCAACACCGGGCTTTACCTGCGCATGAGCGGCGACAGCTTCGCGATGTCGCCGCCGCTCATCGTCGAGAAGAGCCACATCGACCAGATGGTCTCGATCCTCGGCGATGCCATCAAGAAGGTGGCCTGATAATTGCTCCCGCGGTTCACGGAGTTTCTTCTTGCAGCGGCGCGCGTGATGCCGCGGGAGTTTGACGAAGCGTGAAAGTCTTGATCCTCGGCAGCGGTGTCATCGGTGTCACCTCTGCCTATTATCTTGCGCGTGCTGGTCATGAGGTGACGGTCGTCGACCGCCAGCCGGAGCCGGCGCTGGAGACCTCTTTCGCCAATGCCGGCGAGGTGTCGCCCGGCTATTCCTCGCCCTGGGCCGGCCCAGGCGTGCCGGTGAAGGCCGTCAAGTGGTTGTTGATGAAGCACGGCCCGCTGGTGATCCGGCCGAAGCTTGATCCTGTCATGTGGGTCTGGCTGCTCAAGCTGCTGCGCAACTGCACCAGCGCGCGCTATGCGGTCAACAAGAGCCGGATGATCCCGATCGCGGAATACAGCCGCGATTCCTTGCGCGATCTGCGCCGCGACATCGGTATTCAGTATGACGAACGCTCGCAGGGAACGCTGCAGCTGTTCCGCTATCAGGCGCAGCTCGATGGCACGGCTGAGGACATCGCCGTGCTCAAGCAGTACGGCGTGCCTTTCGAGTTGCTGAGCCGCGAGGGCTGCATCGCGGTCGAGCCGGCGCTCGGCGGCGTGAAGGAGAAGTTCGTCGGCGGGCTTCGCTTGCCCCAGGATGAGACCGGCGACTGCCACATGTTCACGCAGGCGCTGGCCAAGCATGCCGAGGCGCTCGGCGTTCGCTTCATGTTCAACACGAGCATCGATCGCATCGTCACCGACGGCGCGCGGGTCAGCAGTGTCGCGACCAGTGCCGGCCTGTTGCAGGCAGACGCTTACGTCCTCGCGCTCGGAAGCTGGTCGTCGCGGCTCCTGGCTCCGCTCGGCATTTCGCTCCCGGTCTATCCGGTGAAGGGCTATTCGATCACGGTGCCGATCAAGGACGCCTCCGGCGCGCCGGAATCCACCGTGATGGACGAGAGCTACAAGGTCGCGATCACCCGCCTCGGCAATCGCATCCGCGTCGGCGGCACCGCCGAAATCTCCGGCTATTCGAGCAAGCTCTACGATGCACGCCGCGCCACGCTCGATCATTCGCTGACCGACCTGTTTCCACGCGGCGGCGATCTCGCCAAGGCGACCTTCTGGAGCGGCCTGCGCCCGATGACGCCGGACGGCCCGCCCGTGATCGGCCCAACGCAATACGCCAACCTCCACCTCAACACCGGCCACGGCACGCTCGGCTGGACCATGGCCTGCGGCTCGGGGCGCGTGCTCGCCGACATGCTGTCGGGCCGGAAGCCGGACATCGACGTCAGCGCGCTGACGGTGGACCGGTACGCGCATCGGTTTGGGTGAAGCTCCATCCGCTCGTCATTGCGAGCGCAGCGAAGCAATCCAGTATCTTTCCGTGGCGACACTCTGGATTACTTCGTCGCAAGGGCTCCTCGCAATGACGATGTGGAGGCGGCGCGGCTCATTTCTCTCAACGCCGAGTGCGGCGAGAGAGGCGAAACACGGGGCTTACCCCGCCCCCGTCACGCAATTCACCCACAGCACCACGGCCTTGGCATCCTGCGCAGGATTGGAAAACCGGTGCGGCCGGCGGCTCGCGAAGCGAAAGCTGTCGCCGGTCTTCAGCGACCACGTCTCGCTGTCTACCGTCAGCATCATCTCACCTTCGAGCACGAGCCCGGCCTCCTCGCCATCATGGGTGTAGAGTTCGTCGCCCGTCGAGCCGCCGGGCTCCAGATGCACCAGGAACAGATTGAGCTTGTTGTCGGCACTCGCCGGACTCAGCAATTGCTTTGAGACGCCGCTGCGCCAGAGCTTCAGCTCGGGCCGCTGAAGCCCGCGCGTCACCACCTGGTCCGATCCGCCGTCGGCGCTCGGGCTCGCGCCGAACAGTGCGGCGATGCCGACGCCGAACACGTCTGCGAGCGTCGCCAGCACGCGCAGCGAGGGTGACGACATGCCGCGCTCGATCTGGCTGAGGAAGCCGATCGAAAGTGAGGTGCGCGCCGCGACCGTTTCCAACGAAAACTGCCTGACGTGCCGGAGATCCCTGATGCGGCGGCCAACCGCGACGTCCATCGCGGGCTCGGCCGGTTTCATGGCAGCCTTGGTGCTGGCTTTGGCCGTTAGCTTCTTCGCCGCCCTCGCGGCCGGTTTGCGCATTCTTTTGCCACCGCTCACGTCAGACCGCTTCCTTCATGTGCATGAAAACCGCTTGCGCGAGCCGCGAAAGTGTGACCAAATTTTCATATCGGTGAAAATAGGCCGAAACGGCGTAGCCCGCAACGTCTCCTGCAACGTGTGATGGCGACATTCGCGAGCGCCGCCATCGGCTAGGCCCAAAGGGGGATGCGATGAAGCGTTTTGGTCTGGCCGCGATCGCGGCATTGGCAATTGCAGCCGCAGCTCCGGCCTCGGCCCAGCAGGTGCTGAAAGTCGGCTCGACGCCGACAGGCATTCCCTTCACCTTCCTCGACACCAAGACCAATACCATTCAAGGCATCATGGTCGATCTCGTCACCGAGATCGGCAAGGATGCCGGTTTCAACGTGCAGATCGAGCCGATGCAGTTCTCGGCGCTGATTCCGTCGCTGACCTCGAGCAAGATCGACATTATCGCCGCTGCGATGTTCATCACGCCCCCGCGCAAGGAGGTCGTCGACTTCTCCGACCCGATCTACACTTACGGCGAGGGCCTCGTCGTGCCGAAGAGCGACACCAAGGCCTATGCGTCTCAGGAAGATCTGAAGGGTGAGACCGTGGGCGCCCAGGTCGGCACCGCCTTCGTTGACGCGCTGAAGAAGTCCGGCCTGTTCGCCGAGGTCAAAGCCTACGACACCATTCCCGACATCCTGCGCGACGTGAACACGGGCCGCCTCAAGGCCGGCTATGCCGACTATCCGATCCTCGCCTACAATCTGAAACAGGGCGGCTTCCCCGAGGTGCGCCTGGTCGACGGCTACAAGCCCGTCACGGTCGGCTCGGTCGGCATTGGCGTGCGCAAGGGCGAGACCGCGCTGCTCGGCAAGATCAACGCCTCGCTCGCGAAGCTCAAGGCCAACGGAACCATTGCCAAGATCCTGGATAAATGGGGTCTGAAGGCGCAAGGTTGATCGATGAAGGCTGGCCGATGAAAGGCTTCTGGCGCGACGCCGTCGAGTTCTTCCCGATCCTGTTGAACGGCGTCGCGCTGACGATCATCGTCACGGTCGGCTCCCTGCTGCTCTCGACGGTGCTCGGCCTCGTCTGGGCGATGATGCGGGTCTCGGGTATCAAGGTGCTGTCGATGCTCAGCGCCAGCCTGATCAATGTGATCCGCGGCATCCCGATCATCGTGCTGTTGTTCTATCTTTACTTCGTGATGCCGGATCTCGGCGTCACGTTGTCGGCCTTGCAGGCCGCAATCCTCGGGCTCGGCATCGCCTATTCGGCCTATCAGGCCGAGAATTTCCGCGCCGGCATCGAGGCGATTGACAAGGGGCAGATCGAAGCGGCGCAGTCGATCGGCATGGGCTGGTGGCTGACGATGCGCCGCGTTGTGCTGCCGCAGGCGGTCCGCATCGTGCTGCCTCCCTACGGCAACGTCATGATCATGATGCTGAAGGATTCCTCGCAGGCCTCCACCATCACCGTCGCCGAGCTTGCCCTGCAAGGCAAGCTGATCGCCTCGTCGACGTTCAAGAACACCAGCGTGTTCACCCTTGTTGCGCTGATGTATCTCACCATGAGCATTCCCTTGATCCTGCTGGTCCGTCACTTCGAGAAGCGGGCCGGCAAGCGATGATCGAACTGAATGACGTCCACAAGAGCTTTGGCAAAGTCGAGGTGCTCAAGGGCATCACGGCCTCCGTTCAGAAGGGCGAGGTGGTCTGCATCATCGGGCCATCAGGCTCCGGCAAGTCGACCATTTTGCGCTGTATCAACGGCCTCGAAAGCTACGACCGCGGCGAGATCAGCGTCGAGGGATTGAAGGTCGACCGCGACGCGCCGTCGATCGTGAACATCCGTACCCGGGTCTCGATGGTGTTTCAGCGCTTCAACCTGTTTCCACACCGCACGGCGCTGGAGAACGTGATCGAGGGGCCGCTGTATGTGAAGAAGGAGCCGCGTGCGCAAGCGTTGGAACGCGGCCGCGCGCTGCTCGCCCAGGTCGGGCTCGCCGAGAAGGCCGATGCGCATCCGCCGCAACTCTCGGGCGGCCAGCAGCAGCGCGTCGCGATCGCGCGGGCGCTGGCGATGCAGCCCAAGGCGATCCTGTTCGACGAGCCGACCTCGGCCCTCGACCCTGAACTGGTCGGCGACGTCCTCGGCGTGATGCGCAAGCTCGCCGACGACGGCATGACCATGGTCGTCGTCACCCACGAGATGGGCTTTGCCCGCGACGTCGCCGACCGCGTGCTGTTCATCGACGGCGGCGTCATCGTCGAGCAGGGGCCGGCCAAGGCGCTGCTCAACCAACCCCAGCATCCGCGCACGCAGGATTTTTTGCGCCGTGTGCTGCATCCGCTCTGATCGGTGTTCGCCATGAACGCGCGCCTGCCTCTGCCGCCCTCTGTCTATGCCGACACCGCCATCGCGCCCGTCGCCACGCCGCCGCTCGATGTCGACAACACCGCCTCCGTCGCGATCGTCGGCGGCGGCTATACCGGCCTGTCCACGGCGTTGCATCTGGCCGAGCAGGGTGTCGAGGCATTGGTGCTGGAGGCGCAGGAGCCCGGCTGGGGCGCGTCCGGCAACAATGGCGGCCACACCAATCCCGGATTGAAGCACGATCCCGATCAGATCGAGGCCGATTTCGGCGCAGATCTCGGCCGCCGCATGATCGACTTCTCCTACGGCACCACGAACTTCACCCACGAATTGATCCGCCGTTACCAGATTCCCTGCGAGGCGCGGCAGAACGGCACGCTGCGCGCCGCCTATAACGAGGCCAGCGCCGCCGCGATCGAGAACACCGCGCAGCAATGCATCCGCCGCGGCATGCCGGTGTCATTCCTGAATCGCGAGCAGTTGCGCGTGATGACCGGCACCGATCGCTATATCGGGGCGATGCTGGACACGCGTGGCGGCGATCTGCATCCTCTCAGCTATGCTCGCGGCCTCGCGCGCGCGGCGATCTCGGCCGGCGCGAGGGTTTTTGGTGAGACGCCGGCGCTGTCGCTGCGCCGCGACGGCACGCGCTGGCGCATCGCGACGCCGCGCGCGATCGTGCATGCCGAAAAAGTCCTGCTCGCCACCAACGGCTTCACCGACGATCTCTGGCCGGCACTTCGACGCACCATCGTGCCGGTGTTTTCCTCGATCGCCGCTACTGCGCCGCTCTCGGACGCTGTCGCGCGCTCGATCATGCCGACACGTCCCGTGCTCTACGAGAGCGGCTATATCACGGTCTATTACCGCATCGATCAGCAGAACCGCCTGTTGATGGGCGGCCGCGGCCCGATGCGTTGGATAAAGTCGCCGAACGACGTCGCCTACCTCATGCGCTACGCCGAGCGGCTATGGCCGCAGCTCAAGGGCGTCGCCTGGACGCATGGCTGGAACAGCCGGCTCGCGATCACCGGCGATCATTATCCGCATGTGCATGAGCCCGCGGAGAACATCCTGATCTCGCTCGGCTGCAACGGCCGCGGCGTTGCGCTCTCCACCGCGATGGGCGCACAGCTCGCGCGCAGGCTGATCGGCGGGCCAAAGGTGGAGATCGACATGCCCATCACGGGCATCAAGCCGATCCCGATGCACGCGTTCTGGCCGCTCGGCGTGACGAGCGCCGTCATCGCGGGCCGCATGAGAGATCGGTTAGGCATATAGATCGGTTAGGGATTTGGAGAAGGCGCCGCCGAGGCAGCGCCTTGCTCGATCCGATGTTCAGCAGCGGCCCTGTTTCCACAGGCCGGGCGGGCAGCCCATGCCGCGCCAGCCGACCTTGCGCCCGTGGTACCATCCCGGCGGCGTGCCATGGTGATGATGGCCCATCGCGTGACCATGGCCATGACCGTGCCCGTGTCCATGACCATGTCCATGACCGCCCTTGGCCAGGGCAGGGCCGGCAAATGTGAGGCCGGCTGCAACGATCAGCGACGCGGCGAGCGCAAGTTTCTTCATCATGTCCTCCACTGGGGCGAGCGCATTTGTCCGTTCAATGAACGAACGGTGGGCAGGTAAGTTCCCTGCCAATGTGGAGAAGTCGTGACGCTCGCGCAGATGCGCAATCGCGCACCAGTTCGATCCGCGTTAGCACATTGCATCCGTGCGCTCAGCCTTCCACCACCGCTTCGGCCCACGGTTGGAAAATCTCGACCGCGCCCGAATTGGTCTCGCCCTCGCGCATCACCACGCTCGGGCAGGCGAACTTCATCGGTAGCGCCTGCACCTGGGTCTCCTGATAGTCGAATCGCGCCGCCAGCGTCTTGCGCGCGTCCGCCGGCAGGCGGGCATCACCGATAACGACCGGGCCTTCGCTGGCGTCGATGCGCGGCTGGTGGATGGCGGCATCGAGGTCCATACCAAAATCCATCGCAAAGGAGACGAGTTGCATCACCGCCGGCAGGATGCGGCGGCCGCCGGAGGCGCCGACCGCGAGGCGCTTGCCATCCGGGGTCTCGGCGATGACGGGCGTGTAGTTGGTGAGACAACGCTTGCCAGGTGCGAGCGAGTTGGTGGTGCCAGGTGTCGGATCGAACCACATGATGCCGTTGTTCATGGGGATGCCGGTGTGCGGCGTGACATATTTCGAGCCGAAGGTGGACAGCAGCGTCTGCGTCACCGCGGCCATGTTGCCGTGGCGGTCGACCACGGAGAAGTGGGTGGTGCAGGCCGGCGCCAGGTATTCCGCGCCGAGCGAGCGCTTGCCATCGGCATCGCCCATGTCGCCCAGCCGCTGGCGATAGGCCGATTGCAGCGCCAGCGCATATTCGGCGTAGGCGGCCGCGTCCGGTGTGCCGCCCGGCTTCAGATTCTGCTGCAACAGGCGTAGCGCATGCGCCATCGTCGGTCCGGCAGTGAGCTCCGGCGTCGCAAACACCTTGCCGCCGCGATAGGGGATCGCCAGCGGCTCGCGCAGGTGGCTGCGGAACGCGGCGAGATCCTCCGTCGATAGCGAGCCGCCGTCGGCCTTGATGTCGGATGCAATGCTTCTTGCGAGGTCACCCTCGTAAAAATCGCGGGGGCCAGCGGCTGCGAGATGGGCCAGCGTCGCCTTCAGCTTGTCCTGCGGCAGCCGCGTCTCGGCCTTGATGCCCCAGGGCGCATTCGGCGGCAGGCCGTCCCTCAGGAAGATGTCCGCGCTGGCGGGATAGCGCCGGAGCTCAGCGGCGGAGCTCGCGATCATGAGCGTCGTCCACCAGTCGACCAGCAGACCTTCGCCGGCGATCGTCGCAGCGGGCGCGACCAGATCCTTCCACGGCATCCTGGCGTGGCGGCGATGCGCTTCCTCCATGCCGGCGACGACGCCGGGCACCGCGATCGAGCCAGGCCCGTGAATGTTGCGATCGTCCTCTACCCGCGGCCAGGGGAACAGGTCGGAGGCCGCGCCTTCGCCCGTAATCGGATAGTCGGCGACGCGCAGGCTCTGCGGTGCGCACATGCCGTAGTCGATCACTTCGTAGCGATTGTCCTTGGCGCGGTAGAGCACCATCGCGCCGCCGCCGCCCATGCCGCTCATCCAGGGCTCCAGCACGTTCAGCGCGAAGGTGGTAGCGACGACGGCGTCGACACAGTCGCCGCCTGCCGCTAGCACCTCTGCGCCGACCTCGGCCGCCCGCCGCGATTGCGCGGCGACGATGCCGCCCTTGGCTCTGACTGCGGGTTTGCGGATGTGCTGGGCGCGGCTGAACTGGTGAGGCATGATGTCGTCTTTGTCTTCGGTTGTCTTGGCTGGCTAGGCGCGCGGACAATGGCACACTGCCGCCAACGAGAACATCCAAAGCGAGGAGCGACATGGCTGGTGTGAGGCAGACGCGGGATGGTGCGGGGTGGCGACCGCCTACCAAGCCCTCATGCCCGGGCTTGGCCCGGGCATCCAGGTCTCCCGCAAGCGGCCCAAGAACGTCGATGGCCGGGACGAGCCCGGCCATGAAAGACACAGCGAATAAGGACGACGCGGCGACCGCTCAGAGCGAGCGGTTCAACCGGCTGGCCTGATACTTGGCACGCCATTTCGGGCCCGGCCCGCGCATGTAGTGAAGCTCGGGGCGGTACGGGTCGCCGGCGACCCGGATCAGGGTCTGCCATTTCATGGCGACGAAGTTCAGGGGCTGGCGAAGGAGGCTCAGTGAAGGGAGCAACATCGGCATCACCTCAATGCGGCTTGCCGAGCATGGCGGTGAAGGGAAGATCGAAAATCTCCTCGCCGTCGTCATCGCTGACGTGGATCACCCAGTCGCGCCAGTCCTCGTTGCTCGGCGTCAGAATCATCGATCGCATGATCTGGGCGGCGCGGTCGCGGGCCTCGGTGAGATTGGAGACGGCGGCGCCGTAGCGATCGATCAGGGTGCCCTCGGTATTGGAGCAGTGAAAGTAGACCTGGACCATCTACGCCTCCTGTAGGGAGCGATTGGGATGGCAAATTGATACCACCCGAGGCATTCGCGAAACATTCGGGTCGAACCCGGTAAGGGAATTTACGGAGATTGGTCGCCTGCAAGGTCGTTACAGGTTTAATCACAGGCGGGTGATGATCAGCTGGACCGCGCTTGGGCGGCATGGAACAACCTCCGACGAAAGTCGAGGGGCGACATGGGTCCTTCCGAAGGCAGCGTCGGTAATGCCATCCGCTTCGGAACGGCACCATGTTCATTGCCGATTACAAGAAGCATAGCGTCGTCCCGGCCTGGAGGCTTGCATCTGGCCGCCGCGGGGACCAAGACTCTGCGGCACATCAAAGAGCATGCGCCCCACGGAGTGTTCGAGTGAAAGCCGTCCATACTGAGCTGCACCGCAGCCATGATCCGCAATTCTTCCTGGTTCGCGGGCTCGTCAAGCGCACCACCGAGCAGCCCGAGCGCGTCGATCGCCTGCTCAAGGGATTGAGGGACGGCAAGCATCAGCTGGTCGAGCCGACGAAATTCGGGCAAGGGCCCCGCGCGCGCATCCACAGTCCGGAATATCTGTCGTTCCTGAGCGAAGCCTGGGAGGCCTGGACGGCGCTCGGCGATTCCGGCCCGGAGATGATCGGCAATATCCATCCGGTGCGCCACGCGGCGACTTATCCCACCCATATCGTCGGCAAGCTCGGCTGGCACACCGCCGACACGGCGGCGCCAATCGGGCCGGGCACGTGGGCGGCCGCCTGTGCCGCGACCGACGTCGCGGTCACCGCGGCGCAGATGGTGATGGACGGCGAGGATGCGACCTATGCGCTCTGCCGCCCACCGGGCCATCACGCCTATCGCGACATGGCGGGCGGTTTCTGCTTCCTCAACAACAGTGCGATCGCGGCGGCGCATCTGCGGCAGAAGCACGAGCGTGTCGTCATCCTCGACGTCGACGTCCATCATGGCAACGGCACGCAGGGCATCTTCTACGCGCGGCCTGACGTCTACACGATCTCGATCCATGCCGATCCGGTTGCGTATTATCCGTTCGTGTGGGGCTATGCCCATGAGCACGGCGAGGGTCCGGGTCTCGGCACCAACCTCAACATTCCCCTCGCCATCGGCACCGGCGATGACGGCTACATGCAGGCGCTGGACGTTGCGCGCAAGGCGATCGAATCGTTTGCGCCGAGCGCGCTCGTCGTCGCGCTTGGTCTCGATGCCTCCGAACACGACCCGCTGAAGGGATTGGCCGTCACCACACCAGGCTTCCGCCGCATCGGCCAGGCCATCGCGAAGATGGGCCTGCCGACCGTGTTCGTGCAGGAGGGTGGCTATCTCTCGGATATTTTGGGCGCGAACCTCACCTCAGTGCTGGCAGGATTCGAAGAGGCGCGGTGAGCTTGAAAGCATCTCGCTCGCCGCGAGCACCTAGCAGACGTGCTGCATCTCGGCTTCGTCCGCGACCATGTCGAGCATGATCGTGGTCAATCCCGTCGCCGTACAATCCTTCGATCTTGCGCCGAGCTCCTCATAGCTGCCGACGAGAGAGCGCCGCAGCTTCAATAGCGCTGCAGTTCGTCCGCGGTCAGATCGGGATAACATCCGACAACGCCATTCCCTTCTGATCTGATTGAGCTATTCTTCCCAAGGATTAGGGAACGCGTCCAGTCTGAGGTGAAGTCGGGCCCCAAATCTGTGATTGAGGGGACCCCAAAGCCCCTTCGACGTAACGATAGGTCGGGCAGAAATCACCATGCTGGAGAACGAGCCGGGCACGGGAACGGAGGGCGGGCTGAAGCGCTGGCTCGAGGGCATCGGTCTCGGCCACTACACCGATCTCTTTGCGCAGCACCGTCTCGATCTCGACGTCGTGGCGGACCTGACCGAATCCGATCTGGTCGAGCTCGGATTGCCGCTCGGTGATCGCAAGCGGCTTCAGCGAGCCATGTCGGCGCTGTTCCAGGCCGAAACGGCGGAGCCGTCGGCGGCAGTGGCGCCGCCGCAAACGCGCTCGGAGGTCGGCGCGGAACGGCGTCAGCTCACCACCATGTTCTGCGACATGGTGGATTCCACCTCGCTATCGGTTCAGTTCGATCCGGAAGACGTGCGCGACATGATTGCGAGCTTCCGCGAAACCTGCGTCCGCGTGGTCAAGCATTACGAGGGCTTTGCCGCCCGTTTCGTCGGCGACGGTATCCTGATCTATTTCGGCTATCCGACCGCTCATGAGGACGATGCCGAGCGCGCGGTGCGCGCCGGGCTCGAGATCGTGCGGGTGCTGTCGAGCGCGCACGCGATCGAGCCGCGCGGTGCGCTCAGCCACTCGCCCGCCGTCCGCATCGGGATCGCGACCGGCCTCGTCGTGGTCGGCGATCTCGTCGGGCAGGGCACCGAAGAGCGCGATTCTGCGGTCGGAGAAACCGTCAATCTCGCCGCGCGGCTGCAAGGCCTGGCGCCGCCCAACGGAGTCGTGATCTCCGCATCGACCCAAGCGCTGCTGAAGGGGAAGTTCGACTACCGCAATCTCGGCGTCCATGACTTGAAGGGCATCTCCGAGAAAGCGCAGGCCTGGCACGTGGTGCGCGCCTCGCGGATGGAGACCCGCTTCGCCGCCGCCATGGGCACGCGGCTGACGCCGCTCGTCAACCGCGAGGAGGAGATCGCGCTGCTCATGGGACGCTGGCAGCAGGCCAATGACGGCGACGGCCAGGTCGTCGTCAAGTTCGGCGAGCCCGGTATCGGCAAGTCGCGCATCATCCAGGAAATCTTCGAGCGGATATCCGGCGATCGCCATGGACAGGTCTCGCTCCAGTGCTCGCCTTACTACACCTCCACGGCGTTCCATCCGTTCGTCGAGCAGCTCAAATTCTCCCTCGGCCTCGATCGGGAGGATGCGTCCGCGCTGTCGCTGGCGAGCCTGGAGACCGCGATCGCCACGGCGCATGGCGACATCGAGCAGGTCGCGCCGCTGTTTGCCGCGCTGCTGTCGATACCCACCGGCGACCGCTATCCGCGGCTCGACCTTTCGCCGCAGCAGCAGAAGGATGCCACCGTCACGGCGCTGGTCAATCACTTCCTGGGCCTTGCGCGCGAGATGCCGTTGGTGATCGCGTTCGAGGATTTGCATTGGATCGACCCGACCTCACGCGAGGTGATCGACCTGCTGGTCGACCGGGTGCAGAACCGGCCGATCCTGGTCATCATCACCGCGCGATCCGAATTCCAGCCGAGTTGGAACGCGCATTCGCACATCACGACCCTGGTGCTGAACCGCCTGAGCCGGCCGCTGCGCACGACGCTGGTCGAGCGCGTTGCCGGCAGGGAGCTGCCCAAGGAGGTCGTCGAGGAGATCATCGTCAAGACCGACGGCGTGCCGCTGTTCCTGGAAGAGCTGACCAAGACGGTTCTGGAATCCAACCTCCTGACCGAGCGGCACGGGCGCTACGTGCTGTCGGGCCCGTGGCGGCAGCTCGCGATCCCGGCGACCCTGACGGACTCGCTGATGGCGCGACTGGACCGCATGGGACCGTTCAAGCGGGTCGCCCAGATCGGCGCCACGATCGGGCGCGAGTTTTCCTATGAGACGCTGCACGCAGTCGCCAACACGCCAGCCGAGCAGATCGAAGCCGCGCTCAATCACCTGGAGCAGGCGGGCCTGATCATGCGCCGCGGCCATCCGCCGGACGCGCTCTACTCCTTCAAGCACGTGATGATCCAGAACGCCGCGCATGCGAGCCTCTTGCACAGCGAGCGCCGCAAGCTGCACTCCCGGATCGCCCAGGTGCTCGCCGAGATGTATCCGGAGAAGACCGAGCGCGAACCGGAGCTGCTCGCTTATCACCTGACCGAATCCGGCCAGAGCGAAGGTGCCGCCAGCTTTTGGCTCAAGGCCGGCAAGCAGGCGGCCAAGAGCGGCGCCAATCTGGAAGCGATCGGTCATCTGCGCCGCGGCTTGAGCGTCGTGCAGGCCAATGCGCGCGTGCAGGGCGCCGACGAGATGGAGCTCGAGCTGCGGATCGCACTCGGCACCGCCCTGATCGCCGCCAAAGGCTATGCCGTGCAGGAGGTCGAGCAGAACTACATCCGCGCGCTCGAGCTCGGCCAGCAGCTCGGCGACGACGAAAAGGCCTTCGCCGCTACGCGCGGGCTCTGGGTGTGCCATTTCATCCGCGCCGATCTCACGCGCGCGCACGATCTCAGCGTCGAGCTGTTGAGATTCGCCAAGCGCGAGCGGCTGCACCAGCGGGCGCAGCCGGCGCAGCAGACCGGTTATCTGATCGAGGCGCACCGCTCGATCGCGATGACCATGCTCTATCGCGGCCGCTTTGCCGCCGCGCAGCATCATCTGCATCGCTGCATCAGCCTCTACAGCCCCGATCTGCATTCCGGTCTGATGGAGCGCCACGGCATCGATCCCGGCGTCGTCTCGCTGTCCTATCTCGGGTATCTCCTGTGGTTCCTCGGCCGTCCGGACGCGGCGCGCCAGCACAGCGAGCAGGCGATCGCGAACGCCGAGAAGATCCGCCATCCCTTCACGCTCGCCTTCGCTCTCGTGTTCGGCGCCTATCTCCGCCAGCATTTGCGCGATGTCGAGGGCACGCGTGACCACGCCAATCGCGCGATGATCATCGCCACCGAGCACAATTTCCTGCACTGGAAGCAGCAGGCGGCGATCCTGCGCGGCTGGGCGCTGGCTCAGCTCGGCGAAGCCGACGAAGGCCTGAGCCAGATGCGCGTCGGCCTCGACGAGTATGAGGCGATGGATTCCTGGCTCGCCGGCTGTTGGTTTCGCTGCCTGCTCGCGGAGTCCTATGCCAAGGTCGGGATGCGCGACGCCGCCTTGCGGGCACTGGACGGCGCGCTCGCGACCGCAAGACGGACCGGCGATCACTCCTATCTCGCCGAAGTCTATCGCCTGCAAGGCGAGATCACGCTGTCGGACGGCGACCCGGCATCGGTGCGGGAGGCCGAGGATATGTTCGGCCTGTCGCTGGAAACCGCGCGTAAGCAGGGCGCATTGTCCTGGGAGCTTCGCACCGCCGTCAGCCTGGCGCGGCTGTGGCACGAGGCCGGCAGGCGCGAGCACGCAAGTCTCCTGCTCGTGCCCATCGTCGGCAGGTTCAGCGAGGGCATCTACACGCCGGACCTGAAGCAGGCGATGCAGCTGATCAACGAGCTCGGTGCGGACGCGCCCGTTCGTGAACAGGTCGCCCCCTGACTTGAGCGATCTTGCCGCAGAGCGTGCGCGCTATTGGAGCGGCTTGCCGAGCGCGCTGCGGGTTACCTTCGCGCCTATCGCAATGTTGGGGTGGGCCAGGGCGCGCTTCCGCACTGGCACCCGCTGCGCTTTCGGGGGCATTGAACGGGGTTCCAGGCGGATGGCGAATGCTTCGTTTCATTTTACCTTGATTCCGTTTGTGAGTTTCCAGCGTCTCCCAGTGCGGCTATGACTGCGGCCCGATGGCCCATTTGAGCGCGCCCATGCATTCCGTTGCCCTGCTGACCGCCAGCTACGCCAAGGATATCGAGCGCTTTTCGCTGCTCAGCGAGAGCATCGACACCTGGCTCTCGGGATACACGCGGCATTATGTTCTCGTTAACGATGAGGACGTGCCGCTGTTCGAGCGGTTTGCCTCCGACAAGCGCGTCATCGTCCCGGCCTCGCGTTACTTGCCGAAATGGCTCCTCGCGCTCCCGCCGGCCCTCCAGTTCATCAGCAGCCGGCGCGTCTGGCTCTCGCTGCTCTCGTCACCGGTGCACGGCTGGCACATCCAGCAGATCCTGAAGATCGCCGGCGTTCTCAACGCGCCGGAGCAGCGCGTCTGCATCCTGGATTCGGACAATCTCTTCTTCCGCGAGTTCGACGTTGGCCAGTACGCCGGCGGCGAAAAGACGCCGCTCTTCGTTACTCCAAAGGCGATCGGCGCCGACCACCCGTTGCATGGCCTGTGGCTCCGTACCGTCGATCAGCTTCTGGGTATCGAGAAGCGCTCGTTTCCGGCAGACGATTATGTCGGCAACGCGCTGGTCTGGGACAAGGACACCGCGCAGGCGATGACCGGCGCCATCAAGGCTGCGACAGGGCTGAACTGGGTCCTGGCGCTGTGCCGCAAGAAGAAGTTTTCCGAATACCTGCTCTATGGTCATTTCGTCGCGAGCTCGCCCGCGCACCTGGCTGCGCATCAGGTCACGGAAGACAGTATCGCGGTCTCGCACTGGGACGACACGCGTCTCGACCGTCCGGCCATCGAAGCGATGATGCGCGCGGCCTCGCCAGAACAGGTCGCGCTCTGCATCCAGTCCTATTCGTCGACCTCGATCGTCGACATCCGCGAGGTATTCCGGTTGAATTCGCGCGACCAGCGCGCGCCGAGCCTGTCGCCCGACCTTATGGGCGAGGTTGCAGCATTCGAGGTGCCGAAAACGCGCTAGAACATGATCCGACCCCGAAGGGCGGCGTTCGCGCAAAATGTGCAGCGGTTTTCCGCAAAGATCATGCTCAAACGATAGCGCGCTCAAGCATCCTTCGTGAACTTGCTGATGACGTCCATGAACGGCTTCGGCTTGAACTCGCCGTCGAGCGGCAGAGGACGGTTCGGCTGCTTGTCCTTGCGGGCGAAGGTGCCGTTGATCCAGCTGTAGCGATCCGAGATGCCCCAGGTCAGGATCGAGCGCACCGGTCCGCTGCTTGAGATGGCCGTCAGCAGATCGTCGACGCGCTTGGCGACGATGGCGTCGCGCTCCGCCGGGCTCCCCGCCAGCTTCTGATCGTCGACATCGAGCTCGGTGACGAGCACCTCGAGCCCCCAGGAACGCAGCTCGGTGACGAACTCGGCGAGCCCGTGTGTGTCGATTTCGAGCTCGGCATGCAGATGCGATTGCAGTCCGACGGCGTGAAGCGGAACGCCCTGGTCGAGCAGGTCCATGATCAGGTTGCGGTAGGCCGCGCGCTTGGCGATGAAGGAGTCCTTGGCCGATTCGATGTCATATTCGTTGATCGCGAGCTTGACGAAGGGATCGGCCGCGGCGGCGGTGCGGAAGGCCAGCGGAATCCAGCCGTGACCAAGATGCTGCGTCCAGAACGTGTCGCGCCGGTCGGTGACCTTCTTCGGATTGTCCGGGATCGGCTCGTTGACGACGTCCCACGACGTCAGCTTGTTCTTGTAGTAGGACACGACGGTGCCGATGTGATCGACGAAGGCGCGCTCGACGCCCTTGCCGTCCTTGATCTGCTTGGTCCAGTCGGGAATGTCGTGATACCAGGCAAGCGCGTGACCGCGCATCGTCAAATCGTTCGCCTGCGCAAAATCCAGGATCGCGTCGGCACGCTCGAAAGCAAATGTGTGCGCATCCGGCCGCAGCATCGGCCATTTCAGCTCGAGCACCGGCACCACCTGCGTGCAATAGGTGCTGATGGCGTCGCCAAGCCGCGGATCAGCTTGCAGGTCCCAGAGCGTGGCCGCAGCGCCAAAGCCCCGACGGCGCTGGGCACGTTTCGACGCCGGCACTGCGGACGCCGATGCGGCCGCCGCGAGCGTTGCGGCGCCGCCGAGCAAGAATTCGCGTCGGTCGAGCCTGGTCACGCGTGAGGCTGCATCGCCGCTTCGGCGATCTCGTAATAGTGAAGCGCGCCTTTCTCGAGCGTCAGATTGTCCAACACATAGTCGCGCGGTGCGAAGTCTCCCGCCGCGACGTGCGACCAGAAGCCGGCCCAGCCGGATGTGAAACCATCCGCATCCGTGAAGGTCATGCCGCAGCGCGCGTCGAAATAAGGGACCGAGGACACGCCGCCCTCGTACCTCACCTTGTGCGGAAAATACTTCGGATCCTGCCACGGCCCGCCGCGATCCCAGGCAAAGACGGGCACGCCGCTCGACAGCGCCTGCTGGCAGGCGATGCCCTGGCTCTCGTGCTCGCACAGGAAGACCATGCTGCGGCAGCGCGCCAGCGCCGCCTTGTAGTCGTGTTCCTTGTAATGGCCGTAGCGGATCACTTCGACAGTGCGGCCGCTTGCTTCGAGATGCCTGCGGATCGGCTCGATCAGCTCCGCCTCGTAGCGCCCATAATCCCAGCGGATCTTGTCGTAGAGCAGCACGTCGACGCTCTTCTGCTCGGTTGGCGCTGGTGTCCACAAATCGGTCTCGATGCCGACGGGCCAGGCGCCGACATGGGGCCAGTGCGGACGGAACATGTCCGCGTACCAGGCGCATGGCACCAGCACGCGCTTCACGTCGAGATCCTTCAGAGTCTCCGGCGCATCGATCGGGTGGTCGTACATGGCGACGCCGAGCAGTAGCGGGTTTTTCCACTTGAACCAGTCGAGCACGAACGGCCGGCCGATGATGCAGGCCAGTTCCTCGGGGTGCTTCTGGATGTAGCGATAGTCGTTGACGCGGTAGCGGATGCCGAGCCGATCGAGGCCCGCGCACAGATTGAGGAGCACGCGCCGCTGGCCGCTGATATAGGACTTGCCAACCAGCAAGCGCCGCAGCAGCGGCCGGAGATGGCGGTCACCGGGAAACCAGCGGTCGTCCCGTTCTTCGAAGAAGAGGTTGAGGACCATCCTGTCGCCGCCAGCATTGCCGGAGGTTGCCGGCGCAAGCGGCGCGTCGGTGCCGCGATGCGGCCGAGAGGCCGGCTTCGCCCGTGCTTGTTCGGCAACGTCCATGTCAGTCACATCAGCACATCGGAGGATTCGGGGCGACGTTGCGATATCATTGTTTCTTTTCTGTGATCGCGCCGGCCCCTTCAAGGACAGGGCAAATTTAACGCTAACGCGCGATAACCGCGCGATTGCTCCATTCGCGGTCCGATTTGCAGACTTATGCGGCTATCCTGCCGGCGCCAGCGCGCCGTCCGATTGCTCCACCAAAGTCCAAGCGTTTTAACGCTTCGTTAATCCTCACGGCCGCTACCGGTCCAAAGTCCGCATGCTGAATCGCCATTTCTCCATTTATCTCGTCGCCTACATCCTGCCTGCGGCGGTGGGGTTCTTCGCGGTTACGGCCTACACACGGCTGCTGACGCCGGCGGAGTACGGCGTCTATGTGGTCGGCATCAGCCTTGCGGGAATCCTGGGCGCGATCTTTTTCGCCTGGATCAAGCTGTCGGTATCCCGCTATCAGGCGATGTCGGCGGAGGTGGATTTTCGCGGCACCGCGATGGTCGCCTTTGCGCTCACGGCGGCGGTTCTCTGCGCGACCACTCCGCTGGTCTTCCTGTTCCGAAGCGACGTCAGCGTCGAGCTGCTGCTCGCCAGCATGTTCGTCGCGATCATGGCCAATGCGGTCGATGTCGGCCAGGAGTTCGAGCGCGCCAAGCTGCGGCCCTACCGCTTCGCGGCGATCTCGATCGTGCGCAGCGTGTCGAGCGTCGGCTTTGGGCTCGCCGGGATCTGGCTCGGCTGGGGTGGATTGGGGCTGCTCGCGGCATTCGGCCTCGGCTCGCTCGCCGGCATCATCCTGAATCTGGTCGGTGACCGCACCAAGATCGCACGCTTCCAGCGCCGCCAGTTCATGCAGCTGGCGCGCTACGGTCTTCCGTTGACGCTGGCCGGGCTTTCCGTTGCGGTCTACTCGGCCTGCGACCGGCTCATCGTCGCCTATCTGCTCGGCAAGGATGCCGCCGGCATTTTTGGCGTCGCTGCGGACCTGCCGCGCCAGTTCATGGTCATGATCGCCTCCAGCGTTGCCGCGGCGACGGTGCCGCTGGTGTTCCGGTCGTTGTCGGAGAAAAACAATGACACGACGCGGGAGCGGCTGACCGAAAGCCTCGAACTGCTGCTCGTCGTCGTTGCGCCCGTCGCGGTCTGGCTTGCGCTGGCGGCGGACCAGGTCGCCGGCACGCTGGTCGGCGTCGACTTCCGCGCGGGCGTGTCCGCGCTGCTGCCGACCCTGGTGCTCGCCCGCTTATTCGGGATCGCCAATCAGTTCTATGTCCAGATCAGCTTCCAACTCGCCGAACGCCCCTTCATGCTGGCGGCACAGTCCTTCCTCACGCTGGTCGTCAGTGTGGTCCTGATGTTCGCGCTGGTCGCCGGCTATGGCCTTTACGGTGCGGCGCTGGCGACCTTCGCGACCGAAGCGATCGGCTTCCTCGTGGCTGTCCTCTTGATGCATCGCGCCCACCCGGTCCCGTTCGACCTCAATCGCCTCGCCGCTGTTGCAGCTTCCGCTGCGGCGATGGCGGCCGCGATCCTGATCGCGCGATCGCAAGCGGGCGGCACTGGTCTCGGGTCGCTCATCGTCGTGAGCCTCGCCGGTGGCTTCGCTTACGCCGCCGCGGCGTGGCTGATGAACGTCGCGAACGTGCGAACGCTGTCGCTGCGCCTCCTGCGAACGTTCAACCGGAAGGCGCTGGGCGTTTAGCGACCAAGGCGAGCCTGACCGCTCCCGGCATTGTCCCGTGCAGCTGAACCATGTTAGCCGGACATTCTGCCGCAGCGATCGAGGGCCGGCTTCGGGCCAGCTTCGGCCGGAGGCCGCCTTCCGCCGATGTGAACCGTCGTATATGAGAGATTTGTCGCGGGAACGTGCCGAATCTCGCCACAGACGGAACGTAAGGCGGATGCGATTTCTTAATCCAGAGATCGCAATTTGACATTTGACCGACACCAGCGGACTGGCAGTTCGACCGAGGATGGCATGAAAAACCGATCGACGACGGCGCAATCCACCAGGGCGGTGCGGCGTCAGGGGCCTGCCGGGATCATTGCGCTTGCGACGCTGGCCATGTTTGCGGCGGTGGCGCCGGTGACGGCTGCCAAGCAAGCCCGTCAGCCGGTCGAGGCGGTGGCGCCGCGCGTAGCCGGCGAGCCGATCATGGCGATCGTGTCGATCAAGAGCCAGCAGGTCACCTTCTACGATTCCGACGGCTGGATCCTGCGCGCGCCGGTGTCGACCGGCACCACGGGACGCGAGACGCCGGCGGGCGTCTTTGCCATCATCGAGAAGGACAAGGACCACCGCTCGACCATGTATGACGATGCCTGGATGCCGCACATGCAGCGCATCACCTGGAATGGCATCGCGCTGCACGGCGGGCCGCTGCCCGGCTATGCCGCCTCACATGGCTGCGTGCGCATGCCGTTCGGCTTTGCCGAGAATCTGTTCGACAAGACGTATATCGGGATGCGCGTGATCATCTCGCCGGACGATACGGTCCCGACCCAGTTCTCCCACCCTTCGCTTTTCATGCCGAAGCGGGAGGCCATTGCGGCGGCGCCGAGCCGTGCCGACAAGCTCTCCGCCGAGGCGGAGGAGGCCACCAGGGCCGCCGACGAGGCCAAGAAGGCCGCATCGGCAGCCGCAAAAGAAGCCGCTTCGCTGCCGGCGGGGCTGCGCAAGCTGGAACAGCAGAAGGCTCGCGCCGACGCCGAGCTCGCTTTCGCCGACAAGATGCTCGCGAACGCAAAGACCGATCAGGCCCGGACCAAGGCCGAGGAGCTGAAGCAGAAGGCCGCCGCCAAGGCTGCGGATGCAGCGACGCAGCTCGATGCCGCAAAGGCCGCGGCGCAGCCGAAGCGCGAGGCCGTCGCCGCCACCAAGGAGGCCGCCAAGGTCGCGGCGGCCAGGAAAGCCGACGCCGTGAAGGCGGCGACCGATGCAAAGCTCGCGCTCGAGCCGGTCTCGGTCTACATCAGTCGTGCGACGCAGAAGCTGTACGTGCGGCGAAACACCCACAAGCCGGCACCCGATGGCGGCGGCGAGGTATTCGACACCAGGATCGAGGTCCCCGTCACGATCCGCAATCCAGACCAGCCGCTCGGCACGCATATCTTCACGGCGATGGCGAGGACCGATACGGGCCTGCGCTGGAGCGTGGTCACGATCGAAAACGGCGACGAGGCGAGGGCCGCGCTCGACCGGATCACCATCCCGCAGGACGTGCTCGATCGTATCGCGCCGACCGCGTTGCCGCGCTCCTCGATCATCATCTCGGACGAGCCGCTGAGCAGCGAGACCAACTATCGCACCGAGTTCGTCGCGGTGCTGAGCAATCAGCCGCAGGGCGGCTTCATCACCCGCAAGCCGACCGCGCCTGCCATGATCGCGAGCGATGACGGCTGGGACAATGGCGGCAACGGCTTCGGCTTCTTCTTTCAGCGCGATCCGTACGTGCAACCGGTCAATCCGCGCCGGAGAGGCCAGTATCAGTATTACCAATCGACGCAGCCGGTGCAGCGAGGCTTTTGGTAGGGACGCCGAGATCGCCTGCGGCGCAGGCTTACAGCCGCGCCGTGATCACCAGAGCCTGAATCTTGGCTTCGACCGGTCCGGAGCCATGGCGCATCCGGATCGCCTCAGTGACCGCGTCAGTCGCAGCTTGAAGGTCGCCACCGCTTCTTGCCTCGATCTCGCCGCGCAGCGGCGTGCCCTGGCAGTAGGCGATCGCCACGTATTCCGCCGTTGGCGCGCGGCTGATTGCGGATCGCGTTTCGATCGAGACGCTGCCAAAACCTGCCCGTTCGAGATCGGCCCTGATGATCGCATGGTCGAAATAGCCGTGCGGTGTCCGGGCCATGAAACGCGGCGGATCATCGGGAAACAGCTTGGCCAAGGCGATCGTTGTATCGTGGGCGAACACGTTGTCCTCGATGCGGTCCCAGACGTTGAAGAGGAACGTGCCGCTCGGCTTCAAAACGCGCTTTGCTTCGGAATAGCCCTTGACGCGATCCGGAAAGAACATGGCGCCGAACTGGCAGCAGACCACGTCGAATTCGGCGTCGCCGAACGCAAGAGCCAACGCATCCGCCTGGCGCCAGACAATGCGAGCATCGTCTGCCTGACGCTGCGCTGCAACCGCGAGCATCGGCTCGTTGAGATCGGTCGCAACATAGCGGACGCTGCGTGGCAGCGCCGCCGCCACGGCGCGCGTCACCGCGCCGGTACCGGCCGCGATCTCGAGCAATACGGAAGGCGAGAGCGCGGCGACGCGTCTTGCGATGTCATCGGCATAGGCGGCGAAGATCATCGGGACGAGATATTCGTCGTAGAGTTTTGGGACGGAGCCGGCGAAAACCTTGTCGGTGTCGGTCATGCTTGCCTCGCTGAAGGTTCAGACGCGAGATCAAGCTACCATGGACCGCTAGCTCACCGCGCCAGCAAAGATGCGAGCCAGGCCGGTTTCCGCATCGGGCGCGCTCCAGGCGATGTCGGCCAAGCCGGCCATCCGTTCTACGATTTCGCGCCGCCGCTGCGGGCCGCACCGCGCAGACGCCCGCGGTCGATAGCGGGTTGAGCGGGATGCAAGGCGCCCAGCGTCCTATCGTGCGTACGATCGCGCGCGACAGATTAGATGATCGAGCGAGATGTAACCGGGCCCGTAAGCCATGAGGGCGAGTGCCATGGCCGTCCAGGTGAGGTGAATCGGCCAGCCGTCGGGCACGGTGAGCTCGACGATGACGGTCATGCACAATAATCCGAGCGCAGCGAACCGTGTGCCGAGACCCAGCACCAGCAGGATTGGAAACATGATCTCGCCACATCCCGACAGGAAGGCCATTACCGCCGGCGCAGGAAAGTGATAGGGCCCGCCGGGCAGGTGCAGCATGAACTCGTCGCTGAACAGCGTCACCGCGGTGTCGTTGAGCCTGAGGAAGCCGTCCCACTTGAGAATGCCCGAGCTCCAGAAGGGAACGGCGAGCGCCGCGCGCAGCACGAGCTGAACGAGCGAGGGCGCGGCAATCGTCCGTATCAGAGAGTTGGCCTTGTCGAGCAGCAACCCAAGTGATGGCAGGGCGCTTCCCGCAGTCATGCGTTGATCGGTGATCATCATGCGTCTCCGAGAGCAAGCGAAGTGAATGCGCCAGCCTCGATCAGGCCGGTGATGTTGGAAGCGAGATCGAAATCGGGGCATGCATCCAGCGCCGACGCGGCGGCCCCGCGAAGTGGCTCGCCCGACGCAAGACGTTCGGCAAACACTGCGCCGCCGGGCGGAAGGCGCCGCACCATAACGTCGAATTCGGGCCGGGTGATCAGCGCGTCTTCCGGCGTCGACGCGTCAATGCGCCCGACCGGTGCGTCGTCGCGGTTGGCGGCAAAGATCGTCACTGCCGAGAAGGACGAGCGCACGATGCGCAGCGCCGGATGCGCGATGAAGACGAGATCGGCCAACCGTTCCGAGGCGAAGGCCGCCAGCGCAGCGGCCGATAACGGCGCGGCGTCCTGCGCATGGTAGGCATCGAGCCACGCCCGCTCGATGCGTGCAACATCCGCAAGCCAGGGCATTGTCTGCGCATACTCATAACGTGTGATGAAGTCGGCAAACTCGCGGCCATATTCGAACAGCAGCGGGGAAGTGGGCGGGCTGCTACGGATGTGGAAGCGCGCCATGGCACGGAAGAAATCAGGACCGGTGATGCGCTGCACCGCCGGATAGATCGCGGCGAGGGCATCGATCAGGCTCACCGTGACATTGTTGCGGTAGACGGCGTAGCGCTTGCCGGCGGCCTTGCCGTTCGGACCCGCCACGATCGCGGGCGCCGCCCGCGTGGGGTCCAGCAGTCCCGGCGTAAAGGCGGCGGCAAAGGACAGGTCCTGCTCAGGTGGCATGACGGTCTCTCGCAGTCGCAGTCTGATTGCAGCGATCGAGGATTGCCTGTGCGGCGGCGGCTTCCGCCTGCAGCACCGGCCAGTCCGGAATCTTGCTATCCCATTCGATCAGCGTCGGCACGCCACCGCGGCGCCGGATGACGATCTCGAATAGCTTCCAAACGGCATCTGCGACCGGGCCGTCATGGCTGTCGATCAGCAGCAGGTCGCCTTCGTCATCGGCCTGCTCTGCGTGGCCGGCGAGGTGGATCTCCCCGACGTGCGCCAGCGGAAATTCCGCGAGGTACTCAAGCGCGGAGAATCCGTGATTGGTCGCGGATACGAAGACGTTGTTGATGTCGAGCAGCAGCCCGCAGCCGGTGCGTTCGGCAATGGCGCGGATGAAATCGGTCTCGCTCATCGACGATTCGCGAAAGGCGACATAGGTCGACGGATTTTCCAATAGCAACGGACGGCGGATCGCGTCCTGCACCTGGTCGATGTGGTCGCAGACGCGAGCCAGCGTCGCTTCGGTGTAGGGCAGCGGCAGAAGATCGTTGAAGAAGCTGGTCTCATGCGTTGACCAGGCAAGGTGTTCGGAGACCAGCGCTGGTTGGTAGCGAGCTACCAAACCTCGGAAGCGGGCCAGATGCGCCTTATCGAGCGGCTGGGGTCCGCCGATCGACATGCAGACGCCGTGCAGCGACAGCGGATGGTCGCGGCGGATCGCCTCCAGCGCGCGATGCGGCGGGCCGCCCGCGCCCATATAGTTTTCGGCATGCACCTCGAAGAAGCCGCATTGCCGGCCCGTGCTCAGGATGGCCTGGAGGTGCTCGGGCTTGAAGCTCGTCCCGGCAACACCGCCGATGGGAGCGGAGTAGCGGAGTGGCACCGCAGACGCCTCGGGCACGATTGCCGTCGTCATGGTCTCCTCCGCTCTTCACTGTTGTCGTGGGCGCGACGCGGTGCATTAGACCGGCTTGAGCGAACCCTTCTTGCCGTTCGGCAGCTCGATGCTGGTGCAGGTGCCGCCCTGCACGAACTTCCAGGCGTTGCCCTGGAAATCGACGGTGGATGTGCCCTGGCAGGTCGTGCCCGGCCCCGCCGCGCAATCGTTCTGGCCCTTGAGCGCGACGCCGAAGCATTTTTCTTTTTTGGCGGCGACGGCCGCATCGGCCTCCGCCTTGGTCAGCGGACCGGCGGCCGCGAGGGTGGCGAGGGCGGTTGACGCCGCGCCGGCGAGAACGATCGACGTGACGACGTGCTTGGCAGACATCGGAGTTTCTCCTGTTCGAAATGGCATCGCCTGGCAGGCGAAAGCGCATAATCTCCTTCGCTCCGCGCGCAGCCCGCGTTACTAAGAAGCTGCTCACGAATCCGTGAGACCGCTTGGATCTGGCACACGAAGGCGCGCTTGGGTCAGGATTAGCGGGCAGGCGGCCGTTCAAATCCAATGCGTTGGCGCTATTGAGACATTAGCGGGAGAGCATTGGCCGCGTCGGATTGGACCGGCTAGAGGTAACGAACGACGGAAGCCAGCGAAGAGCAATGACAGGAACCGTGTCCGACCGAAGGGGAAACACCATGAACGTCGATCCAGGACGGCAGCTTCGGGCGATCGCCAGGCTAACGGTCAGCACGCCTGGCCGTCTCGGCCCTGGTCCCAACAAGTTCACCGGCGAAGCCGCGCGCGACCGCTGTCGGCAATATTCAGCCGCGGCGCCCGATGTCTCATGCCGTCCGGTTGCAGCGTTGACCGCGAAATAGCACGACGCAGAAGCGCGCGCCGCCAAACCGGTTGGCAAAGTCTGCCCAGCACGGGCATGATGCGGATATGAAAACCACGCTGCTCAAGCCCGAACACTACACCCGCTCGCCGTGGAAAAACGGCGGCGGCGTTTTCACCGACATCGTGGATGCCCATCGCGGTGATGCACCGGTGAAGGATTGGGACAGCCTGCTCTGGCGCTTTGCCAGTACGCCAATCGTTACGCCCGGTCCGTTCTCCTACATGCCCGGCATCGACCGCCTCCAGATGGTTGTGGGCGGGCGCGGGCTGGTGCTGAAGTCGCCTGCGCAGGAATTCGATGAACGAGAACCTTTCACGACCGTGCGGTTCGCCGGGGAGCTCGAGATCGTGACGAAGCTTGAGGCCGGTCCGGTCGAGGTCGTGAACCTGATGGCGCGGCGTGGTGCGGTCGAGATCGAGCTCGAAGCGCTCGGGCCGCCCGGCGATCGGTCGTTGTTTGCCGGCACGCATCTGGTTTACGCGGTTCGGGGCGATTGCAGCGTCCGTCTTGGCGGGGAGGGCTTCGCGATTCCCGATGGCGGCACGCTGAAGGTCGAACTCACCGAGCCGTCGAGCCTCGCGCTCGCATCGGGTCTGGCGGTGTTGGGGTCGATCCGGATCGTCGGTGAGATGGCGCCTCCCCAAACGGCGGCTGCGCACAAACCGGGCAACTGGCCAGGTTGACGCCGTCGCGCCGCAGCACGATATCTGCCCGATGCAGACCGCCGCTCAAAGGGGCAGGATATGGACGCGCCAGACATTCACGCCCCCGCCACGCAAGCCGACAAAGTCGTCGACTGGCTGACCAACGGCACGCGCGACGAGCGCTTCGTCGATAACATCTTTGCGCAGATGTGCGTCCGCCTCCAGCAGGCCGGCATCCCGCTCAAGCGGTCGACGCTTCACATCCTGATCCATCACCCGCAATGGCTGGGAGCGCGGATGATGTGGTCCGACGGGATGCGCGAGGCGGAGATTGCACTTGTCGACTACGACGTTCGTGAGCGCTCCGAATACATCGGCAGCGCCGCCAATGAGATCCTTGACGGCGCCGCCGAGGTGCGCGAGCGGCTGGAGCAGGATCGTTCGCTCGGCCGCAAGCACGCGCTCTACGACGAGATGCGGGCGCGAGGCCTGACCGATTATGTGGCCTGGCCGCTCTACCACACGCTCGGCAAGCGCCACCTCGTCACCTTCGCCACCGATCGTCCCGGGGGGTTCGACGATACGCATATCGCCGGCCTGAAGAAGCTGCTGCCGGTGTTGGCGCTGGTCAGCGAGATCCGCGTCAAGAACCGCCTGGCGCGCACGCTCCTCGAGACCTATGTCGGCCACCATGCCGGCGAGTTGATCCTGGCCGGCGCCACCAGGCGCGGTACCGGCACGACGGTGCGCGCCGCGATCATGATCTGCGACCTCAGAGATTTCACAAAGATCTCGGACAATTGGCCGCGCGATGACGTCATCGATCTCCTCAACGACTATTTCGACGCGATGTCCGAACCCATCGCACGGTATGGCGGCGAAATCCTCAAATTCATCGGCGACGGCTTGCTCGCCATCTTCCCGCTCAGCCAGCCCGACGCTTGCGCCAACCTGCTCCATGTCGTGACCGAAGCCCGCAAGGCCATGGCCGCCTTGAACGAGCGGAACAGTGCGACCAGCCGCGCGCCGCTCAATTACGGTATCGGCGTCCATGTCGGGGACGTCATGTACGGCAATATCGGTTCAACCAGCCGGCTCGATTTCACCGTGATCGGCCCCGCCGTCAACATGGCCTCGCGCTTGGAGGCGCTCACGAAGCAGCTCGGACGAACGGTGCTGCTGTCGCGCGCCTTCGCCGAACTGGTGGAGAAGGAGTTCGCGCTGGAGCATGTCGGCCAGCACGAGGTGCGCGGCTTCAGCGACCCGATCGAGCTGTTTGCGTATCAGGGGTGAGCGGCGCACGGCGCCGGCTGAATTCGACCCAGCGGCGCCTATTTGCGGTTCGAGCCGGAGTTCGGCATGGCCTGCTGACCGCCCTGGGTTTGCCTGGGGTCGTTGTCCCCTGGCCGGGTCGTTGACGACTTGGCCGGCGCGCTCGCGCCGCCGCTGTTGTTATCCGATGACGTATTGAGGCCCGAGGCGCCTGCTCCGGTCGTGCCGCCTGTGCCGGTCGAATCGATGCTCGACCCGGTCCTGGACGCACCCGCGCCGCCTTGCGCAAGCGCGATGGATTGAGACGCGAGCGCCGCAATGAGCCCTGCGATGACGAGTGCTTTCATGTCCGCTCCTTTGCGCAAAGCCAGGCAGCCCCGGCCCGGCGGTCCGGGGGCGGGGGTCGAGCCGAGGCCGCCATTTGCCGGAATTGTGGAACCCCGGCGGCAGGCCAATGCGTGGGAACGCCGGGCGTTCCTATTCCCGGTCGGCTGCGAAGCAATGCCGCTAGGCCGACCAGCGATCCTGCTCTTCCTGGTGAGCATGCTCGTTCAGGCGGTCGGCGATTTGGTCCGCAATCTGCTCCGACTCGGCCGAGGCGACGGGGTCGCCCTTGTGTGTCTTCAATTTGTCCTTGTCGGCTTCGATCGGGAAGTCGTCAGGGGTCAGTCCGGCTTCCTTGCTCATGGCGCGCCTCGCTGTGTCCAGAGTCCGGAAAACACGCGTGAAGGCTGATCGTTGCTATGAAGAAGAGAAGGCTCTTTTGACGGAGCAAAGTCAGGCGCCGCCAACTGCCCGGATGACGGTCCCGCTCCCGCCGCAGGTGGCGCAGGAAGCGCCGTCAATGCGCCCCTTGCCGTGACAATCCGGACAAACATCTTCGCCGGTCCCGGTCGTTCCCCGCGGGGCTTCGTCACCGGGATTGAGCGTTGGCTGCGTCTCCGTCTTTGCGCTTTGCACGTCGAAAGCCTTCGCCTTGGTCATCTGCACCTCCTCGAAAGGACTGCAACGCGCCTTGCCGCAGGAAGTGCCAATTGGCTGAAACCATGCGAGCCGGGACCTCGGAATATCTCTCCCCACCGGGAACAGCGCGATCGCATATGACAGCTGCGAGGCACGGAACGTGCTCGGCCTGCATGGTTGGCGACGCCCGCTGAGGGCCGGCTCCTTGCCATGCGGGTCCCAAGATTTGGCCGCAACCGAGACCTCATCCTGAGCGCCTGCCGCCGGGACGACGTCGATTTCGGAGCCCGCCGAACCTGTGAACGGCGAGCCCCGCAGGGCGGCAGCGTTAGTCTATTCGGACATTGATTGTCTGTACGGCCGATCGCTCACGCGGCGCGCCGGCCGGTGATTGCTACTTCTCGACAGCCCCCGACCAGTCCTTGAAGCCGCCGACGTTGTAGACCTTCTCGTACCCCATATCCTTCAACAGCTTCCCGGCCAGGGCCGATCTGCCGCCAGACGCGCAGTAGAGAATGACGGTCTTGCTCTTGTCGAACGCCTTGTCGTGATACGGCGACTCCGGATCGGCGCGAAACTCCAGCATCCCGCGCGAGACATTCACGGCGCCCGCGATCTTGCCGCTGGCGGCAACTTCCGGGGCATCGCGAACGTCCACCACAAGCGTGTCGCCGTTCTTGATCATCTCGGCCGCTTGGTCCGAGGTGATCTTGGGGACTGCCGCGTTCGCGGCTTCCAGCATTTGCTTGACGCTTGTTGACATCTTTTCTCTCTCCCTTGCTGTCCTGGCATGAGGATAGCACATCGATCTGTGCTTCGCCTGCTCCTGTCGGTGGACGTCGGCCCCATGGATTCCACCGCGCCGAACGATGGCAAAGCTCTATTGCCGATGCAGGATTGTACGAATAGGCTCCGTCCCGAAAGCGCTCAACGGTCCTCGATCGGCCGCACATTCATGCCCAAATTCCTTCGCATCGGAGTCCTTCAGTCGAACGTATCCGGATACACCTCCAAGGCCTGGTGCATTCGGCGGGTCGGCTCGGCGGTCTTTCTGAAATGGGGCGCCGTGGAGGTCAGTGGCGCCGGCGATGGGCGCAAGGTCTCCTGGTCGCGATCGCCGCAGGAGAAGACGATCCGTTGCGGCACGGCGCAGCGCGCGCAGGACTACGCCAAAGCAGCGATCGCTCGGCGCCGCAGCCATCGCTATGAGCCGCTGACCGGACCGATCGCGCTGCGGCGCCGGTCCGCGAACGGTGGCGCCGAGCTCAAGCAGGCGCTCGCCACCATCCTGATCGTCGATATCGTCGGCTCGACCGCGAAGGCTGCGAAGCTCGGCGATGCGCGTTGGACCAAGGTGATGGGCCATTATTACGCGGCCGTCCGCAAGGAATTGAAGAGCTCGCGCGGCAAGGAAGTCGTGACCACCGGCGACGGCGTGCTGGCGACGTTCAAGAAGCCCGCCGCCGGCGTCAATTGCGCGACCGCGATCCAGAAAGCCGTGCGCACGCTGGGCCTCGAGATCAGGGTCGGCTTGCACGCCGGCGAATACACCATCAGCGGCGGCGAGATGGTCGGCCTCGCCTTCCACATCGGCACCCGCGTCGCCGCTAAGGCGCGCGCCGGGGAGGTTTTGGTCTCGAGCGCGGTGAAGGAGCTGATGAAGACGCAATCTGCGATCAGCTTGAAGGATCACGGCGTGCACCGGCTGAAGGGTGTGCCGGAAAGGTGGAGGCTGTGGCGGGTGGAGGGGTGAAGGGACGTCTGGGCGGGGAGGCAGTTCGCCTCCGGTTTTCGAACCTGCCAATAAATTGAAATTTGGTGCACTGTCACCGTAATCGCCGCTTGAGCGATAGAAATCAGGTCAGACGGACACGGAAGAGCACTGACTTGGTGCGCACACCGAAATGCGGCAACGGGCGACCAAGCGTGCGCTTCTGGTGCAGTGGCTTGGCGAGCACCGACAAGCTCATAATTTGGGTGATGGGCGCGGCGGGACCCGAACCGGCAACCAGACCGTTAAGAGCGGCCAGGCGCGGGAGCGCGCAAAGGCCGAGCGCCGCGAGGGGGCGCCCGGCTAACGACCGTCGGACATGAGGAATGATCGCTCAGACTGGAACCGTCGCGGTTGCATTCTTGGCCGCCATGGCTGCAGGTCTCGCCGCCGCCGCGATGGCATCCGCCTTGAGCCGTACCAATTCGCCTGCGAGACACGGCCCGTGGCCGGATTGCCGCTTCGCGACCTGGCAATCGCCGAGGCGATTCCGGCCGCGGGCCCATCCGAACTCGCGCAGTCCTCGGCGAAACGCCTCCAGGGTGCGCCCGCCAACTGTGCCCCACGCGTCCTGAGGGGCGCGCACACTCATCGGCAGTGCAATGATCGGCTGCGACCTGGGTTTGATCTTGATCAAGTTCAGCAGCGTCGCCGCCACGATCATCGTTAGGACGCCACCGACGCTGAGCGTGATCTGCATCGCAAGCCCCTCCGATATGTCGAGCAACGCCAGGAGACTGACCAGCGTAAGCAGAACGCCGAGGCAGAAGATTGGCAACGAGTTCTTGCCACAGAGGATGGCGCCGCGCATCACCGCAGTCGTCAATGCTTGTCGATTGGGTGGCACGAGCCATACCGCTACAACCGCAAGAGCCAAGAAATGCAATAGACGCAACGGATCGAGATTCGATTTGTCTACCGGATAAGCCAACTTCGTCAGCCCCTGCGGGATCAACGCTTCCAGCGGCTTGATTCTCCAGCTCAATGCGATGACGAGGCTGACGACCAGATAGAGAATGGCAGGCGCAAGCGCCATGCGTGACGTTAGCCAGGGGCGCACTCTTTCGCCCTCGATTATCACCCACGCGCCAAGCACCACCAGCAGCTGCCAGGCCAGTGGATTGAAAGCCCAGTGGCCGTTCGGCCACGCCGGCAAGGACCAGCCGAACATATGCACCAGCGCATAAAGCGCCAGCGAGGCGCCCAGCGTCAGGTTCGGCAGTCGGAGCAGCAACCACAGCAACGGCGCGAACAAGAGGTGGAGAAGCACGAAGATCGGCAACACGTCGGTATTGACCGGGCGGTATTGCAGAATTGCCGCGTGCGCGAGCGTCGCGCCAGGCTGGTCCAGCAGAATGCGCGTATTGCTCTCGTCAGCAAGGCGTTCCACGCCAGCGATGTGGACTAGGATGGCGCAGGCGAGCGTGAGCAGAAGAAATGCGATATAGATGTCCCAGCTTCGCCGCAGCGTGCGGCGGATCACGCTGGTCCATCCCTCGCAGCTCCATACCTTGCCGTAGGCCAGTGCGCAGGTGACGCCCGAAACGAACATGAACACTTCCGCGGCATCGCTGAAGCCGTAGTTCCGCAGCGTCAGCCAGCTTCCAATGTTATGGGGGACATGATCAAGAAAGATGCACCAGAGCGCGATGCCGCGGCAGGCGTCAATGCGCAGGTCGCGGCCGTTGGCTTTCAGCTCCGGCAGCGCGGCCGCCGATGGCTTCGGGGTGGCGGTTCGGTCATGCATTGGCTTGCCTCGTCCAGCGTGCGCGCACGCTTCAAGAGGAACGATCGACAGGAATCGAATCTGACAAAAAAGCGGCCTGCGGCGGCGGGTTCGTGACAGCGCAGCAGTCCAGCGTTGCTTCACACCGACCGGGCCACGACAGCAATTGAGACAATGGCCGCGCTGAGCAAAAAGCTGGTGGAGAAGCTGACTGTCGACATCATCGTTCAAGTGGCGCAGTGTGTAAACCGGTCGGAGGTCGGTACAGAGAGGTGCCTAGGTCCTATGACCAAGGTACCGTCCGGGCCGCGGCATCTATTTGACGCCGGTGAGACACGTGATGAGCAATCCATCGCTCGCATGGACGAAGGACCAGTGAGCTTCGCGCTTCGTGTAGTTCGCGCTGCTTACGATGTGTGCCGATTGCAACCATAGCACACAGCAGCCCGCGGCTCCTACTTTGAGTGCGGGCGGCGAACCGCTGGACCAGAGATAGAAGATGGACGGTTTCGAAGCTGGGTGTATGATTTTTCATTGATCTCCGGGCGTCAGAAGACGGAGAGCATTTTTATGAAGGTACTTATTGTTGACGATCACACATTGATTCGCGAGGCGTTGCACGCTGTCCTGAAGGAGTTGAAGCGAGAAGCCGTGATATTGGAAGCATCGAGCAGTCGAGAGGCCATGCACATCGTCGAGGAGCATCCCGATATCAGCCTCATTTTGCTCGATATCAATTTGCCTGACCGCGACGGCTTCTCTGTCCTTTGCGAACTGCGCCAGCGCTATGCGACGATTGCTATCGTCATTCTCTCGTCCTCCGATGATCAGGATACGGTCAGGCGCGCTTTCAAACTTGGCGCGCTGGGTTTCATCCCGAAGACCACGGAACGTGAAGTGATGCTCAACGCCATTGAGTTGGTGTTCTCCGGCGGAGTTTACATTCCCTCCAAGATTCTGGAGGAAACAGCGGGTCCGCGGTTCGCAGATAAACCTTTGGCTCGCGACTCGCTCAAGGGACTCGGGCTGACCGATCGTCAGATCGACGTACTGGCGCTCCTGATGAAAGGAAAAAGCAACAAGGTCATTGCCAGGACGCTCAATATGGCAGTGCCGACGGTGAAGAACCACATCACGTTCGTTCTCAAGGCACTCGGCGTGGCGACGCGCACCGAGGCCGTCATAAAAGTCGGAAAAATGGGCTGGGAATGGCCGCCGAAATCCGAATCATGAAACTGCCCCCGTGCCTCTTTCACCATCATGATTCCTAAGGAGCTCATGCATGACAGCGCGGAGCCGCATCGGGTCGACGGGCTTGTGCAGCAAAATGTATCCTCTGTCCCTAGCGTCCCGCAGAGGTTCAGCTGCGGTATCGCCGCTGATGAGAATGGCGGGAATTGACGAGCCAAACGCTGCATTGATTTGTTCAATAGCCCGGATTCCGGTCTTCCCGCTTGCGAGATGATAGTCCGAGATGATGAGATCGGGGCGTTGTGCGCGCTCGGCAAGCCGGACCAGTGCAGCTTCGTCGGATCCAGCGGCAAGAACCGAATATCCCCATTTGCTAAGCAATCCGCCCGTTCCCTCCTGCACGATCGGAGTATCGGCAATAACCAGAATTGCCTTGCCGTCGGCGGCCAAGGCTCCGGGGTAGGGTAAGTCGGCGGGCGCCGCCGACCTGACGCATTGATCGACTCTCGGAACTAGGATCGCAAATCGCGAACCTCGGCCCACCGTCGAAGCCAGGTCGATTTGATGGTTGAGAAGCAGGCGAAGCTTGTCGACGATCGCGAGGCCGAGGCCGAGTCCGCCGGACCGGTTCTGTTCTGAGGTCGGAACTTGAAAGAACTCGCTAAAGATATTCTGCTTTTGGTCCTCGGGAATGCCGGGACCGGTATCGCATACTTCGATACGCAACATATCACCGCGCCGGCGACATCCGACCAGGATTCCGCCCTGCGACGTATAGCGCACCGCATTTGATACAAGATTCAGCATGATGCGTTCGAGCAGCATCGCGTCGCTTCGGACCCAGGCGTCACTTGGCCTGACGCGTAGCCGCAGACCTTTCTTTTGCGTCGCCTGGTCAAACGCCGTCTCGAGTTTTTGCAACAGGCGCGCGATCGGGAACTCGGTGATTTTGGGGGTAAGCATCCCGGCATCGAGCCTGGAAATGTCCAGGAGCGAATTGAACATTTCATCCATTTCCTTGCGGGTTGCGTCGACCCGTTCGATCGTTCTTGTCCTTTCCTCCGGCTTGAGCGGCGTGCGCAGCTGGGCGACGAACAAGCCCAAAGCATGTAAAGGCTGCCGCAAATCATGGCTTGCCATGGCGAGAAAGCGCGACTTCGCTGTGTTGGCGAGCTCCAGTTCCTGCGTGCGCTCTGCGACCTTCTGCTCGAGTTCGACGTGCGCGCGGCGCAGGTTTCCTTCCGCGTTCTTGCGGACTTCGACATCCGCGCTCAGCAGCAAGCTTGGAACAGTTATACTGATCAAGAACATCAACACCAGCAGGAATGACGCATTGCGATCTGGCGTCGCAAAGGGGCCGCCGCCCGTGTGCGTTGCCCAAATCGTAAGGCCCGCAAGCACGAGGGCAACCGTTGCGGTATCGCGTGGACCGCGACGCAGGGCCGCCCATAGCATGGGCAGGATCGCCAGAAAGCCGAGTGGATCTCGGCCGGGCGTCTGCTCGATCAGGGGGCTGAAAGCAATGAGGCCAACAGCCGCCGCTGTCGCGAGGACCCCGGCCGTTTCCAAAAAATCGTGCCGGTTGAAGGCATGATGTTGGTTTGATGCCCACAGCACGATAACGGGGGTAATGACCAGTGCGCCGGTCACGTCTCCCAGCCACCAGGTGATCCACGCGTCCGCGAAATTCTTCGGCTCGATGTACCCGAAGAGTGCCAGGCTGCTCAGTCCAATGCTGGCGCTGATCGGTGTCGCGATCACGACGCAGATCAGGGTAAACTTTGCAACAGAATCTGGCGTTGAAAACGTCTCACACCCGCCTGACCACCGCTTAATGAGATACGCGCCGGCAACCGCTTCGAGCGAGTTGCCTGTTGCAATCGCAAATGCGGTGGCAACGGAGCCGGCCGTCGTCGCATTGGCGATCATCGCCGCCGCAAAAATTGCGGGCCAAGTTCGATATCCCCACAACAGCACCGCCGCCAGCGCGACACCTGTCGGCGGCCAAATTGGCGTTGCGCTGGGATGGATAGAGGCGAGGGCAAGGCCGCCCTTTGCCGAGGCGAGATAGATCGCTCCGATCACGACCAGACCCCCGACGTAGCTGAGGCCGCGGTATGCATCCATGTCGGAAGCTGCTGATCGTTGATCGGACATGGTCGGCGTCCGGACTAGGCAATTGGATTGTTCACATGACTGACTGTTGATCTCTTGGCCGAAAATCAAAGATCGCTAGCTCGATACGGCAGATGCGCTCAGATCGAAATGATCACCGCAGTCTGATGGCGACCAAGAGACGGCGCGTGCGATGGAGGAGCATCCGGCCGACTTGCGGTCAATCCGTGCGGATCGCCTCAGTACCAATGGGAGACGAACAGCCGCCGTTGCGCCCGGAGAAGTTCGCGCCGTCTCGTGTTCACCCGAGCTTTCGGGGGAGGCATCGTACGACGAAGACAGGCTCTCCGAAAGGGCAGGATTTGGATCCGGACCAAGCCGCTGTGTGCGACCAGGGGGCCTATCTCTCGTTGGAATCTCGGGACCAAACCACTTGCACGATAGGTGCTGTGGCGGACCGGAAGCGCAAGCTTGACTCGAGAATAGAAGCATCCCATGACCGATGAGATGCTGAGTCCGTTTGGGTCGGCGGTGGCTTTTGCGATGAGCGGCGCAATTCTCCTTTGGTCGAACGATCGCCAATTCGAACTCGTCTTTGAGGCGATCGTGTCCCCGACTTTGTATTTCCTGGCGACGAAGAACTACACCGGCGGCTCTTACAGCGGTACGTAAGGGACGACATTGACCTGGTGGGCCATTCGATAGAACAGGCTCTCAACGATGTTGCCCCGGTTCGTGCGATAGAGCCGCAGGATCTACACTCAAGAAGGAGAGCCGGCGCCGGACCCGGATCTGGAGCGGTAGTTGGTCGCCGTTGAAGCAAAACAACGAGTAGCTACACAGGCAATTTGTGGTGCCGCCTCCAACCGAAAGACAATGGAAAGCTGCTAACCATTGATCCACTGGTGGGCCCGGCAGGACTCGAACCTGCAACCAGACCGTTATGAGCGGCAGAATTTCGATCAGGTTCGTTGACCTTCCTGCGTTTTTGTTCGAGTCCGATGGCCTTCGTTCCGTTTCGTTCACGCCGTTTCTGGTGCGAAACTGGTGCGGTGCTTCGAAACTGGCCTGAGAGCCACACAAGCCGGCGATCGGCAGAAGGGTCCAGGAGCGGACCAAATCGGCCATAATTGCTTTCACGATTGGCGCTTTACGGTAGTTCGGCACGGATCTGATCCGCTCATCCGGGCACGTGCCGGACAACCGCGCGCGCTTAATGAGCGTTTAACGCTTTTGCGCAACAGATAGATCACCAGCGCGCAATTAGTCCTTAGTTACGAGTGCGAACCGACCTCCCGCGGAGGGGAATCGGATGGGACTGCTTTTTGTTGGAGTGCTGGCGGGAGTCCTGATCGGCTTTGGCTGGTTCGCGCCTTCCCGAGGGTATTTCCTTGATTGCGCGTCACGCCCCTGTTTCAACGGGGGCGCAGTCGCCCGACCCGCGCTGCCAATGCAGATGGCTTTGGCGCCAGATCCTGCGGCCGTCAAATCGAATTCTGCTACTCCGGCAAGGTCCGCCAACAAATCTTCCCCGAAGAAGCGTGGAGCGGCCGACCTTGCCAAGGTGGCGTCGCCTCGGACGAGGATCGGCGTCTCGGCATCCGAACACTCCGCGGAAACTTCAGATCCTGTCCTGGACAAGGCGAAGGTCACGATCTCGGCGAAGATGGAGGACCCAGAATCGGCCGAATTCACCGATATGAAGCGCACGATGCGAAAGAACACGCTTGGACGCCCTGTGGATACGATTTGCGGGCGTGTGAAAGGAAGAAGCGCGTCAGGCGGCGAGACCGCGGAGAGGCCGTTTCTTTACCTCGTGAAGGAGGATGAAGCATATGTCGCCGACGGCAAGTCAGGGTCGGCGGCGTCAACGGCGTATCGAAATATCTGCAATTAGGGGAGGCGTCGACTGCGCCACCGCGCGGTACGCACCCAAGTGATTTGAGCGGAAAGAATTTCCACCCAGCCGCAAAGTGATCCCGCAGTGGATACGGCACTAACGGCGGCACTGCGCCTCGTGGTGATGCATTCAGAATGAATGCAGCAGCAGGGGAAGACGCAATACGGAATGGGAATATCGCGGAAGTTCTTTTCATCTCGAGGAAATCATGCACGACATAACGAACACCTCAAAACGGCTCAATGAATCGCTTCACTTGCCGGTTCTGGTAATCATCGAGCCGCTCCTGTTGCCTCGCACATGCATGCTGAACGTCCTCAGGCGTGAGCTGGACCACCTTGAGATCCTTGACATGGCAACGGTCCAAAGCCTGGACTCTACGTCAGCCCGCGATGTTCGTCTGGTGGTGCTGAGTATCGCCGATAGGCCCATCGGCGATCCCTCGGTTGAGGACGATCTCGCCTTCGTTGCGGAGTGTTGTCCCAACGCCGCCGTTGCAGTCCTGTCAAACCATGATGACGAGCCGACCGTGCAAGCTGCGATGCAGCGGGGCGTGCGCGGCTTTCTTTCCACCTCGCTATCGATCGAGATCGCCATGGCTGGCCTGCGGCTTGTTCTTGTTGGTGGCGTCTACCGGCCGTTGCCCGTGGCCGGGACGAGCAGGATAGGGGATCTGGAGCCGTCGGATACGCGCGGGCTTGCGCCCGCATATCTGATGAACGAGGGAGTCGGAGTTGCTATCGACAGGAGCGTGACCGATCTCACGCCTCGTGAGCAACAGGTTCTGGCGGAATTGGAGCTCGGCCTGCCTAACAAGCTGATCGCCGCCAAATTGAACCTCTCGGAAAGCACAGTCAAAATGCACATCCAGCATATCATGAGGAAATGTGCTGCGCACAATCGCACGGAAGCTGTCCTCCGCTGGCGCGGTCGGTTGCCCGCGCAGAGTCGCGATGACGATCCCGGCGCAGCTCCAATGCTGGAAAACTAGTCCTCTCTGAATGCACCACGGAAGCTGTCGAGCAGGGGCCTGAGCGCGTAGAGAGCCACAGTACCGCGCCCTGTCGTGATGAACACTTGAACCGGCATACCGGGGACGATCTGGATGTCGTTTGCCGCGATCTGCGCGTCGTCGATGCGGATTTTGGTCGCGTAGTATGGCTGGTCGGTACGCTTGTCGAGGAGCCGGTCCGCGGATACGTGCACGACGGTTCCCTTCAGGCGAGGCACGCGACGCTGATTGTACGGTAGGAGGTGAACCTCGGCATTGAGGCCGGGATGAACCACGTCGATGTCCTCGGGCCTCAGGCGCGCCTTCACGATGAGGCGATCTTGCCGGGGTACCAGGTCCATGAGCGGAGCACCAGCTCCGATGACGCCGCCGGCCGTATGAATCCGCAAATCGGTTATCACGCCGTCTTCGGGCGCCTTGATCTCCGTTCGCGATAGCTCATCCTTGGCCGCAAGCAATCGCTCGCGGAGCTGGAATATCTGGTTCTGCGCTTCACGAAGCGACTGTGCGATCTCGTTCTGCCTCTCGCTCTCGAGCTTGAACAATGTGGCCTGCTGTTCGCTGATGACCTGCGCGGCGCGAGAAATCTGCGCGGCGATCTCGCCGCGGCGGCCCTCAACGTCGGCCAGCTCCCGCTGCAGGTTCAGAAGCCGCGGTCGCCGCTCGAGCCCCTTGTTGACGAGGGTCGCGACCATATCCAGTTCCTCCCGGACGATGTCGACCCGCTGCCCGGTGGCGCTCTCCTGAGCCTTGAGACCTTCGATCTCCTTCTCGACTTGACGCCTTCGTTCGCGAATGACCGTAAGCTGCGACTCGTGAACCTGCAGGCGCGCCTGAAAAATGAACTGCTGCGCCGACACCGCAGCGGCGGCCACCCCGTTCTGCTTGCTGTCCTGTTCCAGCGCGTCCGGAATTGCGATCCTTTCAAATCTCTGCTGCTCGGCTTGAAGCCGTGCGGCACGAGCAACTGCATCCCACAATTGGCCTTGAAAGCTTTGCATCTCCGAGGCGGCCCGGGTGTCGTCCAGCGCGATCAGCGTTTGGCCGCTTCGCACGATATCGCCATCCGAAACAAGGATCCTCCTGACGATACCGCCTTCCAGATGCTGAATCGTCTTGCGGCTCGACTCCGATTCCACGACGCCAGACGCGATCGCGGCGCTCTCGAGAGGCGCGAGGCTCGCCCATGTACCAAGCCCCAGCATGAAGCAGAGCACCAGCAGATTGCCCGCGACTGTGAGACCGCGAAGCCTTCCGCGCGGAGAGGTCGGCGTGGGCGTCGAGCACCATGGAAATTCCAGCGGCTCGAAATCGTCGATTGCGGTCACCACGACGCCAAATCGCCGGGCGGGCGCGGGGCGCGCCGGAGCTCGCATGAGCTGCTCCCAGATCATGGGAAGTCTCGAGACGGCGGGAAACTTCCGGATGATGAGAGAATTCCAGATCATGGCGCAATCTGCGAAGTAACTTGGGGGCGGCTCAGGTGCCGTTCAAAGATGTCCTCGCTGTCGCCGAATGCGGCGATCGCACCGTCTTCCATGATGGCAATTTTGTCCGTGGCTGCGAGGAGACCCATCCTGTGAGTGACGACGACAAGGATGACACCTGCGAGCTTCATGCGCTCGATGGCATCCAGGAGCATTCGCTCGCCCCCGTAGTCGAGGCTGGCGTTGGGTTCGTCGAGAACGATGAGGCGTGGACTGCCGAAAAAGGCGCGGGCAAGTCCGAGGCGCTGCCGATATCCGCGCGAGAAGTTTGTTTCGCTGTGAACCATCGTGTCGTAACCCTGCGGCAGGCGCATGATCGCCCCATGGATTCCGACGAGCTTGGCCGCTTCGACGACCTCCCGCCGGTCGGCATCTTCAAGGCGTGCGATGATGTCGTTGATCGTGTCGCCGAGCAGGTTGATATCCTGGGGGAGATATCCGAGGCGGTCGCCGTTTCGGCCCTCGCGAAGCAGCGGGACGCCGGTATTGTCGAGGAGGACACGGCCATCCGTTGGCATCGATAGCCCGGCGATCACCTGGCCGAGCAAGGATTTGCCTGACCCGGACGGACCGATAATGCCAAGACATTGTCCGGGCATGAGGCTGAACGAGACGCCGTTCAGCAGAAAATGGTCGGTCCCCGCAAGCCGCACGCTAACATTGTCGACGACGAGGCCGCTTCGCGCCTGCGGCGGAGGAACCTCCGCGCTCTGCTGCAGCGCGATGGGGAATGCGGCGAGAAGTGCGCCGAGCCGCTGACAGGCGCTCAGGGCCGTTACGAGTGATTTCCAGCCAGCGAGCGCACTTTCGACCGGCGCGAGCGCCCGGCTGAACATCAGCGTGGAAGCAAATATGATTGCCGGGCTCTTCCCGTGATCGAGGACGAGCCACGCGGCAGCCCCCATGATCAAGACCTGCGACAGCGCGCGAACCGGCTTGGTGGCCAGCATGACGATCTCGCCTCGCCGGAGTGCCACATCGTGCTCCCTGCGCGCGTGCTGCGCGTCACGGTGAATCATGCGCGCTGCGCTGTCGAACATTCCCATGGCGCGGATCATGTGGATGTTGCCCGCGGCCGTCTGGAGGCGGCCGCAGCTTCTGGACAGTGCGGCGCCGGATCTTTGCAGAACGTCTTCCGTGACCAGCTCTCCGGCTACCGTGAGCGCGAACAGGAAGGCTACGCAGCAGGCGCCCACCACGCCAAGCAGGGGATGGATCAGAAAGAGGACAAGGAGGAACAAGGGCGCCCAGAGCGCGTCGAACAGCAGCGTGCATGCGCCGGACTCGACGAACTGGCGCAGCACGGTGAGATCCCGATATGCGCCCGACGCTTGCGTCGAGTCGCTGCAAAACGCCGATTCGAGGCCGGCCGAAAGCACGCAAGGACGAAGGCGATCGTCGAGCCAGGCGCCAAGGCGTCCCAGGACGGCGCGCCGCAATGCATCGAACACGCCGCCCACGACCACTGTGATCGCGACAATAAGCGTGAGCAGAAGCAACGTGTCGCCGCTCCGGCTCGACAACACCCGGTCGTAGATCTGAAGAAGATAGATGGAGGGCGCAAACAGAAGCAGGTTGTAGCTGCAGCTATAGGCGAATACGAGACCGAGCGGTCCCGCGCAGGACCGGAGGGCCGCGTGCAGTGGCGTCCGGATCTGCGGCAGGATAGGCCACTGAAGGGGCGGCATCAGCATGATCGTTACCGCCTGAAATCGAGGTCCGGCGCACTTGACCGATGGCTAACGTCATCTGCCAACGGTATCGGCGGGGTATTGGCTCGAGCGTCAGGACCGGTGGCGGAAGCCACCGGTCCTGCCAGTCGGACGAGCCGATGGTCAGAACGTATCGAGATGGAAGCTCACCTCTCCGCCCACCGCCGCGTTGCCGTCTCCGCCATTGCCGCCGATGCCGGCCACGACCTCCTGGTGCTGATCCACCCAGACCTTGTTGATCTGGGTCGCATCCGTATTGGCGTATACCTTGGAGGTATCGTGACCGCTGTAGGATTTCTGGCTTCCGTTCGACTCGGCGTCTCCGCCATGGGCCTTCGAAAACCACGAGGCCTTCGCGTTGGCCCCGCCGGCATCCCAATCTGCCGTCTGCTTGACGTGATCGCCGGTGCTCACGTGCACGTCGGCACCTTCCGCCTTGTTGGTTGGATCGAAGTTGAGCGTCGGCTTGCTGATGATGGCTCCCTTGAAGGTGCCGTCGCCTCCATTTCCGACACTTTGACCACCGGTGCTGATCGATTTGAATTCGATCGAGTCCGAGATGCTGATCGCTTTGGGCAACATTTGAGCCTCCCTCTTTCTGCTGGCTTTCGCGCATCATCCACCCGATCGGACGGACGCGCGCGGCAAAGTCTGATCCGCCCAGGCGCGATGGCGATAGATGTCAAATCGGACACGATCCGGTTTGGTCGACCTACGTACGAAAGTACGACATTCGTCGCGCAACATCGGAACTCGAAACATCCGGGAGAGCCCGCAGGGCGAGCTTGCATGCGCAGAGTGTCGACGCGGCTCGCGATCGGGCTTGTGCGAGCGGCGCGATATTTCGCTATCCCAGCAGGTGAAGATCCGACAGAAGGTGGGCGGAAAGATCGCCACCCAGCGCGAGATTGCCGTGGCCGCCGTCCCCGCCAAGTCCGGCGATCTGGATCGCACTCTGGTCGATGTGCACGTTGTTGACCTGATCGGCTACGGCCGTCGAATGGGGACCCGCGATTGCGATGTTGATGGGTGCATAGATCGCGACGCTGACATCGATCAGGCTGCCGGCAAAATAGCCCTTGCCGCCATTGCCTGCGCCGTTCGAACCGGTCGCGATCGTGTCGGAGCCGCCCCACAAGCCGTGGGAGAGAAGGCTTGCATGGCCGCCCGCCGCGGCGTTGCTGTTGCCGCCGTACCCGCCAATGCCGGCGATCTGAATGATGGATTGATCCACGTAGGCGTCATTTGTCTGAACCGCGTAAACGTTGGAACCATAGCCCGCGACTGCGATGTTGATCGGGTCGTACAGTACGAAGGAAGTATGGACGAGCCCGCCGTAGAACGCGCCATCGCCGCCATTGCCAGCCTGGCTTCCGCCCGTTTGAACGTCGAAGAAGCCCCCTCCGTTGCTTGATCCCCAACTGGGGTCGAGCGTGATGACGCTGCCGCCGGCGGCCACGTTTGCATTTCCGCCGCTTCCGCCGACGCCCGCGAGCTGAGCGGCCGATTGATCGATGTCGACCGTGTTCGATTGACTTGCAAGCGCGGTGCCGCCCGAACCCGCCACGGCAATGTTGATCGGATGATAGATCACCACGGGAGCGTCCACGATCGCACCCGAGAAATAGCCGCTGCCGCCGTTTCCGGCGCTGTTGTCGCCGCTCGCGATCACGCCGGCGCTCAAGGACGTACTGACGCTCCCTCCCGATACAATGTTGTCATTGCCGCCATGGCCGCCGACGCCGGCCACCTGAAGAGCGGATTGATCGACATTCAAATTGTTGGGCTGGTTGGCCAGGGCGACCGAGCCGTATCCCATACTCACCGAGATGTTGATCGGTTCGTAGATCAGCAGGGACGCGCGAATGATCCCTCCATAAAAGTAGCCATCCCCGCCGTTTCCCGCCGTGTTCGCCCCACTCTCGACCGAAGCAATGCCCGTCCCTGGATGTGATGCGCCGGCTGCAGGCTTCGTGGACGAAACGTCCAGGCCCGCCGCAGCGTGGTTGCCGGCGTGGCCGCCCGTGTCGACCCCCGACGTGGGATGTTTGGATTGAACCGGGTCGGCCTCGTGATGCTGGATGTTCGCGCTCGCGTGGTGGGCTCCAGGACCAGCAAATTGACCCGCAAGAGGGCCTGGACCATGGAGCAGAGCGCCACCGCCGACCTGAGCTACTAACGAAGCACTCGGCCCAGGGCCCGGTCCGCGCTCGCCATCGTAGCCATCGTGGTGATGCGAGGCGTGATGCAGTCGGATTCCATCCGACATCCGCGAAAAATCCATCGTAGCCTCCCTCATCGCGATCGCTCCGCGCGATCGGACGGGTTCTGCGCTCCGGACACAATGTCATCCCGGGAAGGTCGAATGCCCAGTCGTCAGTTCGGATATGGCGCTTCGTCGGGCACCCGTAACAACGGCTACATCCGTTCGGGTGGGCTACAGCCTTGCAAGCTTGCGCGGGCCGAGCTTGGAAGTGCGACCTTGAGGGGATGGCGAAAATGGACGATCGGGCTGGTGGAGAGGTCGTCGTAGGGTCTGTGGCCAAAACGAATCCACCGCAATGCCCGATTTAAGTCGCATTGCGACCTAGGTCACGGCCAAAGCTCGTGTTCGGGCAGGGGCGCAACACCGGGGTTTCCATGTCCGGTCATTTGCGATTTTGTTTCGCCGCTTTTGTACTTGTTGCAGGTCTCCCGACGTCATCAGCGTCTTCGAACCCATTTTCCGGATTCTTCAATGCCGGTCCCGCGACAGCCTCTGCGCCCACTTCCGCGGAAGTCGCGGAAGTGAAGTGCTTATCGCGGCCCGGCAGGTCGACCGCCGACGGCCAGCGCTGGGTCTATCGGGTGGAAGGCCGGCGCAGATGCTGGTTCCAGGTCGCCGAAGGGACAGAGTCGGTGAAGATGCCGGTGCGGTATAGCGCCGCCAGATATCGTGTTGCCATGGCCGAAGAGAACAAGACCGCGGCGCGCAAGCGGAAGGCGATGGTAGATGCGCGCGCGGAGCTGCAGCGCTCCGCAGCGGTGGACACGTCTCGGCCGAGCCCGTCCGCGCCCGTGCAGGTGGTTGATGCCGGTCCCATCCTTGCTACCGGGATTGCGACCCGCGTGTCGCCGGCCCCCTTCTCCAAACGCGCCGACCGGCTCACGCCGGACGAAATCGCGCCGCGCCAAGTCGACGTGGATGCACGTTTGGCAGCCGCGCCCGCCGCCAGTGACGTGGTTGCCGCCTCGGCGCCTTCGGCGACGCCGCTCGCCTTTTCCGCCGCCGAGGCGGGTGATGGCGGGCAGGGCTGGACCTGGCTTGGCATGCTGCTGATGGCCTTGGGGCTCGTCTCCGTCTTGACCGCGAGCCGAACCACTCGCTGGGCCGTGCCGCTGCCCCACCTTTATTTCGCTTGCCAGAGGCTGATGCTGGTCAAGACGCGACCTCGCGGGGAGGCTCGCTAGATCGAACGTTGAGCGGGAGTTTGATAACCATTGAAGCGATCAATGAGCGGCAGCGCGCGGCGTTTCTGTTGCAGCAAGGGAAAAACGAAAGCCTGCCAAGTGGTGATGATCGATTTACTGGTGGGCCCGGCAGGACTCGAACCTGCAACCAGACCGTTATGAGCGGCCGGCTCTAACCATTGAGCTACAGGCCCCGCCGCGAGGCGGCCATTTTTGCAAGCGGCCGGCAACGGTGCGCGGTTCGTTTACAGGGCCTGGGGCGGGGGTGCAATGCTGGCTCTGCTCAAACGGAACGCCGGGCGCCGCGTGGCAAGCGCGGCTCTTTGGTTGATTGCGGGATTCGGAATAATCGCATTTTGCCATTGTTTTGCCCGACGAGTCAAACGGCTCTGCGATCATGTGCCGGCGGCTGTCCTTCCGTTTCCGTAACCCGCTGAAATTGCTCACGTCTTCTACTGTGCATGGGGTTGTTTTCGCACTTTTGTGGTGAGGGGCCCGCCGGTCCCCCGAACGTTTGCCGGCGAGCAACCGCACCCGCCGCGGGGCCCTAATCCACCGACACGCCGGCGAACTCGACCACCTTCCGCCACTTCTCGGTCTCGTCCGCGACCAGCTTGCCGAACTCGGCCGGCGTCATCGGCTTGGGGATGCCGCCGGTCTCCGCCAGGCGTGCCACCAGCTTCGGGTCCTTCAGCGCTTCGCCCACCGCCTTGTTGAGGATCTCGATGACCTCGCTTGGGGTGCCCTTCGGCGCGGAGATGCCGTAGAAGCCGACCGCTTCGAAGCCCGGCACGGTCTCGGCGATCGCGGGCACGTCGGGAACGCTCGGCCAGCGCTGCGGGGAGGTCACCCCTAGCGCGCGGACATTGCCGCCCTTGGCCTGCTCCAGCGCGGACGGCAGGTTGTCGAAGATCAGCTGCACCTTGTTGGAGATGATGTCGGGGAAGGCGATGGCCGAGCCGCGATAGGGCACGTGCACCATGTCGCATTTGGTCATCACCTTGAACAGCTCCGCCGACATATGCACCGAGGTGCCGTTGCCGGACGAGGCAAAGGAGACCTTGCCGGGATTGGCCTTGCAATAGTCGATGAACTCCTGAACCGTCTTCGCCGGAAACGCATTGGAGACGACCAGCATGTTGGTGAGCTGCATGATGCTGGCGACCGGCACGGTGTCGCGCAGGAAGTCGAACGGCAGCTTCTTGTAGAGCGAGGTCGAGATCGCATTGTTGGGTGCGACGAACAGCAGCGTGTAGCCGTCCGGCGGCGAATTGATCGCGGCGGCGGCCGCGATGTTGCCACCGGAGCCGGTGCGGTTCTCGACGATGAATTGCTGACCGAGGCGGTCCGACAGCCACTGCGCCATGATCCGCGCCACGATGTCGACCGGGCCGCCGGCGGAAAAGCCGATCAGCCAGTGCACGGGGCGGTCGGGATACGCAGCGGAGGCGCGCGGCGTGGCGCCGAAAAGCGTGGCAAGAACGACGAGCCCGAAAACACCATTACGCAAAATTCGCAACATCACGCCTCCCATTGCTTTATTGTCTTTGGGCGACATGCTTTCACAAAATCCGGCTGCTGCCTACATCGTCGCAAGTCGGTGTTGACGCAGGTCCGCGGGAGCGACCATGAGATTCGCAACGTTCATCCTCGTCAGTGCGGCGCTGCTCTTTGGCCCCGCTGCTGCCCAGACCGGAGGCACGGCCATTTCGATCACGACGATCAGTTTGGGCACCGCAACGCCCGGCGGCGGCTTTCCACTCTATGGCAACGCGTTCGCCGAGGTGATGAACGCAGCCGACCCGCAAATTTCCGTCGTCCCGCGCAACACCAAGGGCAGCAGCGAGAACATTCCGCTTTTGGAGAAGGGCGAGCTTGATCTCGCGCTGGTCGCAGGCGAGCCGGCCTACGAGGCCTTCGCCGGCATTGGCCGTGCGAAGGTGGCGCTGAAGATTCTCACCGCGATCTATTCCAACCCTGGCATGTTCGTGGTGCGGGCGGACAGTCCCTACAAGACGATTCACGATCTGGTCGGACAGCCCGTGGCCTTCGGCGCCAAAGGCTCGGGCCTGCCGATCCTGGCGCGCTATGTGCTTGACGGACTCGGCCTGAAGCAGGACGAGGATTTCAAGGCGGTCTATCTCGACCGCGCCGGCGACGGCCCGGCGATGGTCGAAGACGGCCGCGTCGCCGCGCTGTGGGGCGCCGGCATCGGCTGGCCCGGCTTTGCCGCGGTGGCATCAAGCGCATCAGGCGCGCGCTTCATTGCGCCTGAGCTGGACGAGATCGCGCGCATCCGCGCCAAGCATGCGTTCCTCAAGCCGCTCACCGTGCCGGCCAATACTTATCCGAAGCAGACGGAGCCGATCGCCTCGCTCGGCTCGTGGAGTTTTGTGCTGACGCGCGAGGATCTGCCTGACGATGTCGCCTATCGCCTCGCCAAGACGCTGCACGGCGTCGAGGCGACGTTCTGCAAGAAGCTCGCGCAGGCCTGCGAGACGACGGCCGCGAACACAGTCGCGGCAGCGCCGAAGCCGGAGCTGATCCATCCGGGCGTGATGACGTATTTTCGCGAGATCGGCGTGGCGAAGTGACGATCGCTTTAGGCGATCGTCACTTCTTCACCAGCGGACACGCCGGGTCCGGCGGCCCGAACGCCTTGTCGCCGGAAATGGTCGTGAGGATCTTGTAATAGTCCCAGGGATATTTGCTCTCCTCCGGCGTCTTCACCTGCACCAGCCAGAGGTCGTGCACCATCAGATTGTCCTCGCGCAAGCGGCCGTTGCGGGCGAAGAAATCTTCGATCGGCTTCTCGCGCATTTTTGCGGCGACCTTGAGCGGATCGTCTGTGCCGGTTTCCTTGATCGCGTTGAGATAGTGCATCACGCTGGAATAGACCCCGGCCTGCCACATCGACGGCATCTTGTTCATCTTGGCGAAATACCGCTTCGACCATTCGCGGGTTTTGTCGTCCATGTCCCAATAGAACGACGTCGTCAGGAGCAGGCCCTGCGCAGCCTGCAGGCCGAGGCCGTGGATGTCGGTGATCAGCGCCAGCAGCGCCGCCATCTGCTGGCCGCCCTTGAACACGCCGAACTCCGAGCCGGTCTTGATCTCGTTCATGTTGTTGGGGGGGCCGGCGGCAATGCCGATGATCTTGGCCTTGGAGGCCTGCGCCTGCAGCACGAAGGAGGAGAGGTCGGGCGTCGCCAGCGGGGGCCGGACCGAGCCCAGCACCTTGCCGCCATTGGCGGTGACGACGGCGGAAGCGTCGCGCTCCAGCGAATGGCCGAAGGCGTAGTCGTCGGTAATGAAGAACCAGCTGTCGCCGCCGCGCTTGACCACCGCATCCGCTGTGCCGACCGCGAGGGCGCGGGTGTCGAACACCCATTGGATCGCATAAGGAGAGCAGAACTTGCCGTGGAAATCCGCGGTGCCCGTGGAGTGGGTGATGAACAGCCGCTTCTTCTCGTTGGCGACGTTCTGCACCGCGAGCCCGACCGCGGAGACCGGCACGTCGACGATCAGATCGACCTGGTCGACGTCGTACCAGCGCCGCGCGATCGTGCCGCCGATGTCGGCCTTGAGCTGGTGGTCGCCGATCACGACGCTGATCGGCTTGCCGAGCACGGTGCCGCCGAAATCGTCGATCGCCATCTGCGCCGCCGTCACCGAGCCCTGGCCGGTCGGTGCCGAGGCCGGCCCGTTCATGTCGGTGAGCACGCCGATCTTGACGACGTCGTCGGACACCTGCGCCATTGCGGCATCCGGCAGCAGCGCCGCCGCCGAGAACGTCGCGGCGAAGGCGGCCGCGACCGGCAGTCCAAACCTGATTGGATTCATGGTTCTCCTCCCCTGATCCGGCTCGTTGGCCGGTGTTGCCCGGGTATGCCCGGCTGAATTGGTTTCTTTTGCAACTATTTGGGGGCGGGCGTCAATGTCAGGCGGCGAAGCGGCTCCGTCGGGCCGGCGAAGGGTCGTAGCCGGTGGGCTCCTTGGCACGCTGGCGCGGCCGCCCTTCGCCGAGCAGCCGGGCAGGGCCTGCATGGCGGGGGGAAATAGCTACGCTGCCGCATCGCGAGGTCGAGCGCGCCGCCGCCGCGCGCGGGCGATGCCGCAATCGGTCTGGCCGGCGCAGAGCGCAAGGAGCCCCGATGCGTCACGAGTGCGGCGCAATCGATCATCATCATGATCCCGTCAAGCCAATGGGAACCCGATCATGGCCGTCCGCCGCCTGTCCGTTGCATTCGCACTTCTCTGCGGCCTTGCCGCGGGCGTTGCGGCGTCATCCGCTGAGGAGCGCGGCATCGTCCTCGCGTCGACGACGGCGACGCAGGAGTCCGGCCTGCTCGATTATCTGCTGCCGATCTTCCGCGCGAAGACCGGCATCGACGTGACGGTGATCGTGCGGCGCGCCGATGAAGTACTCGAGGGGGCGCGAAGGGGCGAAGTCGACGTCGTGCTGATGCATGCGCGACCGCAGGAGGAGAAATTCGTCGCCGACGGTTTTGGCGTGAAGCGCCTCGACGTGATGTACAGCGATTATGTGCTGATCGGGCCGAAGAGCGATCCCGCGGGCGTGAAGGGCAAAGACATCGCGACCGCGCTGAAGGCGATCGAAGCCAAGGGGACGCCGTTCATGACGCGCGGTGACCGCTCGGGCACCCATGCCGCGGAGCTCGCGCTCTGGATCGTCGCCGGCATCGACATCGCGAGCGCCAAGGGCGCCTGGTATCGCGAGGCCGGGCCCGGCATGAAGGCAGCCCTCGAGGCCGCGCGCGCCGCGAACGCCTATGCGCTGTCGGACCGCGGCAGCTGGATCTCGTTCAGGGATCGCGGCGATCTCGGTATCGTCGTCGAAGGCGACAGGCGACTGCTCAATCAGTACGGCGTGATGCTGGTGAACCCCGACAAGTTTCCGAACGTGAAGAAGGACCTCGCGCAGACCTTCATCGACTGGCTGACCTCGCCGGAGGGGCAGACCGCGATCGCCGGCTACAAGATCGACGGGCAGCAGCTGTTCTTCCCCAATTCGGACAGGTCCGGCGGGTAATGTCCGTAGCACTGGCGGTTGCCAAACCGGGCGATGCATGGTCCATCATGGCGCATGATTCAGCGCCTGCCGTCCTCGCTCACGCCGCTCGACGCTGCGCTCGCCGCGTTGCTGCGAGGCGTCGATCCTGTCGCGCCGATGGAGTTGCCGCTGGCGGAAGCGAGCGGCTGCGTCGCGGTGGGCGCTCCGCTGCTTGCCGCCTATCCCCCGCGCGACATTGCCGCCGCAGACGGTTGGGCGCTCTCCGCCAATGATCTCGTCGGTGCGTCCGCGTATTCGCCGCTGCCACTGGCGATGGCTCCTGCATGGGTCGATGCCGGTGAGGCGATGCCGGAGGGATGCGACTGCGTGCTCGACGCCGGTGCGGTCGAGCTGTCAGGTCCGCTCGCGCAGGTGTTGGCCGAGGCCGTGCCGGGGCAGGGCGTCAGGCGGGCGGGAAGCGACGTCGCAGCGCACACGCCCGCCGGCGCCGAGGGCTATCCGATCGGCGCGGCCGATCTGCTGATCGCGCGCGTCACGCATCTGGAAAAGTTCAGCGTGCGGCGGCCGCGGCTGCGCATCGTCAACGTGCCCGGCGCAACGGCAACGGCGCAGATGATCGCCGGGATCGCGCGCGCGTCGGGGCTGGAGGTGAAGACGTGTGAGGCCGGCGCGCGCGACGGAGCATCGATTGCCGAGACGCTCGACGCTTCCTCCTGCGATCTGCTGCTGACAGTCGGCGGCAGTGGCGTCGGCCGTGGGGATGCAGCTGTCGCGGCGCTGGCCCAGCGTGGCGAGGTGCTTGCCCATGGCCTTGCGCTCCAGCCTGGACGCACCGCTGCGGTCGGCCGGCTCGAAAAGGTTCCGATTGTCGCCTTGCCCGGCTCGCCCGATCATGCGCTCGCGGCCTGGCTCGCGCTCGTGCTGCCGCTCATCGATCACTTGTCGGCGCGCCGGCCACGCCGACAGCTGACCTTGCCGCTCGCACGCAAGATTGCATCCGGTGTGGGCATCGCAGAAATGGCCCTGCTGGTCGAGGAACATCATGCGTGGATGCCGCTTGCCGTGGGCGAATGGCCGCTCCAGGCCATCGTGCGCGCCGATGCATGGCTGCTCGTCCCCGCCAGCCACGAGGGATTTGCGGCGGGCACGCCGGTCGGTGCCTATCTGATGCGGGAATGATATGGGTTCCGGCATGACGATGATTCCGCGATCGCAAGAGCGCAGCGCGCTCGAACAGGAGCAATTCCTCAAGATCCTGTCGCGCGAGGAAGCGCTGGGACGTTTCGAGGCGGCGCTGTTCCCGCGGTCGATTCCGAGTGCACCGTGCAGGCTCGCCGATGCACTCGGTGCGGCGCTCGCCGAAGACGTCACGGCACCGATCGACGTTCCGCCGTTCGACCGCTCCAATGTCGACGGTTTTGCCGTCCGCTCCGCCGATGTCGTTGCGGCAGGGGAAGGTGCACCCGTTCGTCTCTGGCTCAATGATGAAGCCATCCACTGCGGCACGGCCCCGACGCTGCAAGTGGCGGCTGGGTCCGCAACGGCGATCGCCACCGGCGGTCCGCTGCCCCGCGGCGCCGACGCTGTCGTCATGGTCGAGCACACCCAGCCGGCAGGATCGGACGCGATCGAGGTCCGTCGCGCCACGTCTCCCGGGCAATTCGTCGCCTATGCCGGATCCGACATCGCGCGCGGCGAAGCGCTGCTGCGTGCGGGGACGATCATCGGTTCGCGCGAGATCGGCATGCTGGCCGCTTGCGGCGTCGCCGAGGTGAATGTCGCGCGCAAGCCGCTTGTGGCCGTCATCTCCACCGGCGACGAATTGGTGCAGCCAGGAGAGCTGCTCGCGCCCGCCGAGATCTACGACACCAATGGTGCGATCGTCACTGCTGCGATCGACGAGAATGGCGGCCAAGCGGTCTTCCTCGGCGCCATTCCCGACGATGAAGCCAAGCTCGAAGCCGCCATGCGCCGCGCGCTGGCGGATGCCGACATGCTGGTGCTGTCGGGCGGCACGTCGAAAGGCGCGGGCGACCTGTCCCATCGCATCATCGGCCGGCTCGGCCAGCCCGGAATCATCGCGCATGGCGTGGCGCTCAAGCCCGGCAAGCCGCTGTGCCTTGCGGTGTGCGACGGCAAGCCGGTGGTGATCCTGCCGGGCTTTCCGACCTCGGCGATGTTCACCTTCCACGACATGATCGTGCCGGTGCTGCGCAGGATGGCCGGGCTGCCGCCGCGCTCCGATGCCAAGGTCAGCGCGACCGTGCCGGTCCGCATCGCCTCGGAGCTCGGCCGCACCGAATTCGTCATGGTCTCGCTGGTCGAGGGGCGCGGCGGCCTGATCGCCTATCCCTCCGGCAAGGGGTCTGGTGCGATCACGTCATTCGCGCAGGCCGACGGCTTTTTGCGCATCCACGCGCTCGCCGACCAGATGCCGGCCGGGACCGAAGCCGAGGTAACCCTGTTCACGCCGCATGTGCGCGTGCCGGATCTCGTCATCGTCGGCAGCCATTGCACCGGCCTCGATCTCGTCACGGCACAGCTCGCGCATGCCGGTCTTTCCGTCCGCTCGATCGCCGTCGGCAGTCTCGGCGGGCTCGCGGCGGCGCGGCGCGGGGAATGCGATCTCGCGCCGATCCATCTGTTCGACGACAGAAGCGAGACCTACAACTCGCCCTATCTCGTCGAAGGGCTTGAGCTCGTTCCGGGCTGGCGGCGGATGCAGGGCATCGTCTTCCGCAAAGGCGACAAGCGTTTCGAAGACCTCAGTGCGAAGGAGGCGGTCGCGGCTGCGATCTCTGATCCCGCCTGCATCATGGTCAACCGCAATCAGGGCGCCGGCACGCGCATCCTGATCGATCGGCTGCTCGGCGGCGCCCGCCCGGAGGGCTATTGGAACCAGCCGCGCTCGCATAATGCAGTGGCCGCCGCCGTCGCCCAGCACCGCGCCGACTGGGGCATGACCATTGCGCCGGTCGCCCATGCGGGCGGCCTCGATTTCATTCCGCTCGCGGAGGAGCATTATGATTTCGCGCTGGTGACGGCGCGCAAAGACCGGCCGGCAGTGCAGGCCTTTCTCGATGCGCTCGGCTCGCATGAGGCGCGCGCGGCGCTGGAGCGCGCCGGATTTCGGCCTGCGTGAACGGCCCCGCATGCGGCCACGTCGTAAGCGCGCTAGGACGCCTCATCCAGCGCCGCCAGCCGCTCGGCCTCGGCGATGTCCTCGACAGTATTGGCATTGAAGAACGGGTCGAGCGGCTCGGTCGGCCATCTCACCGTCGCCAGCGGATAGCGCGCGGTCCAGCGGTCGATCTTGCGGAGGTCCTCGACCACGAGCGCGTGGCGTAGCTCCTCACGCATGTCCACGCGCCACAGACCGATCACCGGATGCGACTGATCGCCTGATGCCGCGACCGCGAGCTGCGCGTGCTCGCGCGCGCGCGCCTCATGCAGGCGGGTGACCAGATCGCGCGGCAGGAACGGGCAGTCGCCCGCGGCGCTGAGCACCCACTCGATGTTCGGCCGGTTCGCCGCGGTCCAGTCGAGCGCCGCGAGGATGCCGGCCAGCGGGCCGGGAAAGCCGGGCACGTCGTCGGCGACCACCTGCAAGCCGAACGCGGCGAAGCGCGCGGGATCGCCGTTGGCATTGAGGATCATCCCGTTGCATTGGGGTGCAAGGCGCGCGATCACACGCTCCAGGATGGTGCAGCCGCCGATGCTGCGCATTGGCTTGTCACCCCCGCCCATGCGCCGGGCGAGACCGCCGGCGAGCAGCACGCCAACAGTCGGCGGAACACTCGTCGCCGGAATCCTAGTCGTCACCACCTTCACCCTTGCGCTTGTGCTTGGCCGATTCCTCCTCGACGTAAGCGAGATTCTGGTCGTAGACGATGCGGTCCTCGCCCGCGAGTGCGATAAAGCGTTTTCCGCGCGTGCGCCCGACCAGCGTCAGCCCGACCTGTCTTGCGAGATCGACGCCCCAGGCGGTGAAGCCGGAGCGCGACACCAGGATCGGAATCCCCATCCGCACGGTCTTGATCACCATCTCCGAGGTGAGGCGTCCCGTGGTGTAGAGGATCTTGTCGGAGGCATCGACGCCGTGGCGGTACATCCAGCCCGCGATCTTGTCGACCGCATTGTGGCGGCCGACGTCCTCGGTGTAGCAGAGCGGGGTGCCCTCCTTGCACAGCACGCAGCCATGGATTGCGCCGGCCTCCAGATAGAGCGAGGGCATGGTGTTGATGGTCTGGGTCATCTGGTACAGCCACGAGGTGCGCAGCTCTGCCTTCGGCAGTGCGACGCTCTCGACCGCTTCCAGCAGGTCGCCGAAAGCTGTGCCCTGCGCGCAGCCCGAGGTCTGCGTGCGCTTCTTCAGCTTGGCCTCGAAATTGGTGTGATGTGAGGTGCGCACCACGACTACCTGCAGGTCGTCGTCGTATTCGACCTCAGTGACCTCGTCATTGTATTTCAGCATGTTCTGGTTCAGCAGGTAGCCGAGCGCCAGATATTCCGGATAGTCGCCGATCGTCATCATGGTGACGATCTCCTGCGAATTCAGGTAGAGCGTCAGTGGCCGCTCCATCGGCACCTTGATCTCGACCCTGGCGCCAGTCTGGTCAGTCCCGGTCACGCTCTGGGTCAGGCGCGGGTCGTCCGTGTCAGGGACGATCAGGGGCACCGGGGTCTTGTCGATCTTCATCATGGTTGCGAGGTTAGCATGACATTCGGATCAAGCCGATATAAGCATGGCGGGGAAAGGCCGGAGGTTCCATCGGCTCGTGAGCCGTTGGCGGAGATCGGGCGGTTATGAAAGTCATCGGGCTTGCAGGCTGGAGTGGGGCGGGCAAGACCACGCTGTTGACGCGGCTGATCCCGCATTTCAACGCGCAGGGCCTGCGTGTTTCCGTGATCAAGCATGCGCATCACCAGTTCGACGTCGACGTGCCCGGCAAGGATTCCTGGCGCCATCGCGAGGCCGGCGCGGCCGAGGTGCTGGTTGCTTCGGCGAACCGTTGGGCCCTGATGCACGAGCTGCGCGGCGCCAAGGAGCCGCGGCTGCCGGAACTGTTGAGCAAGCTATCCGCGGTCGATCTGGTCGTGGTCGAAGGTTTTAAGCGCGAGCCACATCGCAAGATCGAGGTGCATCGCGGCGCCAATGGCAAGCCACTGCTGTTTCCAGACGATCCCGGCATTGCCGGGATTGTCGCCGACGTCGCGGTTGACACCCGCCTGCCGACTGTCCATCTCGACGATATTCCGGCCGCCGCGGCTTTGTTGCTGCGCGCAGCGATGCCGGTCGACGAAGCGGTGGCAAAAAGCGCCGCGATGCGCTGACGAGGCACCATGGCGCAACTATCGGACGATTGCTTTGCCTTCGGCGGCCCGATGATGTCGGTGGATGAGGCCGTTGGCCTGATCACCACGCGCGTCAATGCGATCGCCGATCTCGAAACGGTTGCGCTCGTCGACGCGGACGGACGCGTACTGGCGCACGACATCGCAGCGCCTTTGCCGCTGCCGCCCTTCACCAACTCCGCCGTCGATGGTTACGCCGTGCGCAACGCGGATCTTCCGCAAAGCACCGAGCAAGCGTTGCCGCTCGACGGCCGTATCCAGGCCGGCGGCCTTGCACAGGCACCGATCAAGCCCGGCCACACCGCGCGCATCTTCACGGGCGCGCCGATGCCACTGGGCGCCGAAACCGTCTTCATGCAGGAAGATGTCCGCGTCGATAAGTCCGGCAAGGTGGTGCTGCCGCCGGGATTGAAGCCGGGTGCCAATGTCCGCCCTGCGGGCGAAGACATTCCCGAAGGGTACGTCGCGCTGCGCGCCGGGCAGCGCTTGCGGCCGCAGCATGTCGCTCTTGCGGCAGCATTCGGCCTGACCAGCCTCGACGTCGTCAGGCGCATCCGCGTCGCAGTTTTCTCGACCGGTGACGAGCTGGCCTCGCCCGGCGAGCCGCGCGCGGCCTCGCAACTGTTCGATTCCAACCGCTTCATGCTGATGGCGATGCTGCGCCGGCTCGGCTGCGAGGTCAGCGATCTCGGCATCTTGCGGGACGAGCGTACCTCGCTTGCACATGGCCTGAAGCAGGTTGCAGGCGATCACGACCTGATCCTCACCACTGGCGGCGTCTCGACCGGCGAGGAGGATCACGTCAAGGCGGCGGTTGAGAGCGTCGGCTCGCTGGTGCTGTGGCGGATGGCGATCAAACCCGGCCGACCGGTGGCGATGGGCGTCATCGACGGCACGCCGCTGATCGGATTGCCCGGCAATCCCGTTGCGAGCTTTGTCACCTTCGTGCATGTGGTGCGGCCGACGGTGCTGGCGCTGGCCGGTTCTCTGCCGGAGCCGCACTTGCCGATCCCTGTGCGTGCTGCGTTCACCTACAGGAAGAAGGAAGGCAGGCGCGAATATGTTCGCGCCTCCTTGCGGCGCGGAAAGGATGGCACGCTGGAGGTCATCAAGTTCCCGCGCGAGGGAGCCGGGCTATTGTCCTCACTGGTGGAGACCAGTGGCCTCGTTGAGCTTGGCGAAGACATCACGCAGGTCGAACCTGGACAGGACGTAGGCTTCTTGTTCTATGCCGATCTGCTCTAGCGGTCCTTGCGTTGACGCCATCGATCGGCCCCGCCATGGTGCGCCCATGACCAGAACGACGCTCGACCTCACCGGGTTAAAATGTCCGTTGCCCGCCCTGAAGACCCGAAAAGCACTGAAGCCGTTGCAGCCCGGCGATCAGCTCGAGGTTCACTGCACCGATCCCTTGTCGGTGATTGACATTCCGAACCTGATCCGCGAGACCGGCGACACGGTGGAGATCACAGAGCGCAACGACGCGCGTATCGTGTTCTTGATAGAAAAATCAAATCGTTCGATAGAGAGCGCTAATGGTGCGTCGCGTTCTTGAGAACGTTACCGCGCTGATACCGACCATTTGTCTATCGACATCGTTCATGGCTTCTGCAAATTGGCTTTCTCCGTTCAGGCGCGGAGGTTGAGTCTTGTCTGCGACACGCTGATCGACGGGCCGCGCTCACAATGCCTGTATGTCGTATAGGGCATAGCATCCCGCCCGAGGGGTTAGCATTTCGGATGCGCGTGACGATCCTGACGCGCGTCGAATCATTGAGCGGAGCAGCAGGGACATTTGGCTGCGTCGCTGGACTGGAGATCAGGATCTTAGGGCAGGCTGCTCAGAAGGGCGGCCTCAGGGGAGGAATGCATGGCTAGTGTTGAGAGCGCCGGGACCATTTCGGGCCGTGGCGCGGGGGTTCTTGATCGCGAGCGGACCATCGCGACCGCCGGATTCAACCGCTGGCTGGTGCCGCCGGCGGCGCTGTGCATTCATCTCTGCATCGGCATGGCCTATGGCTTCTCAGTGTTCTGGCTGCCGCTTTCCCGAGCCATCGGCATCACGGCGCCGAAAGCCTGTCCGGATATGTCGCTGTGGCAAGAGCTCTTCACCACCACCTGCGACTGGAAGGTTGCGAGTCTGGGATGGATGTTCACCCTGTTCTTCGTCGTGCTCGGCGTTGCCGCCGCTGTTTGGGGCGGCTGGCTCGAGCGGGTCGGTCCGCGCAAAGCAGGCTTCGTTGCTGCGCTATGCTGGTGCGGTGGCCTGCTGCTTGGCGCGATCGGCATCTATACCCATCAGCTCTGGATCATGTGGCTGGGCTCCGGCGTGATCGGCGGCATAGGTCTTGGTCTCGGTTACATCTCGCCAGTGTCGACGCTAATCAAATGGTTTCCCGACCGCCGCGGCATGGCGACCGGCATGGCAATCATGGGTTTCGGTGGCGGCGCGATGATCGGCGCGCCATTTGCCAACCTCCTGATCAACTACTTCAAGACCTCGACCGATGTCGGTGTATGGCAGGCCTTCGTCGTCATGGCCGTCGTCTATTTCGTCTTCATGACCATTGGCGCTTTCGCTTATCGCGTGACGCCGGCTGGCTGGAAGCCTGAGGGGTGGACGCCGCCGAGCGAGAAGAAGACGATGATCTCCGAGCATCACGTCCATCTCAACAACGCGCACAAGACGCCGCAGTTCTGGCTGATCTGGTGGGTGCTGTGTCTGAACGTGTCGGCGGGCATCGGCGTGATCGGAATGGCTTCTCCGATGCTCCAGGAAATCTTTGCTGGCAAGCTGATCGGACATCCGGAGCTTACCTTTGGTCAGCTCTCGGTCGAGCAGAAGACGGTCATCGCTGGAATTGCGGCGGGCTTCGCCGGCCTGCTATCGCTGTTCAACATCGGCGGCCGCTTCTTCTGGGCAACGCTGTCGGACACGATCGGCCGCAAGAACACCTACTACACGTTCTTTATTCTCGGCATCGTTCTCTACGCGCTGGCGCCGACCTTTGCGGCCATGGGCTCGAAGCTGCTCTTCGTGCTCGGCTTCGGCATCATCCTGTCGATGTATGGCGGTGGATTCGCGACCGTGCCGGCCTATCTCGCCGACATGTTCGGCACCCAGTTCGTCGGCGCCATTCACGGCCGGCTCCTGACGGCGTGGTCCACCGCAGGCATCATCGGCCCGGTCGTGGTGAACTACATTCGCGAGTTCCAACTCGCGGCGGGCGTTCCGCGCGACCAGCTCTACAACACCACGATGTACATTCTTTGTGCGATGCTGATCGCTGGCATCATCTGCAACTACCTGGTCAAGCCGGTCGATCCGAAATGGTACATGAGCGAGGCCGACGTCGCCAAGTTGCAGGCGGCGAATGCGGGCGCCGCCACCGTGCAGACCGGCTCGTTCGGAATCGGCACCGGCGGCCTCGATGTCAAGGCAGCACTGTTCTGGCTCTTCGTCTGCGTTCCGCTGGCGTGGGGTGTCTACAAGACGCTCGAGAGCGCGGTTAAGATCCTCTGATCGCGCAAACCTCTTCGTGGCGTACAGGGCATGCGGCCTTATTGGCCGCATGCCTTTAAATGCCTATTTGAGCGCGAGAATTCTCTTGGCATCTGGTATGCCAGGGCCTAGGATTAGATATGTTCCAAGAAGGGCTACGAGACGCAGCGATGAGCCACGACGTGCAACAGGTCCGCTCGTTCGAACATCCCGGCGGTGGCCGGAAGCGAGCCAAGGCGACCTCCAAGGGACGACAGGTCGACCCCACGGCCGCGCACGAAATCGAGCAGCTGCTCGGCGACAGGCCGCGGCGGCGCGACCTGCTGATCGAACATCTGCACCTGATCCAGGACAAGTACCACCAGATTTCGGCCGCGCATCTCGCCGCGCTCGCCGACGAGATGAAGCTCGCCTTTGCCGAGGTGTTCGAGACCGCGACCTTTTACGCGCATTTCGACGTGGTGAAAGAAGGTGAGCCTGACATCGCCCCGCTGACGATCCGCGTCTGCGATTCGCTGACCTGCGCGATGCTCGGCGGCGAAAAGCTGCTGCAAGATTTGCAGAGCGCATCGGGTCCCGGCATTCGCGTGGTACGCGCGCCCTGCGTCGGCCGTTGCGATACGGCGCCTGCCGCTGAGGTCGGCCACAACTTCGTCGACCACGCGACCGTCGCCAATGTCATGGCGGCCGCGAAGGCCGGCGACACTCACGCGCATCTGCCGAAATATGTCGATTACGACGCCTATGTTGCCGGCGGCGGCTACAAGCTGCTCAATCGCCTCCGCTCCGGCGAATTACCGAAGGACGACCTGCTGAAGGCGCTCGATGACGCTTCGCTCCGCGGTCTCGGTGGCGCCGGCTTCCCGACGGGGCGCAAATGGCGTGCGGTGCTGGGCGAACCCGGCCCGCGCTTGATGGCGATCAACGGCGACGAAGGCGAGCCCGGCACGTTCAAGGACCGCTATTATCTCGAAACCGATCCGCATCGCTTCATCGAGGGCATGCTGATCGGCGCGCATGTGGTGCAAGCCTCCGACGTCTACATCTATCTGCGCGACGAATATCCGGCCTCACGCGAGATCCTTGAGCGCGAGATCGCCAAGCTCCCGCCGGGCGGTCCGACGCTGCATATGCGCCGCGGCGCCGGTGCCTATATCTGCGGCGAGGAATCCTCACTGCTGGAGAGCATCGAAGGCAAGCGCGGCCTGCCCAGGCACAAGCCGCCTTATCCCTTCCAAGTCGGCCTGTTCGGCCTGCCGACGCTGATCAACAACATCGAGACGTTGTGGTGGGTGCGCGACATCGTCGAGAAGGGAGCCGACTGGTGGAAGGGCAATGGCCGCCATGAGCGGCATGGCCTGCGCAGCTTCTCGGTCTCGGGCCGCGTCAAGAATCCCGGCATGAAGCTCGCGCCTGCGGGCATCACCGTGCGCGAGCTGATCGATGAATATTGCGGCGGCATGGCCGACGGCCATCAATTCTACGCGTACCTCCCGGGCGGCGCGTCGGGCGGCATCCTGCCGGCGTCGATGGACGACATCCCGCTCGATTTCGGCACGCTGGAGAAATACGGCTGCTTCATCGGCTCCGCCGCGATCGTGATCCTGTCGCACAAGGACAGCGTGCGCGCAGCGGCACTAAACCTGATGAAGTTCTTCGAGGACGAGAGCTGCGGTCAGTGCACGCCGTGCCGCGTCGGAACCCAGAAGGCCGCGCTGCTGATGCAGAAGCCGGTCTGGAACCGGGCCTTGCTGGAAGAATTGAGCCAGGCGATGCGCGACGCCTCGATCTGCGGGCTCGGACAGGCGGCATCGAATCCGCTGTCCTCGGTAATCAAATATTTCCCTGACGAGTTCAAGGAAGCGGCCGAATGACCAAGATTACGTTCGAGCTCGACGGCAAGCAGGTCGAAGCGAAACCCGGCGAGACGATCTGGCAGGTGGCCCAGCGCCAGGGCCGCGAGATCCCGCACCTCTGTTATTCGCCGGCTCCCGACTATCGCCCCGACGGCAATTGCCGTGCCTGCATGGTCGAGATCGAGGGCGAGCGCGTGCTCGCGGCGTCCTGCAAGCGCACGCCGTCGGTCGGCATGAAGGTGAAGACCGAAAGCGCGCGCGCCGTCGCTGCGCAAAAAATGGTGATGGAGCTGCTCGTCGCCGACCAGCCGGCGCGTGAGACCTCGCACGATCCGGATTCCAAGTTCTGGCATTGGGCCGAGACGACGGGTGTCACCGAGAGCCGCTTCCCCGCTGCCGAGCGCTGGGCGACCGACGCGAGCCATCCGGCGATGCGCGTCAATCTCGACGCCTGCATCCAGTGCGGCCTGTGCGTGCGTGCCTGCCGCGAGGTCCAGGTCAACGACGTCATCGGCATGGCGTACCGCAATGCCGGCGCCAAGATCGTGTTCGACTTCGACGATCCCATGGGGGAATCAACCTGCGTCGCCTGCGGTGAATGCGTGCAGGCCTGCCCGACCGGCGCGTTGATGCCGGCCGTGATGCTCGACGACAAGCAAACGCGCGTCACCTATCCCGACAGGAAGGTGGATTCCCTCTGCCCGTTCTGCGGCGTCGGCTGCCAAGTGACCTACGAGGTCAAGGACGAGAAGGTGATCTACGCGGAGGGCCGCGACGGCCCCGCCAATCACAACCGCCTCTGCGTCAAGGGCCGCTTCGGCTTCGACTACATCCACCATCCGCACCGCCTGACCAAGCCGCTGGTGCGGCTGCCGAATGCGAAGAAGGATGCCAACGACCAGGTCGACCCGGCCAATCCCTTCACTCATTTCCGCGAAGCGAGCTGGGAAGAAGCGCTCGACATCGCGGCCAAGGGTCTGGTCAAGATCCGCGATGAGAAGGGCGCGAAGGCGCTGGCGGGCTTCGGCTCGGCCAAGGGTTCGAACGAAGAGGCCTATCTGTTCCAGAAGCTGGTGCGTACCGGCTTCGGTTCGAACAACGTCGATCACTGCACCCGTCTGTGTCATGCCTCGTCCGTGGCAGCGCTGTTCGAAGGCCTGAGCTCGGGCGCGGTGTCGGCGCCGTTCTCCGCAGCCATGGATGCCGAGGTCATCGTCGTGATCGGCGCAAATCCCACCGTGAACCATCCGGTCGCGGCGACCTTCATCAAGAACGCGGTCAAGCAGAACGGTGCAAAACTGTTCGTGATGGATCCGCGCCGGCAGTCGCTGTCGCGTCATGCGACCAAGCATTTGCAGTTCAAGCCGGGCTCCGACGTCGCCATGCTGAATGCGATGATCAACACGATCATCACCGAAGGCTTGACCGACGACCAATACATCGCCGGCTATACCGAAGGCTTTGACGAGCTCAAGGAGAAGATCAAGGAGTTCACGCCGGAGAAGATGGAGCCGATCTGCGGCGTCCCGGCGCAGACCTTGCGCGAGGTCGCGCGGACCTATGCGCGCGCAAAATCGTCGATCATCTTCTGGGGCATGGGTATCAGCCAGCACGTCCATGGCACCGACAATGCGCGCTGCCTGATTGCGCTGGCGCTGATCACCGGGCAGGTCGGCCGTCCCGGGACCGGCCTGCATCCGCTGCGCGGCCAGAACAACGTGCAGGGCGCCTCCGATGCCGGCCTGATCCCGATGTTCCTGCCGGATTACCAGCCGGTCGGACGCGACGACATGCGCGGCGCTTTCGAGAAGCTGTGGCAACAGGATCTCGACCCCGTCCGCGGCCTGACCGTGGTCGAGATCATGAACGCCATCCACGCCGGCGAGATCACGGGCATGTACATCGAGGGCGAGAACCCCGCGATGTCCGATCCCGACCTCCAGCACGCACGCCACGCGCTGGCCATGCTCGATCATCTCGTGGTGCAGGATCTCTTCGTTACCGAGACCGCGTTCCACGCCGACGTGATCCTGCCGGCCTCGGCCTTCGCCGAGAAGGACGGCTCCTTCACCAACACCGACCGCCGCGTGCAGCTCGCGCGCCAGGTGATCAAGCCGCCCGGCGATGCGCGGCAGGATCTCTGGATCATCCAAGAGATCGGCAAGCGCATGGGGCTGCCGTGGAATTACTCCGGCCCCGGCGACGTCTACACCGAAATGGCGGAGTTGATGCCGTCGCTGAAGAACATCACCTGGGAACGGCTGGTGCGCGAAGGCGCAGTCACCTATCCGGCCGACGCTCCCGACAAGCCCGGCAACGAGATCATCTTCACCACGGGCTTCCCGACGGCGAGCGGCCGCGGCAAGATCGTGCCGGCCAAGGTCATTCCGCCGGACGAGCTGCCCGACGCCGAATATCCGATGGTGCTGTCGACGGGCCGCGTGCTCGAGCACTGGCACACCGGCTCGATGACGCGCCGCGCGCAGGTGCTCGACCAGATCGAGCCCGAGGCGGTCGCGTTCATGTCGCCGAAGGACATGCGCAAGAAGAGGCTCGCGCCGGGCGACTTCATTCGCCTGGAGACCCGCCGCGGCGCCGTCGAGGTCAAAGTGCGCTCCGACCGCGACGTGCCGGAGAACATGGTGTTCATGCCGTTCTGCTACGCAGAGGCGGCGGCGAACCTGTTGACCAACCCGGCGCTCGATCCCTTCGGCAAGATCCCGGAATTCAAGTTCTGCGCGGCCAGGGCCGAACGCGTGGAAATGCGGGACGCTGCGGAGTAGGGGAGAGCCGCGATACGATCGCTCGGGCTGCTCCCAAATCAGTGTCATGCTCCGCGAAGGCGGGGCATCCAGTACGCCGCGGCCCATCGGTTTGATCACAGTCGTCTCGGAGTACTGGATCACCCGGTCCCGTCTCCGCGAAGCTACGCCGGGCCCCCAGTGGTGCTCGGCCGGCGTGCTGACGGCTCCCCCACAACGCTTCGCTCCTCGCAATGACGGTGGTAAATGTGACTGATGTCCAAAGCCACCCCAGCCACGCGGGCGCTTGAATCCGCCGGAGTTGCCTTCACCCTCCACACTTACGACTACGATCCCGACGCCGAGAGCATCGGGCTCCAGGCCGCCTCCGCGCTCGGTGAAGACCCGGCGCGCATGTTGAAGACGCTGATGGCGGTGGTTGACGGCAAGCCGGTCTGCGTGATCGTCCCGTCCAACCAGGAAGTCTCCATGAAGAAGCTCGCCATCGCTGCGGGCGGCAAGTCGGCGCAGATGATGAAGCCGCCAGAGGCCGAGCGCCTGACTGGCTTCAAGGTTGGTGGTATCAGTCCGTTCGGGCAGCGGAAGGCGGTGCGCACTGTGCTCGAGCGGAGCGCGCTCGCGCATGACCAGGTTTATCTCAACGGCGGCCAGCGCGGCTTGCAGGTGCGGGTGAGGCCGGCTGATGTGCGCGACGTTCTGACGGCAGTCGTCGCGGACGTGATTGCCTGAGGCGCCTCGCGCCTATTGCTTCTGCAGCAGCTTGAGCCGGCAGCGCAGCGCCTCGCGGATATGGGCGCGCGCGAGCTGCTCGGCCTTGTCGCCGTCGCGGGCAGCGATAGCGCCGATGATGGCCTGGTGCTCGCCGTGGCTTGTCTTGGGGCGGCCTGTCATGGTGAAGGTGGTCAGTCCGAGCAGGGCGATCCAGTCCTGCAATTCGCGCGACGCATTGTCGAGATAGCGGTTGCGCGCGGCGCGGCAGATCGCCTCGTGGAAGGCGCGGTTGAGCCGCGCCAGTTCGGCAGCGTGGCTGGCGGAGGTCTCGACAAAGGCTTGCTCGATATCGCGGAGCGCGTCGATCTCCGTGGTGGAGGCGTGTTCGGTGGCTAGGCGCGCAGCGGCGCCTTCCATGATCTCGCGCATGGCGTAGAGCTCGAGCACCTCAGAAATGTCGAGGTTGCGCACGATCAGCCCGCGGCCGCCGGCTGGCTCGACGAAGCCGCGTGCCGCGAGGCGTCCCAGGGCTTCGCGAACCGGGGTGCGGCTGACCTTCAGCCGCTGCGCGACCTCTTCCTCGCGCAGGCGGTCGCCGGCACGGTAGGTGCCGGCCTGAAGCGCCTCGCAGAGCGAACGGAACACCGCTTCGCCCAGCGCGACACCACCGCCGCGCGCGATCGTTCCGCCTGTCCTTGCCGGGCGTCTGGCCATTGTCCCTCGATGCGCATCCTGCCCATGCACGACGCGCCGCTTGCGCCGCCTATGTATATCTTTGTATACAAAGGTACGCAACAGCGGTCGTGCTTGGACATGGCCGCTGACGGCAATTGTCTCTAATCTGGCGTGCCATCGGGCAGACGGTATGGGCAGCAAATATGATGTGCTGGTGATCGGCGGCGGCAATGCCGCTCTGTGCGCAGCGATCGCCGCGCGCCGGGGTGGGGCGTCGGTGCTGGTGCTCGAGGGGGCGCCAAAATTCTATCGCGGCGGCAACACCCGTCACACCCGCAACATGCGCTGCGCCCATGATGCCGCGACCGAAATCCTGACCGGCCCCTACACCGAGGAGGAGTTCTGGGAGGACCTGCTGCGCGTCACCGGCGGGCAAACCGACGAGGTGCTGGCCCGTCATATGATCCGGGAGTCCAAGGACATTCTCAACTGGATCGTCGAGCAGGGCGTGCGCTGGCAGCCCTCCCTCGGCGGCACGCTGAGCCTCGGCCGCACCAACTCGTTCTTCCTCGGCGGCGGGCGAGCGATGCTGAATGCGCTCTATCTCACCGCCGAGCAGCTCGGCGTCGAGGTCGAGTACGATGCCGAAGTCATCGACCTAGTTATCGAGCATGGCATGTTCCTCGCCGCCCGCCTTAAGCGGCCGGTCAACGGCGAGATCGAGATCCGCGCGACCTCGCTGGTGGCGGCGGCCGGCGGGTTCGAGGCCAACATCGAATGGCTGAAGCAATATTGGGGCGAGGCCGCCGACAATTTCCTGATCCGGGGCACGCCCTATAACCGCGGCTCGATCCTGAAGATGCTGCTCGATAAGGGTGTGCAGGAAGTCGGCGATCCCACACAGTGCCATGCGGTCGCGATCGACGCCCGTGCGCCGAAATTCGACGGCGGCATCATCACCCGCCATGACTCCGTCGTGTTCGGTATCGTCGTCAACAAGCATGCGCAACGCTTTTACGATGAAGGCGAGGACATCTGGCCGAAGCGCTACGCGATCTGGGGCCGGCTGGTCGCGGCGCAGCCCGACCAAATCGCCTACATCATCTTCGACTCGACAGTGGTCACGAGCTTCATGCCCACGCTGTTTCCGCCGATCGCCGGGCAGACGGTGACCGAGCTCGCCGCCAAGTTAGATCTCGATCCGGCCGCGCTGGAGAAGACGATCACCGAATTCAACGCTGCGGTGCGGCCCGGCACCTTCGATCACACCATCCTCGATGACTGCCGCACCGAAGGCATCACGCCGCAGAAAACCCATTGGGCGCGCCGGATCGCGACGCCGCCTTATCTGGCCTATCCGGTGCGGCCCGGCATCACCTTCACCTATCTCGGCACGCGCGTGAACAAGGAGGCGCGGATGCTGATGGCTGACGGCAGGCCGTCGGCCAACATGTTCGCGGCCGGCGAGATCATGGCCGGCAACGTGCTCGGCAAGGGTTATGCCGCCGGCATGGGCATGACCATCGGCAGCGTGTTCGGGCGGATCGCAGGACGGGAAGCGGCAAAGCATGCACGCAACTAGGATTTTGGACGAAGCCGACCGTCTGATGACGGTCTGCAATTCCTGCCGCTATTGCGAGGGTCTGTGCGCGGTGTTTCCGGCCATGGAGATGCGCCGCGCCTTCTCCGACGGCGATCTCAATTATCTCGCCAATCTCTGCCATGGCTGCGGCGCCTGCTATGTCGACTGCCAGTTCTCGCCGCCGCACGAATTCAACGTCAACGTTCCGAAGACGCTGGCAATTGTGCGCGCCGAGTCCTACGCAGCCTATGCCTGGCCGCAGGCGCTATCAGGCACATTTGCCCGCAACGGGCTGGTCATCAGCATCATCGCCGCGCTCAGCATGGCCGTCTTCATCCTCGGCTTCGCCATTTGGAACGACCGCAGCGTGCTGTTCGGCGTGCACACCGGACCCGGCGCGTTCTACAGGCTGATGCCCCATAACGCGATGGCCGCGCTGTTCAGCGCTGCCTTGCTTTATGCGATCCTCGCGCTCGTATTGAGCGTGCGCGCCTTCTGGCGTGACATCGGTCCGCCGATTGGCGGCCGCGCCGACGGCGGTTCGATTTTTCAAGCGATCCGCGATGCCGGCGAGCTGCGTTACCTCCATGGCGGCGGCGTCGGCTGCTACAACGAAGACGACAAGCCGACCGATCGGCGCAAGCTCTATCACCACCTGACCTTCTACGGCTTCCTGCTGTGCTTTGCGGCGACGTCCGTCGCCACGCTGTATCATTATGTGCTCGGCCGGGAGGCGCCTTATCCGTGGTGGGACCTGCCTGTCGTGCTCGGCACGCTCGGCGGCATCGGCCTGATCATTGGGCCGATCGGGCTCTTCGCCGCCAAGATGCGCCGCGATCCAGCGTTGCTCGACGAGAGCCGCTACGGCATGGACGTGGGCTTCATCGCCATGCTGTTCCTGACGGGTCTTACGGGCATGGCCCTCCTGCTCCTGCGCGAGACCTCTGCGATGGGGCCGCTGCTGGCGCTGCATCTCGGCGCGGTGTTCGCGCTGTTCATCACCATGCCCTATGGCAAGTTCGTGCACGGCATCTATCGCTTCGCGGCGCTGGTGCGTTACGCACAGGAGCGGCGTAGCGAAGCCAGCGCTTGAGAGGCTTGCCCCGATCGGTCGTCACGCCACCTCGCGCTCCGGTGCCGACGCTTGCTCGCGGGCCATTGTTGTTGCCGTGACATAGTCGGTCTTGCCGGTGCCGAGCAGCGGCACCTTGTCGACCACCATGATCGCCGCGGGAACGGTCAGCTCGGACGCTCCGAGCGCCTTGGCCTGGGCCTGCATCGCGCTGCGCTCGGCGTTCTTCTCCGTCGTCAGCAGCACGATGCGCTCGCCTTTGCGCTGGTCCGGGATCGAGACGGCGACCGATGCGGCCTGCGGCCACAGCGTCGTCGCGATGCTCTCGACCGCCGACAGCGAGACCATTTCGCCCGCGATCTTGGCAAAGCGCTTGGCGCGGCCTTTGATGGTGATGAAGCCGGCCGCGTCGATCGAAACGATGTCGCCGGTGTCGTGCCAGCCTTCTGCCAGCGGCTCGAGCACGCCGGGATTTTCAGCCCGCAGATATCCGAGCATCACGTTCGGTCCGCGCACCGAGAGGCGACCGCCGTCCTCGATGCCGGGGACCGGATCCAGCCGGCTTTCCATTAGCGGCGACAGGCGGCCGACGGTGCCCGGACGGTTGGCCATCGGCGTGTTCATCGCCAGCACCGGCGCAGTCTCGGTGACGCCATAGCCTTCGAGGATGCGGATGCCGTAGCGCTCCATGAACACCTGACGCGTCCGGTCCTTGACCGCTTCGGCGCCGGCGATCACGAGGCGCAGGGTGCGGAAGTCGTAGGCGTGCGCCGAGCGTGCATAGCCGGTGAGGAACGTGTCGGTGCCGAACAGGATGGTGGCGCCGGTCTGGTAGATCAGCTCGGGCACGATCCGGTAATGCAGCGGCGAGGGGTACATGTAGATCGGAATGCCCGCCAGCAACGGCATCATCATTCCGCCAGTCAACCCGAAGGAGTGGAACACCGGCAGCACGTTGAACACCTTGTCGTTGGCGTTGGCGTCGACCCGCGCCAGCGCCTGCGCCGCGTTGGCGAGGATGTTGCGATGGGACAGCACCACGCCCTTGGGCGTTCCTTCCGAGCCCGACGTGAACAGCACGACGGCCGGATCGTTGGCCTGGCGGGTGACGCGCGGCGCGGTGCTTGCGAGCAGGCCCTTGATCTTGTCGGCCACGCCAATCGAGGCGCGGACATCCTCGAGATAGATGATTCGCGCCTCTGCGGAGACCGCCGCCATCAGTTTGTCGAGCTTGCCCTTGTCGATGAAGGCTTTCGACGTCAGCACGGTCTTGACCTGCGCCGCCTTCATGGCGGCGAGCACATTGACCGGGCCGGCGGAGAAGTTGAGCATCGCAGGCACCCGGCCGATGCTTTGCAACGCCATGAAGACAACGGCGACGCCTGCCGAGTTCGGCAGCAGCACGCCGACATTCTCGCCGGCGGCGGTGCCTGCCTCGAGCTTGCGGCTCAAGACCTGCGCGCCGAGAATCAGCTTGCGATAGGTCAGCTTGGTGCCGAGCGCGTCTTCGACGATGACCTTGCCGGTGTCGCGGTCGCGATAGGCGTGGCCGAGCGCCTCGAACAGCGTCTGATCGAGCATCGCGTTCTTCACGAGAGCATCGATCATCACGTCCTGAAGCGCGCCGCCGGCGGCGTTGCGGCGCGCCTTGCCCTTCAGCGACGGGTCGACCGGAAGCTTGACCGGCGGCAGGATGGTGACCGTCACCCGCGGAAACCAGGAGCGCTTGATCTGGCTGCTATTGAGATAGCTGAGATGCGAGCGCTGCGCGCCCTCGATGCGGACGGGCACGACCACCGCGTCGGCCTTGTCAGCGATCATCGCGGTGCCGTCATAGACCTTCATCAGCGAGCCCGAGACGGTGATGCGTCCTTCCGGGAAAGATCACGACCGGCTCACCGGCGGCGACGAGCTTGATCAGGTCGCGCGCAGCCAGTGGCTTGGTTGGATCCATGGTGTAGTGCTTGACCACGCGCAGGAACGGCTTGGCCCACCAGGCCTTCGAGATGCCGGTATCCACCGCGAAACTGGCGTCGATCGGCAGCACCGCGTGCAGCAGCGGACCGTCGATCAGACTGACATGGTTGGGCGCGATCAGCATGCGCGTGCCTGACGGCGGCAGGTTTTCGAGCCCGCGAATTTCGGTGCGGAACAGCGCGCGGAACAGCAGTCCGCCGAAGTCGCGCACGCCCTCCTTGCCCCACTTGGTCAGCACGAACCACACCGCGCCGAAGCTCGCGACTCCGAGGCCGAAGAAGATCCAGCCGACATGGAGGCCGGCCGCCTGCAACAGCGCGACGAACAGCGAGCCGACCACCATGAAGGCCGCCTGCAGCACGTTGCCGGCGGCGATGATGCGGGCGCGCTCGGACGGCGCCGACCAGGCCTGAACAGCCGCAAATGAGGGAACGACAAACAAGCCACCGCCGAATGCAAAGGCGACGAAGTCGATCATCATGCGCAAGCCCGCGAACGAGGTTGCGAAACCGGCCGCGGTGATGTCCTGACCCCTGGTGGTCACGCCGATGGCCCAGGCGAGATCGAGGCCAGAACATCCCATGATGATGGCGCCGATCGGCACGAGAGCGAGGTTCGGGCGAACGTGGCTGAGGCTGGCGGCGAACAGCGAGCCGACGGCGATGCCGATCGCGAAGATCGCAAGACACAGCGTCACCACGCCCTCGGTGCCGCCCACGACGTCCTTGACCAGCGCCGGCAGCAGCGACAGCACGATGGCGCCGACGAGCCAGAACCAGGAGACGATCACGATGCGGTCCCACAGCCGATGGTCGGCGTGCAAGGTCCTCAGCAGGCTGAGCGTCGAGGTCCAGGGATTGGCGCTGACGGGCAGATCGGGCGCAGACGGCGTGGTCGCCGGAATGCGGGAGGCGAAGGCCCAGGACAACAGGGCCAGCACGACCACGGCCGATGCGACCCAGCCCATATGCGCGGAGCCGGCCACGAACTGGCCGCCGGCGACGGTGCCGAGCAGGATGGCCATGAAGGTTGCGCCTTCGACCAGTGCGTTGCCGGTCGCGAGCTCGCCGAGCTCGAGCTGGTCCGGCAACATGGCGTATTTCACCGGGCCGAACATGGCGGCGATGATGCCGAACAGCGCGAGCGCTGCGAACAGCAGCGGCACTGAGTGCAGGAAGAAGCCGGCGGCCGCAAAGCAAGCGGCGAAGATCTCGGCGAATTTGAGCCGCCTTGCGACGACGGATTTGACGTATTTGTCGGCGAGCTGGCCACCGAGCCCGGACAGGATGAAATAGGGGAAGATGAAGACGGCGCCTGCGATCGTCACCAGGGCATCGCCGTGGCCGGTCGCGGCACTGTAAAGCAGGATGATGACGAGTGCGTTCTTGAGCACGTTGTCATTGAGCGCCGAGAAAAATTGCGCCCAGAACAGCGGCGCGAAGCGGCGTGACGACATCAATTCCCTGATCATGACTAGTCCTGTTTTGGAAAGGCAGCCTGAGATTTACGTTGTCGGTGAAGCGTCACGACCGGAAGGGTATGGGATGAGTGATTGCAGGGCGACGACGGTTGCCGGCCTGCTTCGTCGCCTCGATTCTTCCGATCCTGTTGGTCTCCAAGTGGTCTCGTTAGGTTCGCAAATATCTGAGCGCGACCGCAGTTCGGGCGAGATGGCCGCGCTTGCCGGATATCGCGCCGGTTCTGAGGAAAAGCTGAACCGCATCGCCGAAGTCCGCCAGATCGACCGCCAATGTCCGGAGATGGTGAGTCCTTCGTTGCAACCCGATCTTGCATTCGAGCCGATCGGAACGTGCCGGCTGTGCCTGTCTCAGGTGAGATGGGAGAGGTGGCGAAAGGGCGAGAGGCGGCCGAGCAGGCTGAACCGGCGGCCCTCGAGACGCCCACGGGCACGGTTGGCCCGCCACATCCGGAAGGTCGCGCGCCGCTCAGTAAGCACGCCGGCGATGTCGCAGGCATTTGCGACGCGATCGATTGGAGTCATGGCGAACCGCAGCAGGGCGCGGCCAAAGCCGGTCACGAGAGCTGCGGCGTCATCGACGAAGGTGGCGGCGATATCAACAGCGAGAGTTTGCATTTTGCAGGTCTCCGGGCTAAGTTGAACAATGTTCACATGGGTAGCCTGAAAATGAACAATGTTCAAGAAAAATCACTGCGCGGGCAGAAAAAAAGTGGGCGACGGCTCCAGATCGTGGAGATCGCCCGGGGCATCATTTCAGCTAAGGGGCTGAAATCATTGAAGGTCCGTGATGTCGCGGAAGCCGCCGGTTGCTCGGTCGGCAGCGTCTATAACGAGTTCGGCGACTTCGATGGGGTGATCCTGACCGTCAATCGGGAGACGGTTCAGGCGCTCACAGCGCGGCTCCGCGGAGTTCCTGCCAAGGATCCCGTCCGTCAGCTCTATGGCCTTGCCGCGACCTATCTCGACTTCTTTGCTGAGCACGCCAATTTGCTGCGCTCGTTGTTCGAGCATCGGATGGAGGACGATCGCCCTTATCCGGACGACATCCTTCAGATGGTCATGGACGCCTTCGCGCTGATGCATCCACCGCTGGTGCGGCTATTGCCGGATGCGAATGACGTGGAGATCGCGCTTTTGTCGCGTACGCTGTTTTCGGCCGTGCATGGAATCATCTCGCTCGGCCTCGAGGAGCGCATGGTGGCCGTGCCGCCGCAGATGCTGCGTCAGCAGATCGAGCAGTTTCTCGACGCCCATCTCGCCGGCCTTGGAATTTTGCCTCGACGGTGACGGCGCGGGCAGCGTCAAGCGCGCGCCGCTTCGCGCGGCCGGGCTGCCGCGACGACGACATCCGGCCTTACGCCGTCGACCTGAACCCGGTTGCGTCCCTTCTCTTTGGCACGGTAGCAGGCGGCATCCGCGCGCCGCATCGCATCCTCGAGCGTGGTGTTGCGGTCGGTGATGCAGGCGACGCCGATGCTGGCGGTCACCGCAAAGCAACGGTCGTCCCAGGCGAAATTGAACAGCTCGAACGATCGGCGCAGCCGTTCGGCGATATCGACGGCATTCGAGGGCGGGCACCGCGGCAGGATCAGGCCGAATTCGTCACCTCCGAGCCGGGCCACCAGATCATGGGCATGCCGGTCCTGTTGCAGGAGGCGCGAGACCTGGCAGAGCAGGCGATCGCCGGCAAGGTGACCGCAGGTATCGTTGACACTCTTGAACTGGTCGAGGTCGAGCAGGATCAGTCCCAGCGGACCCGCGGCGGCATTGTCCAACTCGCTCTGCAGGCTCGCCTCGAAGGCGCGGCGGTTGGACAGGCCGGTCAGCCAGTCGTGCGACGCCTGCCAGGCCAGGCGCTCTTTCTCGGCGTGCAAGGCCTCCTCGAATGCCTGTCGTTGCAGCACCAGCCGCCGCGTATGCCAGATCAGGAGCAGGATCAGCGTCGCGGCGGTGACGATGTTGATGCACGTCAGCGTCACCTTGATGGCACGAGAGCCTTCACCGAGGACAGTGGAGAACCGCTTGGCATGCACCGTGAATTGGGTATTGAGCTCCGAGAGCCGCGACGACAGGAATTGCAGGCGACCGTCGTTTTGAATGGGGCCGTTCTCCAACTCGGACCGGATGACCTCGCCGAACACGCTGAGCTCCAGCAGCATGGGATCGGTGGCAGCCCACTCCCGGATCGCTTCATGGAGGAAACTGACACGGTTGAAGTAGCGATACAGCCAGATCAGTCCCGGAACGTCATCGGGATGGTTGCCGCCCTGCAGAAAGCCGATGCGGGCGACCTCGACGTCGACCGGATCGCGTTCGAGCGCCCAGCGCGCGAATTGGTCGCCAATGGGAACGGCGAGCGCGGCCCGATATTGCGCGAACTGGCTGGCCTCGCCCGAATGCAGATAGCGATTGAGGAAGTAAACAGCATTCTTCTGCGAGCGCGACCACAACGCTTCGCCGGCGACATAGGCGCGGACCGAGGACATCACCTCGAGGCTGAATCCTGCGATTGCCGCCTGGAGCACGACGACCATGACGAAAGGCGAGACAAGCTTGATGACGTGAAGGAGACTGTGTCCCTTCGTCGACGTCGCTGTTCTACGAAACACCCTGCGTTCCCCAAATCGATCAACGATCCCAGCGGAGCGTTGGGCCTGCAACGCGAAGTAGAGCAGAATGTTGCTTAACTCGACCTGAAAACGCGAGCGACTGCACCCAGGGTGAAGGCGCTGTGAAGTGGATGCGCGCAGATCGCGTCAAATACTGGTCAATCGGAACTGGCGCGGCATCGGCGAACCAAAGCCTCATATTCATCGTGCGCGGTTTACCGGATCGAAAGAAGCCTGGTCCGCTGCTAGACCAGCACCGGCTTGCGCACGCGTCCGGCATCGCCGAACACGCGCAGGTAACGCTCGATCTCCGAGGGCAGGCCGGTCGCTTTCTCCGGATTGTCGGAGAGCTTGACGGCCGGATGTCCGTCGACGGACGAAACCTTGCAGACCAGCGAGATCGGATCGAGATTGAACGAGCCGTCCGGCGTGCAGCCGACGAAGTCGTTGGTGAGGTTAGTGCCCCAGCCGAACGAGAGCCGCACACGGCCAGCGAAGTGGTGATAGGTCTCCTCGATCGAGCCGACGTCCATCGCGTCGGAGAAGACGAGCAGCTTGTCCTTGGGATTGCGGCCCATCTTCTTCCACCACGCGATGATCTCTTCGCCGGCCTGGATCGGTGGCGCGCTATCGGGGCGGAAGCCGGTCCAGTCGGCGACCCATTCCGGCGCATCGCGCAGGAAAGCTTTCGTGCCAAAGGCGTCGGGCAGCGCAATCAGGAGGTTGCCGCCATAGGTCTGGCGCCACTGGTCGAGGATGCGATAGGGCGCCCAGCGCAATTCCTCGTCGTCCCTGGCGAGCGCGGCCGCGACCATCGGCAGCTCATGCGCGTTGGTGCCGATGGCTTCGAGATCGTTGTCCATCGCGAGCAGCACGTTGGAGGTGCCGATGAAGGACGAGCCGAGGCCTTCCTTCACCGCCTCCACACACCAGCGCTGCCAGAGGAAGCCGTGACGGCGGCGGGTGCCGAAATCGGACAACCGGAGGTTCTCCAGCTTGCGCAGCCGCTCCACCTTGGTCCACAGCTTGGCCTTGGCGCGGGCGTAGAGCACGTCGAGCTCGAAGCGGCCGCGGCCCTTCATCGCTGCGCGCGAGCGCAGCTCGTTGAGGATCGCGAGTGCCGGAATCTCCCACATCGTGGTGTGGGTCCAGGGGCCGTGGAAATGCAGCTCGTACTGGCCGTCGACCTTGCGCAGCTCGTATTCGGGCAGGCGGAATTCGGCCAGCCAGCGGATGAAGTCCGCCGAGAACATGTGGGTCTTGCCGTAGAAGGTGTTACCGGCAAGCCAGATCAGCTCCTTCTTGGTGAAGCGGATGGTGCGGGCATGGTCGAGCTGGGCGCGCAGCTCGCCCACGTCGATGATCTCGGCGAGACGCACATGGCGCGAGCGGTTGATGACCGAAAACGTCACCTGCTGATTCGGGTAATCCTCCCGAATCATCTGTAACATCAACAGCTTGTAGAAATCGGTATCGAGCAGGCTGCGGATGATGGGATCCAGCCGCCAGCTGTGATTGTAGGTTCGGCTCGCAATGTCGGTCACTGTCATGGCGCGATTTTAGCGTGGCTCCCCGTGCGCAACCAGTGGGTTTGGCGGGAATCAGGTTTTCGTGGGGTGGGGCCGGCTCAAGCGGCAGCCATCGCCGCGACAGTCTGGAGCTGGCTCGCCATGAACATCGGCAGCCGGCCAACCTTCGCGTGCGGGCGATGGCCGGCTTCGACGTCTTCAAGAAGAACTTTTGGACGTCCTGGTGACGCCGAGCACCAAGGGCGAACGCATCACGCTGGAAGGCAGGGTGCTCGACGGTGCCGGCGGCCGTCCCAGGATCATTCCACCCGGTCGCCCCGATCGATCGATCCGCGCGCGAGGAATTGCGGTGGCTGCCGAAGCTCGCGGGGCCGGTCGGCGGGATCGCGCCCCACTTTTGGTTTCAGGTCTGCCAAATCGAGGAATACGTCCGCCTGTCGGCGCAGGTCGTCGGCGACCATGGGCGGCTGAGTGGAGAGCGTGGAGACGACCGTCACGCGGACACCGCCGCGTTGCAGGGCTTCCACGAGGGAACGAAAGTCCCCATCGCCCGAGAACAATACGATCTGATCGACGTGTTCGGCGAGCTCCATCGCACTCACGGCGAGCTCGACATCCATGCAGCCCTTCACCTTGCGGCGGCCGGTGGTGGCGTCGACGAACTCCTTGGCGAGCTTGGTGATGACGGTGTACCCATTATAATCGAGCCAATCGATCAACGGGCGGATTGACGAAAACTCCTGATCCTCGATGACGGTCGTGTAGTAAAAGGCGCGCAACAGTGCACCTCGGCTTTGAAATTCGCTGAGCAACCGCCTGAAATCGATGTCGAAGCCGAGCGCTTTGGAGGTGGCATACAGATTGGAGCCATCGATAAAGAGTGCGATCTTCTCAAGAGAAGACATTGTGCACAAATCTCCAGTTTCGCAAAAAGCTGGCGATGGCTTGCTGAAAAAAGCGGCGCAGACGACCGGACAGGGGTGGCCGTCTTGCGCCAAGGTCAGGGAGGTTTCATGCCACCAGCGCCAGGGCGCCGAATGCAGTCACGCTAAGGCGCGAGCATTCCGTACTCAATTGTACTGAGGTAAACGGCCTCTATCCAAAGGATAGGACACCATATACGAAGGTAAGTGGCCGTGCCGGCCAACAAAGGCCGAGGTCGTCAGACTTCCTCCCCATCCGCGCCTCCCGGAGCTGCCGGTTTAGGGTGGCACGCGTTTACCCTGCCCTGGAGGGAGGCGATCAACTGCTACTTCCCCTCCAGCATATTGACCGGTCTCCAATCCGACGCGGGCGGATTCGCGATTAGCATTCTGGCGCGTTTGGCGAATAGCGCCGACGACGGATCGATCTTCGCCGCGCTCTCGAACGCTTCGGCCGCCTTCACAAAATCCCTGGCCCGCCAGCAGGCCAACCCCTCCGCATACACCGCGGCCACCTTCGCCTGCTCGGCGCTCGCCGCGCCTCTCTCCGCCAGCGGCTCGAACACCCTGACCGCCTCGCCGCGTCCCAACACCCTGATCGCATCGAGCTCGCGCCAGGCGAAGGTGTCACCGGTCTGCGCCATCGTGGTTTCGGAGGCCATGATCGCGGTGCCGTAATATTTGTTGGCGCCCTCGAGCCGCGAGGCAACGTTCACGGTGTCGCTCATCACGGTGTAGTTGAAGCGGCGGCGCGAGCCGATGTTGCCGACCACGGCTTCGCCGCTGTTGAGGCCGATGCGATGCGACAGGCCGTGGCCCGCAAAGGCGGCATTGTTGGCGTTGAGCTCTGCGAGCTTCTCGTGGCATTTCAGCGCGGCACGCACCGCATTGCGCGCATGTGCGACGTCGTCGGCCGGGGCGCCGAACATGGCGACGATGGAATCGCCGATATATTTGTCGACGTAGCCGCCATGGCCCTCGATGATGTCGGTCATGGCGGACAGATATTCGTTCATCAGGGTCACAAGCTCGCCAGGTGTCATCGTCTCCGCGATCGCTGAGAAGCCGCTGAGGTCGGAGAAGAACATGGTGACGTTGCGCATCTCGCCGCCGAGCGCCGGCATCTTGCCGGATGCAACCATGGTGTCGATCACTTCAGGCGCGAGATAGAACGCAAAGCTCTTGCGCAGGAAGCGCTCGTCGCGATCAGCCAGCACGAAGCGGTAGCCGATCATCATCGCGAGCGCGGCAAGACTTGCGAGCGCAGGCTCGGTCAGCGGCAGTGCCAGTGCGCGAACGAACGCACCGACAGCCATGGCGGCGTAAACGGCGGTGAGGCCGAGCCAGGCGATCAGGGCGCCGCTCGGTGCAAGCACGCAGGCGGCGCAAGCGATGACGAGCGCGAACAGGATTGTGAGGATGCTCCGCGCGGGAAAGCCGAGCTCGGTCACGGCGTCGCGTTCGATCAAGTTGCGAACGACGGTGGCGTGCACGAAGACGCCGGCGACATCGCTGCGGGGGCGTTGCGCGCCACGCTCCGGCGCGGGCAGGGCGCATCGCGCCGCCGGCGTGCCGTCATATCCGCCAGACAAGCGCATCGAGGTGAGCTTACGGTCCTCGAAATTCAGGACCGTGCCGAGCAGCACGACCTTGCCGTCGAAGGCGCGGCGAAAGAAATCGCGATCGCCCTTCTCGACACAGGCGCGCAGGTCGGCGAAGGAGAAGGTCGGAACGTCGCGTCCCAGCCCGCGAAAGTTGAGTGTGATTGTATTCGGCATCGCGCTCGGGATCGCATAGCCGGACAACTCGGTCGCGCCGGACGGCGCAATCTCAGGCTTTGCGCCAAGCGCACGCGCAGCCAGCTCGACCGCCATCGCGGGGACAGGCTTGCCCTCGATGGCAAAGCTCAATGGCATGCGCCGGATCACGTCGTCGGGATCAGTGTGTACGTTGAGCGCGCGGATGGTGTTGCGCACGGCCACTTGCTGTGCGCGATAGGGCACTTCCGGGTGGTCGTTGTTCAGGATTTCGCCGAGCACCAGTTTGCCGCCGTCGGAGATTTGCCGCAGGGCGATCAGATAATCCCGATCAAAACCCTTCATGCGGGTGCCGAGCGGCGCGTCGCCGAAGAGAATCTCGGACTGCTCGATCGAGCTCGGAAAGATTACGTCGAAGCCGATGACCTTGGCGCCGCCCTCGGTGATGCTGCCGAGCATCCGTCCAATCTCACGCGTCCAGGTTTGCGTCGGCGATCCCTTGAAGGGCGGCGTGTCGTAGGTTTCCGCATCGATCGCGACTACAACGACTGGCGACATTGCAGGATCGCGGCGCTCACCGGCCAGCTTGCCGCGCAGCGCGGTGAGGATGTCGAGCGACAGGCCCTGCAGCGTCTGAAGCGGCGGAGACATGACGATCGCGCCCGCGAGGAGCGCAATCAGGATCGCCGCAACGATGTCCCGCCTGCCGATCCGCCGCATCGCGGCCTCGCTAGGTCCGTCTATTCGAGCCGCAGCAGGCGGCCGATAACCGGGGTAGGCGATGCCGTGGCGCCGGCGTCGACTTGGAAGGCGTAACGCTTGGCGCCGAGAATGGCGAGATAGCTGCCGCCCGGGGTCAGTGACTTTCCGGCCTTGGCAAAGTCATAGAATTTGCCGCGGATCATGACGTCGTTCTTGAGCGGCACGCTGATCGTGGGCTCCTTGCCGTCGGTGCGCTCGATCACGAGCGTGCTGCCGCTCTTGGCCTGGACCAGCGGCGCGATGCCGTAGAGCGTTGGCAATTTGGATGGAGCGTTCTTGGCATCGGACCGCACGGTCCGGAAGGTGGTCGCGGCACTCTGGTTGGCCTCGCGTTCGGAGAGCTGCGCCGCCTTGGTATCGCAGGGCACCTTGGCGCGCTGAACGTCGCCAAGCTGTACGGTGCTCTGCTCGGTGCCGACCAGGATGACGCCTTCGCTGATTGTTTCGCGCAAGCAGGATTTGAGATAGCTGAGGGTAACGCTGGACTTGGGCCCGAGCTTGATGATCTTGCCCGGCGCCACATAATCCATGAACTCGACGCCGTCGACCTTGCCTTGCACATCCTCGACAATCGCGGCCGGGGTCTCCGCCAGAGCGGGGGCCGCAATACAGAACGCGCCGACAAGGGCGCCGATCAGGCTTTTCATGGGAATTCTCATCCAATTCGACGATGCTCTACCGGTCCCCGTCCGGTCCGATGCTTAGCAGCGGGGCGCCCAGGCAAGTGTGACCAGAATCACTCTTTGATATTGGTGCACTTTATCAGGAACAGGTTCAAATCGGCGACCGGGTATCAAGCCATGGGCACGATGGCTTAGAACTGTTTTGACGTCGCTGCCGGCTTCGCCTCCCGGCCCGCAGGAATTTGATCGATTGACTTGGCAGGGTGTTAACCGTGGCGGAATGCTCGCTGCGGCAGCCATTGTCGCGCCCCACAGGTTCGTTGCAAATACGGGTGAAAATCACGACGGATGTTCCCATGCTGAAAGAAGGCAAATACGCGGCGTGGTTCAGAACCGCACAAGCGCAAGGCACCGGTATCGTGCATCTGGCCCAGGGCCGGATTTCGGGCAGTGACAGCTTCTTCACCTATGGCGGCACCTATCAATTCGATGACGACCAGCGTTTCACGGCCGTTCTGACCACGCGCCGGCATGCCGACGGGCCGCCGACCGTGTTCGGGCGTGACGAGGTCGAAGTCTATCTCTCCGGCGTCTTCAGCGGCGCTATGGCGATCTGCTCCGGAACGGCGAAGCAAGCGCCTGACGTGAAATTCGAGGCGACGCTGATCTACAGTCAGGAAGATGCCCCGGCTGCCGATATCAGGAGCGCGGTCGTGAAGCTCAATGCCGACAAGCTGCCCAAGGGGCCCGACAGCCGTTCCCGGCCGCGGCATCCGTTCACGGCGGGCCCGCCCAGGTGAAAGCCAAATCGACGATCATCCGCGCAGCTCCGCGGGTGCCCGCCGCGATGATTAGCATTGCATTGACACTATTGCTTCGAAATCACACCGCGGCCGCGCTGCAGCAACCCTGCCTTTAGACGCGAGAACTAGTCTCGCGGCCGATCAAGTGTGGTGGAAGAACATGCCTCAAATCTGGATGACATACGACGAGCTCGGTGCGCTTTGCGGCTGCGGCGCAATGGAGGCCAGGGAGCGTGCCATCCATTTGTCGCTCGATCGCCGCAAGAGTCGCGACGGGACGACGCGCGTCAAACTCGATCTGGCGCTGACGGCCAAGTTCTTTGCAGCCGTTCGTGAGGCGGATTTCGATCTGGATTGCGCCGTTGAGGCGCTGCACAACACCCACCGGCAGATGGCCGAACTGCTGGCTCCCACCCAGCTCCACAACAGGCGTGGAGCGGCCTGAGCCTCCGCGTGTTCCGGCCCAGGCCGAAGGGCCAATTCCCGCGTTCGTCCCGAATCAGCATAAGCTCTATGGCGGAATTTCCGGCTGTCGTCGGTGTTCACAGCCGATGGGTCGCGAAGTCCGCAGGAGGGATGCATGAGCAAAGCCGGGTGTCGGCCGTCGGTGGCACTGTTGGGGACGCTCGCGCTCATAGGAAGCGTCATTGCGATGAGCGGCACGGCAAACGCGGAAGTCGTGATGCTGCAAGCCGAGCTCAAGGGAAGCAATGAAGTGCCCCCGAACAGCTCAACCGGGTCAGGCAAGGCCGAGGCAAGCTACGACACTGAAACGAAAGTTCTGACTTACAGCGTCACCTATGCCGGGCTTACGGGACCCGCAATGGGCGCGCATTTCCATGGCCCAGGCGAAGCCGGCAAGAACGCCGGCATCGTCTTGCCGTTCAAGACAGTGCAAAGCCCAATCCAAGGCAGTGCCACGCTCACCGACGCGCAGGCGGCAGATCTACTGGCCGGAAAATGGTACGCAAACATCCATACGGCCGCGAACCCGGGCGGTGAATTGCGCGGCCAGATGATGAAGTAAGGACCGGTTGTACGTCCGAACGGTCATCTTGCTGCGATACCGGTGGCTTCAGGACGGCGGTCTGGGCAAGAACGCCAGGATCATCTGGGCGAGCATGACGCCGACGGTGCCTCCTGCCGCCTTCTGGAGCACGTCGAGAAAGCCCGGATCCCGATCGGGTATGAACGCTTGCATCAGCTCCAGCCCCATCGCGACCGCGATCACGAGCGAGCAAGCCAGACCGAGCCGTCCTGGCAGCAAGAAGGAAAGAAGGAAGCCGAGCAGCCCATAGGCACTGAAGCGCTCGATCACGACGACCCAGTACGCCTCGTGATGGCCCAAGAGCGCGGGTCTTCCTGCCAGCTTCGCCAGCGTGGCGTAGACGATGAGGGCAAGGCAGATGCTCGCGGCTGCAATGAGATGGGTTCTGCGCATGGCGCCAGCATAGCCGGTCGGTTGCCGGTCTGCCTCGAAAGCAGAAAATATCGTTAAAGCTCGCGCCGCCGTTACGCCACCAAAGCCGTGTCCTCTGACACCGCCGTGCCTGATTGCGCCGCGCGCCGGCACTCGACGAGCTCACCAAACTTGGCGAACGGAAGCGGAGGCGCCACGAGATAACCCTGACCCTCTTCCACGCCGGATGCGACCAGCGCGCGGAGCTGCTCCTCCGTCTCAATGCCTTCCGCGACCACGCTCATATGGAGGTCCCTCGCGAGCGCCACCAGCATCTCCACGATCATCGTCGTCGACGCGTCCACGGTGATCGTGTCCACGAAGAACTTGTCGATCTTGATCGTGTCGGCGCCGAGGCCTTTCAATCGGGACAGTCCGCTATGGCCGACGCCGACGTCGTCGATGGCGACGCGGAAGCCATGGTCTCGCAGCTCGGCGACAACCGCCGCGGCGCGCGCAAGATCGTCGAGCTCGTCGCGCTCGGTGACTTCGACCACGATTTGGCGCGCAGAGACCCTGGCCGTCAGGACCGTGCGACGCAGCGTTTCGACGAAGCCGGCACTCAGCAGCTGCTTGGGCACGACATTCAGGGACAGCTTGAAGGTCTTGTCCGCCCTCAGCATTGGCTGCAGGTCGGACAGCGCCGATCTCAGGATCTGCCAGGTCATCGCCTGGATGCGTCCACTGGATTCGGCGAGCGGAATGAAGTTCATCGGCGGGACGACCGAGCCGTCTCGGCGCACCCAGCGCGCCAAAACCTCGCAGCCTGTGATCCGGCCCGCCCTGAGGTCGAAGATGGGCTGGTAGTACGGCTTGAATTCGCCAGCTGCCAGTCCGCGATCGAGATCGGCGACCGGCCCTTCCATCCGGCGGCTGCGTGCCAGCAGGATGCCGAAGAGTGTGCCAAGGCCAAGGGCGACTGCGAGCGCCGGCCAATAGGCCTCGCTGTTCCAGCTCGAGAGCACCGCGTGCTCGAGCCGGATCGTGGCATGAAGCGGCAAGCGCGTGGAATGCCTCTCGAAGCTGATTGGTCTCACCAGGGGCCTGTCGGCATCGAGCAGGAATTCGCCGAGCTTCTCGCCATTGCTCAAGGTGAGGATCACCTCGCTGTGCGCGCGCAGCTCGGCGGGCATGATGTCGAACAGGCTGGCATTGATGCCGACAATGGCGATAAGGGCGGAGCTGTCATTGATGTCCCTGAGCACGCCTAGGGCGTCCCCGCCGAACTGCTCCACGCGGAACAGCGACAGCGCCTTGTCGCGCGAGGGCAGCATGTCATGGCGATCCGCCCATCCCTTGTCGAACTCGAGCGTCTCGGAATAGGCCGAGCAGATCACCGAGCCATCCGGCTTGACGAGCCGGACGTCCTTGATCGCCGAGCGCTGGTAGACGTGGAGGCGGATGGCTTGCAACGCCGCGGGCTCGCAGCTGGCGAGATTGCGTTTTGGGAGCTCGTCCAGGCTGGCCGCGGCAAAATCGACCGCCAATTCGGAGCGGCGCAGAACGACCTCGGTCAACTCGTTCAGCTGATGCGCCTGCTGGTGGCGAATGACGGCGTCCGCAGCGAAATGCCCGGACAAGGCGAACGCCATCGTGCTCGCAAGCACGAGCGCCGCAAACGGGAGGGTCGGTCGCAGTCGTTTCATCCGGGTCAGGCGAAATGAGGCAAGGCTTGGAGAATTGATCCTAGCCAGCGGGGGCTAAGATAGGGTTTAACGGGCGGACCGGCGCGGTCGGGCCGACCGGAGTGATGGCTGGCCGATGATCTCGCGGCGCAAGCATTAGAACGAGCATGGAAAGTTGAGCAGTATGATCAGGACGTTAAGCATCCTTCTCCTGGCGCTAATTGCCGGGAGCTCTGCGGCCTCGGCACAGGGAACCAAAGACAGGCCATCGGGCACGCAGCCCACTTCGGCGACCCGCAGCGGCACTGGGACGAATTCCGGTTCGGACAGCATGGGTGGCGCGTTCAAAGGAACGGGGACGCCCAATTACGGGACCAGCCCTGGAATGGGCTCCCAGAAGAAGACCAACAACTAAGGCGTGATCCGGAAAAGTGCGAAGCGGTTTTCCGAAAAGATCATGCTCAAACAAAAACCTAAGCGCGATGACGATTCATCCTGATCTCATCGCGCTTTAGGTTGAACGAGCCGAACGGACCCTCGGGCGTCTATCGCCGCTCACCGCCTGAGGCGATGGCGCAGAGGAATCACGTCGGGACAAGGTGAGCTGGGCCTGTGGGTGTGGGACGTGGCCGGATGGCGGGGGGTCCGGAGCCGAAGCACCACGAAGGCGATATTGATCGCCAGCCAAATCAACATCGCGGAAATGGCCAAGTTGAGCACTGCCAGGCCTCGCTGTGAAGTCGGGCATCAACACCCGAGCGTTGGTTCGGTTCCGCCCGCCGGGATGAAGCTGTGGCTGCGTCGAAGGCGTGTTGCGGCGCTGTAGAGGATGGGATGACCTGCTGGGCTCGTCGGTGACGTCGTTCGCGTGCACCGCAGCGCGGGAGGTCGGCTGCGAGGCGCAAGGTGAGCGCTGCCGCGCTTCCGCGCTAGGACTTCTTGTCCGACTTCGACTTCAACGAAAGACCGAGTCGCAACGCCATGCGCTTGATCGCATCAGGCGAGCGTCGGAGAACTTTCGCGGCCTCTTCCAGCGAAGCCGAAGACTTGGCCAGCTCCATGAGCCGGCGGTCTTCCTTGAACGACCAGGGCTTCCGCGCCATAACCGACATGATCCTCTCGTCGACATAAGGACAAAGCCGCCAAGCGACCCATGTTCGCTCGACGGCTTTGCTTGGGTGGGGCCGGGCTTGGGGGAGCCCGGTGCGAAGATGGATAAGCGAAATGCGAGACTTCGCAACAACCAACGCGGATTAAGCTAACTGCTCAACCTTACCGGGATGAAGTTGGTGCATGACGCTCCGTATAACCACGGATGTTTCGTCGGTGTCTGCAATCGCCAGCAGCGGCGTGCGAAAAATGTGTCGGAAGCGACGTCATCACGCAGAGTACAGACACGCTCGATCACCGGTGCGCGTGGCTCAGGCTGCTTGCCGAGGTGAACAGGGGTTAGCATCGCCAGCAGGATGTCGCTCTTGAACAATGAGAGATTTCGTCATCCGCCCGGCCTAGCTTTTCCCGCGACGACCAAACTCCGAGCACCACGTTGCACAAACTTCATGTTCGTCTGACAAAAGTTTCAGCGCCGATGATCTTGAAGTCGTCACGACATCACGTTGAAATGGACCGGGAGGAGCGTTCCGAAAACTGGGAACATTCCACATGCTTGCAATTCTGGTTTTGATGTCGATTTTTGCAGCTGGCTTTTGCTGCGGCTATGGTGTGCGGGCGTGGCGCTCGCGCAAGCGATCAGCGCGATATCGTCTCTATGCGCCCTACACGCCGGCCTCGATGAGAGTCAGGCAAAGCGAGCGTCCATCGTGATGGCAACACCAGGGGCGCGACGTTTCGGTTGGAGTTGATGTTGTGGCAACGTCGAATAACCATGTGCAGTTAGGTTAACGTGGCGCGGTCCTTGAGCGCTTCGGAAAGGCAACTTAAGACGGATCAGTTCATGGCGAGAGTTTAGTCATCTCGATTTTTCGCGGCTCGCAGGGTAGGCGTAGATGGCGTATTTGATTGTGTTGCTGGGCGCGACTTGCGTCCTCATTTTGGTCGCGTTTGTTCGTAGCTTTGATCGTCGGCTGAAAGATCTTCCAGGGCCTTGGATCATGGATGAGGGCCATTCGAGATGATTGATCAAAGGCGCAATGCGCCCCGTAGGTATTTCGTCGACGCCCAAGGGCGTCGTGTCCTGATCGGCCTTTCGCTGCAGGAAACTGCGGAGTTCGAAGCGCTGGATCTTTCACCGAACAATAAGGTGCAATTCGCGTCGGAGATTTGCGTGAGCGAAGCAGCCGCCGCCGCGACCGAGTTTCGCTGGCTTGAGCTCTATTCCAGGCACGAACGAGCCTGGCGGGCATGGATCGAACAAAGCCAGGCGGAGCGGGCGCAAGATTTAGGCTTTGTTAACTATGTCTGACCGATGGTAGCCGCCTGATCTCGAATGTGGGATGGCCCAAATGTTTCAGCTGTTCCTGAGAGCGCGCGCACACAATCTTCTCGGCTCCCGCCGCGAGACCAAGGGTTTTAAGGCGCGCTCTGTCGAGCGTGATGCGGAGACCGACCGCGTGCGGATCGGTGCCGTCCTGGCGGCGATTGAAACAGCATTGCAGGAGGCGGAGAGGGAGCAGGCCGGCCTCAACCGGCGTGTTGATGATGCCCTCGCGCGTGCGTCCGTCACCTTCGGAAATGGCACCGATGAATATCTCGAGCGAGAGCCGCTCGACAATTATCATCAGGATCTCTTCGCGGCCGACATCTCGAATGGCCAGCGACGGCTCAAGGAATTGGCAAGCAGCATTGCTCACTTGAAGTTCGTCAAGACCGCAATGCTCACGCGCTTTCCGGATTTCAAGCCGCCGCAGCTCAACAGCTAAAGCGAGATGAGCTTTGGTTGAATCGGTGCGAGCCGAGGAGGGCACCTCCTCCTAGGCAAAGGTGAACCAGATAATCGGCGCCGGTGCCCGTTGAAACTGCTTGCGCGCGCTTCGTCCTCATCCTGAGAGCCTGACTCAAAAAGCGCGTGGACGCTATCAAGGTTCTGGCTAGACGGCGAATTAGGAGCCTTAGATGGGCGGCGAGCAGCCAAGCGAGCTCGGTAGCGGCAGAGCGTTCGAAGTCTTTGGAGAGGCGCCGGCA
>NZ_JADPKH010000155.1:0-1362 GCF_023073835.1 Bradyrhizobium sp. 153 | reverse complement strand
TGAGCAACCGGCGACATGGGTAACAGTTCAAACCGACGACATGGGTAACACAATTCTCGTTTCGTTCAGGCCTGCTGTTGTTGGGGCTGTGGACCCTGGGGGCAACGCGCAGCGTTGTCCCCAAGGTCCACAGCGCTTTGGCGTTCTTAATTGATCCGCCCGATAAGCAATGGTGCCGAGCGTGACCGGGCCGTAGGTGACCGTTTGGCCATCCTCGGACGCCACCAAGCCTACGGGCTCGCCGGACAATGCCGCGCTGATGTAGACGAACTTGCCATCGAGCTTGATCTCTCCGTTGCGTCGGACCCAGCGAATGTCCTGATCGCCATACTCGGGGGAGCGTAGGATCCCATCGAAGCGACGCGGTGACGCTTTGTAGCGATCCGCAGGTGTAGCGTTGTCGAGAGACTCGTGTGGGCGTTCGTGGTTATAGGTGTGCTGGAACTGGCGCAGTTGCTTGATCTGCTCACGCAGGCTGCGCGCCGGTGGACTTGCCGCGTCCTGCAACAGGGTAAGATGCATGCGCTCGTGACGGCCGTTCTGCTGCGGCTTCCCGGGAGTAATGCGTTCCGGTATCACCCCAGCCTTGATCAGGTTGACCGACATTCTCGACAATCCGCCAGCGCCGACCGAGGCAAACGGAGAGCCATTGTCCGATCGCAGGTAGTGGGGAAGGCCGAACTCGCGGAAGGCCGCATCGAGCACAGGCCAGACATGCTCGGTGTCCGTTCGGGGAAGCGCCTGGCAGCGCAGAAGATAGCGACTGTATGCATCGGTGATCGTCAGTGGTTCGCATCGCTTGCCGTCACCGGTCAAGAACCAGCCCTTGAAGTCGATGCACCAGATATCGTTGGCCTCCTGGCAATCGGCAAAAGGCGCGCTCGACGGCGGTCCACGCCGTCGCAGTCGACGCTTGACCGTCAGCCCCTCTCGGTCGAACAGCTCTCCGATCGTGCTCGCCGCCGGCCAGTCCGTCTTCGGCGCGGCCCGTTCCAGATAGGCCCGCACCTTCAAAGGACCCCAAGTCGGATGCGCACGCCGCACTGCAAGGCATCGCTCAGCAATGTCGCCTGCAATCGATTGCGGGTGGTGCCGTGGAGCTCGTGAGCGATCTTCCAGGCCCGCAGGTCCTTCCGTCTCGAAACGCGTAAGCCATTTGTAGCCAATCCGGCGGCTCACGCCGAACCGCCGGCAGATCATTGCAAATGCTTCCTCGCCCTTTCGAACCGCCACCACAAACTCCATCCGCTCACTCACGGCACAGGTCTCCTTCCAAGCCATCGGCAAGCCCTCCTTGCCGAATAGTTGACCTGTTACCCATGTCGCCGGTCTAGTCTGTTACCCATGTAGCCGGTTTGGACC
>NZ_JADPKH010000156.1:0-1380 GCF_023073835.1 Bradyrhizobium sp. 153 | reverse complement strand
GGATGCCGGCATACCGGGCCAGATGCGCTTGGGGATGCTCGCCCTTGCGGTCGCGGGAGTAGTAGAACATCGCCGCCGGCGGGTCCGTGCCCCCAAATGACCGATCGTCGCGGACGTAGATCCAGCACCGTCCGGTGTCGGTCTTGCCCTTGGCCAGGACCGGTACCGTCGTATCGTCAGCATGAAGGCGCTCGGCCGCAATGACGTGGGCTCCCACCAAGCGCAGCAGAGGATCCAGCGAGGCACAGACCGCCCCAACGGCATCCGCCATGGTCGACAGTGCGATCGGCACGCCTTCCAGAGCGTAGCGCTCGGCCTGGCGGTTGAGCGGCTGATGCTGGCCGAACTTCTCAAACATAATCATGGCCAAGAGGCTCGGGCCAGCCCATCCCCGGGCGACGGCATGGAACGGGGCCGGCGCCTGGCTGATCTTCTCGCAGTCGCGGCAGGAGAACTTCTCCCGAACCGTCTCGATCACCTTCCACTGGCGCGGCACCACTTCCAGCGTGCGGGTCACATCCTCGCCGAGCTTGCGCAGGCGATTGCTGCCGCAGCATTCACAAGCCGTAGGCCCATCGATCACCACCCGTTCCCGTGGCAGATGCTCAGGGAAGGTCTGGCGCTCGGCACGCTGGCGCGTAAATCCGCGCACCGTGGTCGTCTTGGCCACGGCCCGTTCCGCCGCCAGCTCGTCCTCGGTGGCGTCAGCTTCCAGCTCTTCGAACGTCAGCGCCAACTGCTCGATCAGCCGCGCCGAGCGCTCCGACCGTTGCCCATAGATCTGATGCTTCAGCTTGGCGATCTGCAGCTGCTGCTGCGCGATCAGCGCTTCGTCTTCCGACGCTTTCGCGCGCGCGACCGCGAGCTCGGCGGCGATCTCCAAACCCTTCGCGCGCTCGACTGCCAGCGCGTTCTTCAGGGCGGCAACCTCATCGGGAACAGCGTCGCGGTCGGCATCCATGCGAGGCAGTGAATCACAGATTGGACGCGATGGGACTCCCCAAAATGGCAGCAACCGTAGTTTCTTCGCTCAACCCGCGCTCTGCGGCCGCCAACTTAGTTGGGGATTCCGCCAGTCGATGCCTTCGAGCATGTAAGCCATCTGCGCCGCCGAGATCGACACCGCACCGTCCGACGCCGAGGGCCAGATGAACTTGCCACGGTCCAGCCGCTTGGCATAGAGCGACATGCCCAGCCCATCGTGCCAGAGAATCCTGACCAGATCACCGCGGCGGCCCCGGAAGATGTAGAGATCGCCGGCATGAGGATCGCGCTTCAGATTCTCCTGGACCGCAAGCGCCAGGCTTTGCATGCCGCGACGCATATCGGTGTGGCCAGTGGCGATCCAGACCCTGACGCCGCTCGGGATCGGGATCATCG
>NZ_JADPKH010000018.1:0-1381 GCF_023073835.1 Bradyrhizobium sp. 153 | reverse complement strand
GGATGCCGGCATACCGGGCCAGATGCGCTTGGGGATGCTCGCCCTTGCGGTCGCGGGAGTAGTAGAACATCGCCGCCGGCGGGTCCGTGCCCCCAAATGGCCGATCGTCGCGGACGTAGATCCAGCACCGTCCGGTGTCGGTCTTGCCCTTGGCCAGGACCGGTACCGTCGTATCGTCAGCATGAAGGCGCTCGGTCGCCATGACGTGGGCTTCCACCAAGCGCAGCAGAGGATCCAGCGAGGCACAGACCGCCCCAACGGCATCTGCCATGGTCGACAGTGCGATCGGCACGCCTTCCAGAGCGTAGCGCTCCGCCTGGCGGTTGAGCGGCTGATGCTGGCCGAACTTCTCAAACATAATCATGGCCAAGAGGCTCGGACCAGCCCACCCGCGAGCGATGGCATGGAACGGCGCTGGCGCCTGGCTGATCTTCTCGCAGTCGCGGCAGGAGAACTTCTCGCGGACCGTCTCGATCACCTTCCACTGGCGCGGCACCACTTCTAGCGTGCGGGTCACGTCCTCGCCGAGCTTGCGAAGACGATTGCTGCCGCAGCATTCACAAGCCGTAGGCCCATCGATTACCACCCGTTCCCGTGGGAGGTGCTCGGGGAAGGTCTGGCGCTCGGCGCGCTTGCGCGTAAATCCGCGCACCGTGGTCGTCTTGGCCACGGCCCGTTCCGCCGCCAGCTCGTCCTCGGTGGCGTCAGCTTCCAGCTCTTCGAACGTCAGCGCCAACTGCTCGATCAGCCGCGCCGAGCGCTCCGACCGTTGCCCATAGATCTGATGTTTTAGCTTGGCGATTTGCAGCTTCTGCTGCGCGATCAACGCCTCGTCTTCCGACGCTTTCGCGCGGGCGACCGCGAGCTCGCCGGCGATCTCCAAACCCTTCGCGCGCTCGACTGCCAGCGCCTTCTTCAGGGCGGCAACCTCATCCGGAACAGCGTCGCGATCAGCATGCATGCGACGCGAGTGAATCACAGATTGGACGCGATGGGACTCCCCAAAATGCAAGAAGCTACAGATTCGGCGCTCAGCCCGCGCTTTGTGGCCGCCAGCTCAGTTGCGGATTCCGCCAGTCGATGCCTTCGAGCATGTAAGCCATCTGGGCCGCCGAGATCGACACCGCACCGTCCGACGCCGAGGGCCAGATGAACTTGCCACGGTCCAGGCGCTTGGCATAGAGCGACATGCCCAACCCGTCATGCCAAAGAATCTTCACCAGATCACCGCGGCGGCCCCGGAAGATGTAGAGATCGCCGGCATGAGGATCGCGCTTCAGACTCTCCTGGACCGCAAGCGCCAGGCTTTGCATGCCGCGACGCATATCGGTGTGGCCAGTGGCGATCCAGACCCTGACGCCGCTCGGGATCGGGATCATCG
>NZ_JADPKH010000021.1:0-1384 GCF_023073835.1 Bradyrhizobium sp. 153 | reverse complement strand
TGATGGTGTGGAACGGCCCTTCGAACCGGCATCAAAAGTGCCTAACGTGGTCGCGTAGAGAGGCGCCACAAAGGAAGGACCGTTCCATGGAGAAGATTATCACGGTGGGTTTGGATTTGGCCAAGTCGATCTTTCAAGTTCACGGCATCGCCGAAAACGGGAAAGTCTTGGTTCGTCGCACATTGCGGCGATCGCAGGTTCTGCCCTTCTTTCGGAGCCTTCCAGCTTGCTTGGTAGGTATGGAGGCCTGTGCGAGTGCCCATCACTGGGCACGCGAGATCGCGGCGCTGGGCCACGCTGTCCGCATGATGCCGCCAGCCTACGTGAAGCCTTACGTCAAACGAAACAAGACCGACGTGGCGGATGCTGAAGCCATTTGTGAGGCGGTCACCCGCCCGACAATGCGGTTCGTACCGGTGAAGACTGCCGAACAACAAGCGGCCAGCATGATTTTGCGAACGCGAGAGCTGCTGATGAGGCAGCGCAGCCAGACTGCAAATGCCCTACGTGCTCATATGGCCGAATTGGGCATTATCGCCGGCACAGGCATGGCAAGCATCGCAAAACTCCTGGTGCTTCTCCGGGACGAAAAAGACAATAGGATCCCCGGCGCCGCCCGCTTTGCCCTGATCCTATTCGCTGAACAGATTGAGCTGCTTACAACCCGCATAGAGAAGCTCGACAGAGAGATTTTGGTTGCCGTCAGAAAGGACCCCGATGCAAGGCGTCTGATGAGCATTCCGGGTGTCGGTCCTCTCATCGCCGCTACCGTTCGGACATCGGTTTTGGACGCTCGCAATTTTGCGACTGCACGAGATTTTGCGGCTTGGACGGGGCTCACACCGAGGGCACAGTCGAGCGGCGGAAAAGAAAGGCTCGGCGCGATATCAAAGCGTGGAAATCGGCAACTACGGACGCTCTTGATCGTTGGTGCGACCTCTATCATCAAGCTTGCTAAACGAGGCTTGAAAGTCCCACTCTGGATTCGGACCATGCTGCAAAGACGGCCGGTCAAGGTCGTATCGGTCGCGCTCGCAATAAGATTGCGCGCACGATCTGGGCCTTGCTGGTCAGAGGCGGCATCTATCAGGCGCCGGCCGCAATGCTGAAATCCTAATCTTAAGAGCTCTCCGGCGGAAGAAGAAAGCTGCCGAAGAGGCAAGGTGCAAATCTGGATGAACCCCGAATGACGTCATTCCCGGTAGCAATCAGACCGCCTGACTCACTGCGCTTCGAGCGCGAGAAATTGATTGGGCGATTGCTTCCGCGGATATCATCGTGGCCAGCGGCCAGGCGCCGCTTCACAGGCCGAACATATGACCGCACCGTCATCCCTTGTTCAACCAGAGAAAGAGCTTGCAGCCCGGGCCGTTCCACATATGAG
>NZ_JADPKH010000073.1:0-121360 GCF_023073835.1 Bradyrhizobium sp. 153 | reverse complement strand
CGTCGGCCCCGTCATCTCGATGACCATCACGCTAGCGGCCGTGTACGCACCGATCGGCTTTCTTGGCGGTCTCACCGGTTCGCTGTTTCGCGAATTCGCGTTCACGCTGGCGGGCTCGGTGATCGTGTCGGGCGTAGTCGCGCTGACGCTGTCGCCGATGATGTGCTCGGTGCTGCTCAAGAACACCGAAGAAGGCCGGTTCTCCAAGCTTGTGAACCGGGTGTTCGGCGCCATCACGCGGTGGTACGGGCGCAAGCTGGACCGGTCGTTGGATTATAAGGCGATCACCGGCCTGTTCGCGGTGACGATCCTCGGGTTGGTCGGCTTCCTCTACATGCACACCTCGAAGGAGCTGGCGCCCGAGGAAGACCAGGGCATCGTGTTTGCGGTGACCAAAGCGCCGAAATACGCCAACATCGACTATGTCGATTTTTATGGCGAGAAGCTCGACAAGGAATTCCAGAAATTCCCCGAAACCGATCTGCGTTTCGTGCTGAACGGCATCAACGGCCCGCAGGGCGGTATCGCCGGCATGCTCCTGAAGCCTTGGGACGAGCGCAAACGGTCGTCGATCCAGCTCAAGCCGCTGGTGCAGGCCGAGCTCTCCAAGATCGAGGGCGTGCAGGCCTTCGCGTTCAACCTGCCCCCTCTGCCAGGCGGGCCTGGTGGTCTTCCGGTGCAGATGGTGATCAACTCGACCGCGGGCTTCCAGACCGTCTATGAGCAGATGGAGAAGCTGAAGGACGCCGCCCGCAAGAGCGGCATGTTCATCGTCTCCGACAGCGATCTTGCCTACAACCAGCCGACGGTGACGGTGAAGATCGACCGCACCAAGGCCCAGGATCTCGGTATCAACATGCAGAACGTCGGCAGCGCGCTTGCGGTGCTGCTCGGCGGCAACTACGTCAACCGCTTCAACCTCGAGGGTCGTTCCTACCAGGTGATTCCGCAGGTGCCGCGCGGCAAGCGGCTCTCGCCGGAATCGCTCGGCGGCTACTACGTCACGACCAACACCGGCCAGCAGCTTCCGCTGTCGACGGTGGTGTCGATCGATACCAGGACCGATCCGAACTCGCTGACCCACTACAATCAGCTCAATTCGGCGACATTCTCGGCCATGCCGATGCCCGGCGTGACCGTCGGTGCGGCGGTCGATTTCCTCGAAGGCGAAGCCAAAAAGCTGCCCGCGGGTTTCAGCCACGACTATCTCGCCGACAGCCGGCAGTACGTGCAGGAAGGCAATCAGCTCGCGGTCACCTTCGGTTTCGCGTTGATCATCATCTTCCTGGTGCTGGCAGCGCAGTTCGAGAGTCTTCGCGATCCTCTGGTGATCATGATCTCGGTGCCGATGGCGATCGTCGGCGCGCTGATCCCGCTGTTCTTTGGCGCGGCGACCATGAACATCTACACTCAGGTCGGCCTGCTGACGCTGGTCGGGCTGATCACCAAGCACGGCATCCTGATGGTGGAGTTCGCCAACGAGCTCCAGATGAATGAACGGCTCGACCGCCGCTCGGCCATCGAAATGTCCGCGCGTATCCGCCTGCGGCCGATCCTGATGACCACGGCCGCGATGGTGACGGGCCTGATCCCGCTCCTGACTGCGACCGGCGCGGGCGCGGCCAGCCGCTTCTCGATCGGCCTCGTGGTCGTCGCCGGCATGTCGATCGGCACGCTGTTCACGCTGTTCGTGCTGCCCGCGGTCTACGTCGTGCTGGCGACCGACCACCGCGCCGCGGCTGATTCCGAGCGGAACAAGCAGGTCAACGATCTCGATCTCGATCTTGGCTCCAAGGCGCTGCGGCCGACCTGAGGCGGGTTCAATCGAAGCCGAAAAGCGGCAATGGCAATCGCTGTTGCCGCTTTTTTGTTATGCCGTGCTAGTCTCCCGCCGGGTGTCGTTGTGCCCCAGCACGGACATCATGATGAGGCGCCGCGAATTCCTGGGCGGGCTCGGTTCTGTCACGCTGCTGCGGCCGTTTGCGGCAGCAGCGCAGGCGGGCAAGGTCTATCGGCTCGCGACAGTGACGCCGAACGCCCCGGCCACCGAAACCAGCCCGGCGGGCCAGATCCTGATCAAGGTGTTGGGCCAGCGCGGTTTCGTCCTCGGTCAAAACCTGACCTTCGAGCCGCGCGGGGCGATGGGCGATGTCGCAAAGATTCCCGGGCTGGTTGCCGAACTGAAGACGCACCACGCTGATGCCATCGTGATCATCGGCTAGCCGACCGCAATGGCTGCCAAAGCGGCGGGCATTCCCACCGTGACGGCCAGCGGTCGCTTCCGTCCTTGAACGGGGAAGCGTGGTTGGGCGTACATTGCTCGATGGCATGACGGTCCACGTCCCGGATGTGCAGGCCGACCCCGAATTTGCGCCCTCGTCCGCGCGAAGGCGTTCTAACCTACGTACGATGCTTGGGGTGCCTCTGCTCCGAGAGGGGCTTACCGATTGGGGTGTTCGTCCTGCCGATCAGGAAGTCGGCAGTGAGATACCGATCAGCGAAACCGCCTGGAATAATTTGCGCTCGCTACGGCGCTCTGGAGGGCGCGCTTCGCGAGCGGCTTGCTCGAACTCGCGGCAGCTGATTCGGGAGACACTAGGGTGCGTTTCGGTAACATTATCATCTGAGGCAATATGAGGGGGCAGTTCCGAATGGCGTTTGACAGGCGCGCCGCATCGACACAGTCCCAACGAGCGCTGAATTCACCGATCCGGCCCGTCATATTCCGCCCAACAATCGGTCGTCTCGTACACCCTCACGCTCGAGAGTTGCGCAAGGCGCAGTTTCGCGTGCTGCCAGATCCAGATGGCGATATTTTCCACCGTCGGATTTTCCAGTCCCGGGACTTCGTTCAGGCAATGGTGATCGAGCTTCTTTAGAAGAAGACCGAACGCTTCTTCCATGTTGAAGAAATCCATTACGAACCCGGTGTGCGGATCGACGGGCCCGTTCAGCACGACCTCGACGCGATAGGAATGACCGTGCGTCCGATGACACGATGTGTCTGCGGGACGTTTGGAAGTCGGTGCGCTGCCTCGAACTTAAATACCTGACATATCTTCATCTGATGCCGGGATGTTTGTGGGATTGCACGCTGATTCGACATTTCCGATGAGCGAGGCATTACGCGACGGCTTGCCTCATGTGGTCGACGGCGTCAGGGCCGTCTCGTGGGCCGAAGCAGAAATCGTCCGAGCTCCCTCTCATCGAACCGCCGGCATAGCTTCCGGCTGCGGCTACACGAATTTTGAGTTCGTGTCCGCGAGTGATGGCCAGCGCGGCGCGATTTGCTGACGCAAATCCAGTTACCACGCCGGCCGGGACCAGCAGCCTGCCGTTCGTCTCGATCGCGACAAGGAACCCGAGATCATGGAGCGCTTGCATGAGATCGTCGCCGAACCACAACTGTGGTTCTGGGCACGTTCCTTGCGTGTGCCATGCAGACGATGGAGCGTCTACTACAAGATCCGGTAGATGCCAAAGCCAACTTGTCGCCCTAGGGTCCGGCCGCGTTCCCCGCCGATCATCATCGAGGAAAAGAAATGAACGCTACCCATGAGAAGTCAACAAAGGGCAGAACGGCACAATATGACTGGCAGAACCTGGGTGGCTACCCACGAACACCTCAATCAGGATCCTCGTTGTTCTGACTTAAGAGCCGCAGAAGGCTACGATTGGCGGAGGCGTATGCCTAGGGGAAAATCGACCAACGCAAAAATCAGCTTGTGAAACGTCAAATGGATCCACGCGATCACGGCGATCGATGGGCGCAGATAAACTTATGTACACTGTGCAAGAGCAGCTCCGGCGAGGGTTGCGCTGAGTACGCGATCAGCGAATTTGGAGAAGCTCGCGACACGTTCATCCATGAATGAGCCGGATACAGAATTCGCGCTCGAGAGCGAGCGAAATTTGATGCCACAGAAGAAACAGCACATCGATCTATCGGACCCGAATCTCTCAAGCCTTATCCTGCGGCTCGCCATTCCATCTGTTGTTGGGTTATCGATCCATGCGTTACAGCAGGTCGTCAATGCGATCTTTGTTGGCGCACTTGGCGCGCAGGCGATCGCAGCTGTGAGCATGACCTTGCCGATCATGGTCCTGCTCGCGGCAGCCGGACAGGGGATCGGTGTTGGAACGGCGTCTTTCATATCTCGTCATCTGGGCGCTCGTGAGTACCTAGAGGCGAGTCGAGGCGCAAGTACAGCGCTCGCGCTCACCGCTCCGACTGGTATCATAGTTACCGTCGCTCTGCTTCCAAGTCTGCCAGCGATATTCGCAACCCTCGGAGCGACTCCAACCATCATGCCCGTGGCGCTCGACTACGCGGGAACGCTTTTGTTCGGGAACACCCTGATGCTTCTAAACATCGTCAGCGGGTTCATTGTCAGAGCCGAAGGCGATACGCGATTCAGCATGTGGGCAATGCTTACCGGGTTTCTACTGAACGCTGTGCTTGACCCCGTCTTCATATTCTTGTTTGACCTTGGTGTGCGTGGCGCAGCCCTCGCCACGCTGGTATCGCAGATCGCTGCTATTGGACTCTATATCGCGTATTTTACGAAGCTTGGCGGGACAGTTCTCGTCAGGATATCTCACATATCATTGCGAGCAGATCGCATCAGACAGCTCGTGTCGGTGGGCGCGCCAGCGACAATGACGAGTATCTTATCGGCACTTGCGGTTATGCTCTTGTACGGAGCTGCTGCACCGTTCGGCGATGATTCCATCGCCGCAGTTGGAATAGCTGTGCGAATCTTGATGGTCGGCGCACTGCCTATCACCGGGTTCTGCATAGGCGCTCAAGCTGTCCTGGGTTTCGGTTGGGGCGCACGCGACTATGTTCGTATTCTGAAGGCTGCGAAGTTCATGCTCTTCGTGACGGTCGCATTCTCCATCGCGTATTCTGCGGCCGTTGTGGTTTTTGCAAGGCCTTTGGTGACCCTATTTAGCGATAACGAGAATGTCGCGGAAATAGCCGTCTCGTCCTGCATCGTGTTTCATCTCTTCTTTGGACTGTTTGGGGTTCAGAGTTTCGTGACGGCAATGCTCCAGGCGTTTGGGAGAGCACGCCTCAGTGCAATTGTGGCCCTGGCGAGGCAGGGCTATCTCTTCATACCGGCCGTACTGTTATTCCCGGTGGTTGCGGGTTTCGATGGACTGTTAGCTAGTCAAGCAATCGCTGAGCTGGGCGCCGGAATGATCGCTCTGTTCGTCATGTTCCACCAGTTCGGTGAGCTCAGACGAGCGCTCCAGCACCGTGGTTCAAAAGCGATCGGGATAGCGGGTTGACCTTAGAACGGATGTCATCGAGCCCCGTCCCGGCCACCGATCTCGCAGCCGCCGCGCGCTCCTGACAAGCTCGCGGCAAGATGCGCTGCCAGTGGGCACGGATTTCGCGGGCTCGCGGGCGTGCGATCGGCACGGTCCTTTCCAGCGGTGCTCCTCGCACTCGCGGATCGCACCGGCTCGCCTAGCGGACGGATCGGGCAGTTCGGCGAGCGATAGCCGATGTGCTCCCGCTCGCCAGGCGGGGTGCCTTTTTGCGAGCTCGGTTGGCGGGGCGGCAAGGGCTCTACGCGCGAAAGGCTCGGCTTTAGCAGAGTGGGTGGTTTCTGCGCTTATGCAGGTTTGTCTCTTAACCCGGTCTTTGGAGCTGACTTGAATGCCGCCGCTATGGGTCGACACTTCGCAGGATGCTCTTGAATTTTCGCCTGCCACGATTCGCTGTTGGGCCGTCGTGGCCGCCTCGGTCAATCTCGCTTTCATCGCATTGGTCATATTTTTTGCGTGACCGCGAGACGCAATCTTGCTGATTGGATTAGTTGTCTCGCCCACATCTGAAACGCGCAACACGCACTAGGGAGCTCGGTGCTCTGAAGCACAAGCAGTCCGATGTTTCATATCCAGCCTCAGGAGCTATCGTGACTGTCTACACTGGGCCAGGGTTTGAGATGGCCGTAAAGCAATTCGAACTGATCGCGAATTATCTGGGGATACCAGACGACGTGAGACCCCGCCTGCTGATGCCCGAAGCGATCTGTCACGGTGTCGTGCCCAATTCACCGTGACGGCACAACGGCGGTTTTTGAAGGCTCTCGGGTGCAGCACCTTACACTTGGCCCTACTAAAGGGGCACCAGATTCGGGCCAACCGTCGACCTTGGCGAAGTTGCAGCGCTCGCGATCTGGATGAGCTGGAAGTGTGCCCTGGTCGGATTGCCATATGGCGGCGCCAAGGGCGGAATTAACGTCGACCCTTCTAGCTTGTCGAACCGTGAGCTTCAGACTCTGTCGCGCCGGTATATGCGTATATGCTGGAAATGATCCCGTTTGTTGGGCCGCACACAGATGTCATAGCTCCCGATCTTGGAACAAACGAGCAGATCATGGCGTGGTTCGTGGATATCTACTCGATGTATCAGGGCCAAACCGTCACCGAGATCGTGACTGGCAAACCTGTCAGCGCTGGCGGAACGCTCGGTCGCCGTGAAGCCACAGGTGGGGTGTGGCTCATTTGGTTTGCCGCGCAGCGGACGAGCTCAAAATCCCACTCAATGGCGCCAACAGCCGTTGTTCAAGCTTTGGAAATGTCGGTTCGATCACCGCACTCGAGCTACACAAAAGTGATCGCGGTCAGCGATCACACGGGCGCGCTTTATCGACCTCGGGGCTCGATATACCACAGCTGGTCGGACATGCTGCCTCGCAAGGTAGCCTGGATGGCTACTCCAGCGAGCTTGCTCTAGACCCAGGCGAGTTGCTGACGATCCCGTGTGACGTGCTTGTTCCGGCTGCCTGGAACGGTGCATCGAGGCCGAAATAGCCAGTAGAGAGGCCATCAGGAGGAGATCTTCCTCATCTCCGATATTCTCTGCAACTCGGGCGGTGTCGTGGTGAGCTACTTTGAATGGGTGCAGGACCTCCAGCGACTGTTCCGGGAAGAGGAGGAAGTCACGCGTAGGGAGTATCAACTTTTGGACCGTGCTTTCGAGCGCGTCATGCGCGAAGCAAACGTGAAAACCTGTTCAATCGCACGGCAGCCATGGCGATAGGTGTCGAGCACTTTCGCGGAGCAAAAGAAACACGCGGACCGTTTCCCTAGTAGTGTAGTCTCGCTGAATGTCTTTGTTGTCAGTTCGATATGTCGGGCCGATGACAGACCGGAGTTTCTGCACCCTAGGCCCAGGTGGGTCGCCGCCGAAGTTCACGGTGGCGGCCCCTTCTTTACTAGTGAATGAGTGCGTGCGTCTTACGAATCGCCCGTCGATCAGAATTGAACCTCGTTTCGCCCGTCACACTTCGTGAATCGTCCTACAAGGGCAAATCTTTGCGGGGCTTGTTGAAGTTGCCGACTCCAGCCTGGCGCCGCTTCCACGTTTCTATCAGCTGCTCGACAGTATCTGACTACTATTTGGCGGCGGACTCCACCGTAAACCCGCCGCCCGCGGGCCAGGCCGGTAATGACTTCCACCTTCGAAAACGTCTCGGACGGTTCAAGGTACTTCTGCTAGGGAAACGCGTACGGCTTCAGGATGCTCGTCCAGGAAGGCTGGAGTTTGTAGCTTGACTACGGCGGGGGCCTTTTCAGTTGACCTTGTAAGAGGCCTGAAAGAACGTACCCCAGCGCTCCATGCTAAACTTCGAAAACACAGTCGCAGTGGTTCCCCGATAACAGCCTGTGCATATCGATTCGCTGTCCTTTTGGGTCCACATTGCCCAATAGCGCCCGCCGACGCCGATGCTGAGATTATTGGTGATGAAGTAGGACAACACGCCTTCGACCTGTACACCCCCGCCTCCGTTCCCGCGTTGATCAGCGAAGGTAGTCGTCGGGCGCAAGAGATGGTGGTCGCGACCAGCGAAATCGGTCCAAGGCAGGTAAGCGACATCCGTGCTTAAACGACAACGCTCCGTAAGCATGGTTTCGGCGCTCAGGCCGACGCGAGGTGCATTCCACTGCGTATCCTGGCTGCCAATGATTTGATCAGCGGACGCCCGGCATAGTGTCATGGGGTTGGCAATCTGCATGCATCCCATCGTGTCGGAGTTCTGGGCGTAATAGGTCCAGCCGATAAATCCGCCGGGCTTGTAGTTCGCGCCGCGCAAAAATCGTAACCTACGTCGGCCGTGTAGTACGTGAACCTCCCGTTTGCCTGGCCCGATATCGTGTTGCTATAAGAGCTGCGAGGGATGCCCCAATCTTCATCGTTGAACTTTCCTTTATCGAAGCGCCCGATGCCCACGTTGCTCTTCAGGAACACTCCCCACAGGCTGTCAAGACGGCCAAATAATTCCCCGGAAAGTCTATCGAGGGCGTGGTAGGTGAGCCTTGATATAAGAATGTTAGGATCTTCAGTAGCGATCTCATAGGGAATAGCGCTGGCGTCCCATTGGAATCGTCCCCGGCTGACCCAGAGCCGCGATCCGCCTTCGAACGACTAACCGGCCGTGTAAGCAATCGGCGGCGCGCCGGCAGGTGCTTTCGCGTACAGCGGCGCATCGGACCATTGGGCCGCCCATGGGTCCGCGCCGAAATGGTAGTTCAACCCCATCTTTCCGATGTGATAGTTGCTGGACAGGCTCGTTGTGTTCGCCGGAAGAATTGCCAACGGCGGAAGCTGCACCGTCGGAGGCGTTGCGACACTTGGCCCACCGAAATGCAGATAGTCATACTCTACTTTGACCGACCATGCAGGCGTAAGCGCTTGCTCGATGCCCAGCCCGATGATGCCACCGACCTGACCATAGTCGAAATGAGTGTTCTCCTGTGGCTGCAGGCCATTATATTCGTTGTTATTGAGCGCGTTGGCCCGATTGTATTGCCAAGCCACGCCTCGCTTGACATAGGCCAGCGTATGGCCGAGAGCGCCGAACGAGTAACCGACGCGGCCGGTCCCGGTTGCAAAGAGGTTTGGATTGCCGTGCAGTTTGCGCTCACAACAAAGCCCAAGGCGGCCAGGCAAGTATTTGTGCCATCGGAGACAGCACGGCTGGCATCTAGTTCGACGCCAAACACCCAGCCGTTCTTCTGCCAATTGTAGCCGATCTGGCCTCCTACGAGGAACACGGGGGTATCGACGACGCCGCCATAGATTGACGGACCGTAGGGATTGCTGAAGGAGGTTCGGCCGTACCCACCGCCGATGTGCCCGCCAATATAGCCTCCGGACCAGCTCCACACCACGGGTGGCAGTTTCACTTCCGGCTCAAGGTCCGCCGCTTTGGCTGCACCGCTTGCGATGAGCGCAATTGTTGTGGCTCCCGAAAGAAGAACTCCAGATTACATCCAATACTTCCCTGCATTTTCTCGGTCTACAACCGAGCGCCCTTACTTATCGCCGCAGCAAGCCGTCGGGGCGGACCAGACGCTAACGGCGATGCGCGCCGAGTCCGTCCCGAAGACCATCGCACTGCGATTGGTAATGATGACGGGACCAACGCAAACCTCGTGCCGAAGAGAGTTCGAGGCTCTGCAGGCACTCCGTAAGGTGTGTAGCGTCAAGTTGCTGACATTTGTCTCGAGACTGACAGTCTGCGCTGCTATCGTCCGACAGGACGTTGCGCTTCGAACAGTTGTCCCATCGCCCCTCAATACGCGGAACGCGCGTTAATGTAGGGCATTCAACTCCGCATCGTTCAGCGCGGTGATCGAGGAAGCGCTGCTTGGCGTCATCTGTCCCGGGGCGATCGCCGCTGCAATCGCGGCCGCCAAGAGAGCTAAGGAACGGCGGGATCAGGTGCGTGATGCTCTCCGCCGACATCATCCAGCCGTGCGCCAACTGGTGCTGATCGCCAGCGACGATCTCATCGCCGGCCTCCTCAATCGCAATGGCCTCAACACCGGCAACGGCAATCGCGTACCCGCGAGCGCGTCACATCAATGCGCTCAAACAACCACATCCCGGTGTTTAAGCCTGCCGATGACGGAGTAGTGTGGTCGCCGCCGGGCCGTGTCCCCGTTGGTCTGCTTCACCGGCAGATCGAAATTGTACTCGTGGGGCCGGCAAAGCGCCTGTCGCGCGCCGCCCAGTTCCTCGACCTTGTCGAACACCATCTTGATCGCTTCCTGGACACGCCGATCCGGGTCTTTCACATAGCGGTCGCCGGCCTTCATGAAGCCGACGGGCGCTGCCACAACCAACTCGCCCCCGGCGCGCCTTCTATTAGCGTGCCGAGAGCGAGGGCTGGCGCAACAGATCCGGTTCGTACTCGTTGAGGCTGCCCTTGAGCCCGAGCAGCAGGCCGTCGTTTCCATGCGTCGATGCGTAGATGGTCTCCTGATCGACCAGAACCGGTATCAACCACGCGGCACATCTCGATGAGTTGCTGCCAATCCCGACTGAAGATCGTCATCGAGCGCGTGCAGGATTGCGAGCGAAGCGCGAGACCTCGAGGGCGCAAACCGCACCAACTTACCAAGGCAAACTGCGCTCAGGAGAGGCCCTTGCGGCACCGCTGAGCTGTGCGTCATAAACGGAACGCTGCCATTGTAGCTCAGCGCTCGCTTGCAGGCAGCAGACCGGTCAGCGCTTTAGCCTCGGACTTCAGAACTACAATCGCAGCCTTCCGAGCATCTGCATCAAAGCGCGTCCGAATGGCGGAGACCGAGAGGGCGCCGCGCAATTGGCCATGAACGTCGATCACAGGCACAGCTGCGGCCGCGACCTCAGGATCCCGCTCGCCGATCGAGACGTAGGAGCCACGATCTCTGACCTTCTTTCCATCGGCTGATGCAGAATCGCGGTAGGCGGTAAGAACACGGCCGGCAGCGCCGCGGTCAATCGGCAATCGCTGACCCTCTTCGAGGTGATGCCGGACCGAACGCGGAGAATTGACGCGATAAAGGCAGATGCGCTCGTCGCCCTCCGCGATGTAGAAGGATGCGGTCTCTCCGGTTGCCTCGACCAGACGATGGAGCGAGGGTCTGATCAGGTCACCGAGGTCGAGCCCGCGCTGATAGAGCGCCCCAAGGCGCCATAGCTCCGGTCCGGGTCGAAATAGCCGGTCCGTACCCCGCACCAGGAAGCCATCCGCCTCCAGAGATGCGGCAAGGCGAAGGACTGTGCTCTTGTACAGGTCAGTCGCATCCGCAATCTCCGTCAGCGTCATCGCGGCGCGCTCCGGGTCGAACGCCTTAAGGATTGCCAGTGCCCGCGCGACCGCATCAACCCCTGTTCTTACCATCGATACCTCTGGTTCTGCTGTGCAGAACCAGTAGTCAGAATGACGCTAGGAGTCCAGCCAGCTAGCGCGAGGGCCATTCTGCACATCAGAATACGATTGACTCCTCGTGAGAACGCGAGCTACTCGGTTCCAGGTGCCAGAACAAGTTCTATGGAGCGAAACAATGGGGCGGCCGGGACTTGCCGTGGACTTGCACGACGTCATGATTCGCTTTGGCGACTTCACGGCGGTCAAAAGCATGAACCTCCAGGTGGCCGAGACTGAATTCGTTGCAGTGGTGGGGCCGACCGGCTGCGGAAAATCCACCATTCTCAACACTGTCACCGGACTGCTGAAGCCCGCCGCCGGCGACGTTCGCATTTTCGGCAAGTCTCTTACGGGCCTGAACGGTCAGTCCGGCTACATGCTTCAACAGGAAGGGCTGCTGCCCTGGAAGACCGCCCAAGACAATGTCGGCCTGGGGCTCGTCTTTCAGGGCAGCTCGATCGCGAAAGCGCGCGAGCAGGCACGGCCCTGGCTCGCCAAGGTCGGATTGAAGGGATTCGAGGAGCGCTATCCGCATCAATTGTCCGGCGGCCAGCGCAAGCGCGTTGCGATGGCACAAACGCTGATCATGGAGCCCAAAATCGTTCTCATGGATGAGCCGTTCTCCGCGCTGGACGTTCACACACGCCGACTCATGCACCGCATCCTGCTCGACCTCTGGCAGGCGGACCGGCGCTCGCTCATCTTCATCACCCATGATCTCGATGAGGCGATCACGCTAGCGGACCGCGTCGTTGTGATGTCTGCCGGTCCCGCCAGCCGCATGGTTGCCGACGTCAGGATCACGCTGCCTCGTCCGCGCGATGTTTGGGCGCTGCAGACCACCGACGAATTCGTCGCGCTCTATCGTGAAATCTGGTCGCTGCTCGGCGCCGAAGTGGAGAAAAGCTATGTCACGCAGGGGTAGGGTCGCTCTCACGCAGTTCGCCATCCTCCTTGGCCTGATCCTGATCTGGGAATTGGGCGTGTGGGCCGGACTGATCGATCCCTTCTTCTTTCCGGCACCGTCGACACTTGTCGTAAGGATCGGGGAGTGGATGTCGATGGCGGACTTTTGGACCGATATTGGCATAACATTGCTGGAGACGGTCCTGTCGTTCCTGGCTGGCATCGGGATCGGCACAGCACTTGGTATCTGGCTGGGCTTAAGCCCGTTTGCTGCCGAAGTCGTTCAGCCCTTTATCAAGATGTTCAATGCAATCCCGCGGATCTTGCTTGGACCCATTTTCGTCATCTGGTTCGGATTGGGCCTCACCTCCAAGGTTGCGCTCGGCGTCACGCTGGTTCTATTCGTCGCATTCTTCAACACCTTCCAGGGCGTCCGCGAGGTCAATCCGGTCGTGCTGGCGAATGCCCGCCTGCTGCGTGCATCGAAGTCGTCCCTGCTACGGCACGTCTACCTGCCGTCCGCTACGACCTGGATTCTGTCGAGCCTGCGGGTGTCAGTCGGCATGGCCGTGATGGGAGCCGTGGTCGCCGAATATCTCGGCTCGTCCGCAGGATTGGGGCACTTAATTGCGCAGGCCGAAGGCGTCCTCGATGCGACCGGAGTGTTCGCAGGAATTGTCGTTCTCGCCGCCTTCGTCGTTGTCCTCGATGCCATCGTCGACTGCGCGGAAAAGCGGCTCCTGGTCTGGCGGCCGGCGCCTGCGCACGAAAGCTGATCGTACGCTCTCCCACCAATCATGGAGGTTCGCATGCACGTTTCCATAAGACTGACGCCGGTCGTGGCGCTGGCCGCATTCTCGGTCATTTTGGCGCATGCCACCGAGCCCGAGAAAACAAAATTGAAGATCGCCATGGGGTCACAGATCCTCAACTATATGCCTGTCGAACTTGGAGTGAAGCTTGGCTCCTTTAAGGAAGAAGGCCTTGACGTTGCCGTCGAGAACTTCCAGGCCGGTGGCTCAAAGGCTCTGCAGGCCCTGATCGGCGGCTCCGTCGACGGGACTATCGGCTTTTACGATCACACCATTCAGATGCAGGCGCAGGGTAAACAAATTTCCTGCGTGTTCCTGCTGAACGACTTTCCCGGCGTCCTGCTCGGTGTCCGCAGCGACCTCGCCGACAAGGTCAGAACCGCCGCCGACCTGAAGGGTCTCAGGCTCGGGATCACGGCGCCGGGGTCATCGACGGAGACTATGGCGCGTTACTACATCAAGAAATCAGGATTGGGTCCACGCGATGTCAACGTCATTGCCGTCGGCAGCGGCGCACCGGGCATGGTGGCGCTTGAGGCCATGAACGTCGATGCCCTGGTCTATTTCGATCCCATCGCGACGCTTCTCGCGCGCAAGAAGAGCGCGACAGCGCTGTTCGATGCGCGCACGATCGAAGGCTCAAAGCAGGCCTTCGGCGGATCCTATCCGACCGCGTGTCTCTATCTTCAGCAGTCCTTCATCGATAAAAATCCCGAAACGGTCCAGCGCCTGGTCAACGCCTTGCTCAAAACTCACCGCTGGATCAACGCAACGCCGACGGAGCAGCTCGTCGATACGATTCCTCCTGGTTACAAGACTGACAATCGCGAGGTGAATATCGAAATCATGAACGCATCGAAAGCGCTCTTCTCGCGAACCGGGCAGATGGACATTGAGGCGGCCAAGGTCCCGCTGGCTGTCCTGAGCGACTCTGATCCAAAAATCGCTGCCGCAAAGATCGACTTGAACAAAACCTTCACCAATCGCTTCGCGGAACGCGCCGCTCAACAACTGAAATAGCTGCTCGCAGACCAAGCCCTCACCATCGGATCACCTAAGGAAGGCTTCTTCAGATGTCTCTGCCGCTCACCGGCATCCGCGTCCTGGACCTGTCGAACGTGTTAGCCGGTCCGTTCTGCGGTTATCATCTCGCGCGTCTTGGCGCGGAGGTCATCAAAGTCGAAAATCCGAACGGCGGCGACCTCGCGCGGCGCCTCGGCGCCGATCCGCAAAGGGCAGAGCGCCTGCAGGGCCTCTCTTTTGTCGCGGTGAACGCCGGCAAGCAATCCGTGGCGCTGGACTTGAAGTCGGAATCGGGCCGCGAGGTATTCTTGCGGCTCGTCAAGGAAGCAGATGTGGTGCTCGAAAACTTCCGGCCGAAGGTGATGGAACGGCTTAGCCTAGGCTTTGATGTGCTCAGCAGGCAGAACCCGCGTCTGGTGTACTGCGCGATCTCCGGCTTTGGGCAGAGCGGGCCGTGGTCCGCCCGTCCTGCCTATGACCAGATCGTTCAGGGTCTGTCTGGTGCCATGAGCGTCACTGGCGATATGGCCTCGGCTCCCCTGCGCACGGGCTTTCCGATCTCCGACACGATTGCGGGACTGACTGCTGCCTTTGCCATCGCCGCGGCTCTGGTCGACCAGCGGCATAGCGGCCGCGGTCGGTTCATTGACGTGTCCCTGCTCGAAGCCACCGTCGCAGCGATGGGATGGGTCGTCTCCAACCACCTGAACGCTGGCGTCGAGCCGCAACCCATCGGCAACGAGAACTTCACCGCGGCTCCCTCCGGCACGTTCCGCACCGCAACAGGCCTGCTGAACATTTCCGCCAACGAGCAGAAGCAGTACCAAGCCCTATGCGACCTGATTGGCCGACCGGACCTGAAGACGGATCCACGCTTTGCTGGGCGCGAGATGCGCAAGGTCAATCGCGCAGCGCTGAACACGGAGTTGAACAAGGCGTTGGGTTGCAAGCCCGCTGACGAATGGGAGACCCAAATGAATCTGGCTGGAGTCCCCGCAGGCTGCGTGCTGACGGTCTCGCAAGTTTTGCAGCAGCCACAGCTCCTCGAGCGCGGATTCGTCGAGACTTTGGCCCCAGAACAAGACGGTGCGCAGCCGTTACGAATCACGCGGCCGGGCTTCCGGCTGGATGAGGAGTTTTCGGTGCCTTCACCACCTGCGACGCTCGGAGCAGACACCGAGCGATGGTTGCAGCGGCTCGGCTATTCGTATGCGGAGGTCGAGCAACTGGTCTCAAGCCGGGCCGTCGGGACACCAAAGCAAGGAGGGGCTGATTTCCGGCCCGTCTGCGTGGCCGCGGACGGACCAATATCATGATATTCGACGGCTTGCGGCGGTTGGCAATCGGCAGGTTGAAGGGGCGGAACCGGAAATGAGCGAAGAAGAATTGCGACAGCAAGCGGCCCGTTGGTGGCGAACCTCCATCTGCGACATCGCGCCCGGTCGCATCGCCTATCGGGGTTACCCAATCGAAGATTTGATCGGCCGGATTTCCTTTCCCGCCATGATCTGGCTGATGTTGCGCGGCGATCTGCCGACGCCAGCGCAGGAGCGGCTGCTGCAAGCTGCGCTGGTCGCGTCCGTTGACCACGGTCCGCACGCGCCCTCCATCGCAATTGCGCAAATGGCGGTGAGCTGCGGGCTGCCCCTGAACGGTGCGATGGCCTCCGCGATCAATACACTCGATGACGTGCACGGCGGAGCAGGGGAGCAGGCGGTCGAACTCTACGAAGATGTGCTGCGGAGGCGCGATGGCCTAGAGATAGGCGAGGCCGCGGCCGCCGCAATCGACCATTTCACCGCAAGGCGCGGCAAATATCTGCCCGGCTTCGGCCACCGGTTTCATCCGGTCGACCCGCGCGCGGCACCGCTATTGGCGCTGGTGGATGACGCAGGTGCTGAGGGCAGTGTCAGCGGCGACTATGCCAAGGCCGCCCGCGCGATCGAGCGCGTGATGCAGCAGCGCAAGGGCAAACTCATCCCAGTGAACATTGATGGCGCGACCGCGGTCATTTATGGCGAGCTCGGCTTCGCGCCTCCGCTGGCGCGCGGCGTCTTCTGCCTGTCGCGCGCGGTCGGAATCCTGGCCCACGCCTGGGAACAGACCAGGCGCAAGGATCGTAACAAGGGACCGATGCCCAAGCAGTTTGGCTACAAATACGAGGGACAGCCGCGCCGCACGCTGGGAGGCGCGTCATGATGTATCTCGACAAGCCGCCTCAGCTGGTTGAGACCCGCGTGTTCTCGTCGATGCCGGCGGAATTTCGTCGCCCTGGTGTTTCCTCGAAATGGGCGGATGCCAACCGCGGGGGCGATCCGGTGGATTGTTTCATCGAGGGGCCGTCGTTCGACAAGTCCGGGAATCTCTACGTCGTCGATATCCCCTTCGGCCGCATTTTCCGGATTTCGTGCGACGGCATCTGGTCTCTGATAATCGAATATGACGGCTGGCCGAATGGTCTGAAGATCGCACCTGATGGCCGGGTGCTGGTGGCCGATTACATGAATGGCCTCATGGAGCTCGATCCGCAGCGGGATACTATCAGCCTGCTTCTGGGGCACCGCGATTCCGAGTCCTTCAGAGGCTGCAACGACCTGCATATCGCGACCAGCGGCGACATCTATTTCACCGATCAGGGGCAAACTGGATTGCACAATCCGACCGGCCGGGTGTTCCGACTGTGTTCTGACGGCCGGCTCGATTGACCGATTTCGAACGAGTCAAGCCGAACGGGCTGGGCTCAGTCCCGACGAGGCCGTGTTGCTCGTTGCAATGACGCGCGACAACAGCATCTGGCGCGTGCCGCTGATGCGTGACGGTGGGGTTGGGAAGGTGGGACGGTTCAGCTTGTTCTTCGGGACCAGCGATCCTGACGGGCTGACGATGGATCAAAAAGGGCGGCTCTTTGTCGCGCACGCCTCCCTCGGCCACGTCTTCGTCATGGCGCCGAACGGCGAAACGATCGCCCGCATCAAGTCCTGCGCTGGGGCGACCTGCACGAACCTCGTATTGGAGGCGGCAAACGGCACATTGCTCATTACGGAATCCTCTACCGGATCAGTGTTGATGGCTGATCTCACTCACTTTCCTTGAACGTTCGCCAGCAGGAGTGACAAGGTGGTACCGAATCCTTTTACGCGACGGTCCACCGAATCAAGATGCAGGAAGGAGCCCGGTAGATGATTGGCTTGCCAGTTGCCGAGGCATTGTACTTGGCGACGAATGGATCGCATTTGTGTGCGGTGATCCGAAACTGGCGTCAGTAAGTCGCATTGTGTGGGAAGCACGAAAGAACGACTCGGCCATCGTTTGTAAGGCTGGGGTCGGGCTTCGCCCCCAACGGGTCGCGGCCGACCTGGCTCCGCGCCTTTTAGCCGGGCAGGTTTCGGCTCGCGGTCCACGAGCCTTGAGAAGACCATGGTATCGCTTCGCACCATGAAGAACGATTTGATGGCTGATACCCGCCAAGAAGGTCGAAGAGGTAATCCGCTCGCAGTAGGAGTAAGCACCGCATCAGCGTCGAGGTTCTCGATCATCCTCGGCCGCGACGCACTGTCATAGCCTCTTGCGCGCGCAATCCTCCAACCCGATATCCCCTCTCCTCGTAGAAACGGCGTACCCGTTGTAAAGCTGGATAGCCATCCGGGGGCAACGCAACCTCAATCATCTGCCAGCCTCGGCGCTTCGCCTCCGAATGTACCGCCTCGAGCAGATGCCGACCGTGGTCAGAGCTTCGGAAGTCGCGAGAAATCCATAGCTCCTGAAGCACACCGTACGCTCCGGCTGCTCTCACGGCCTGTACGGCCGAGGTGGCAGCGACCCCTACAATCTGCCGGGTGGCTTGTTCCTCGACGACAAAAATGAAGCCTCTTCGGGATCCTGAATCAGGCGCAAAGCAGCCTGCTTCGCGCCTTCAAGGCTGAACTCTGGTCCGGGGCCACCTAATTCAGAAAGTAGCTTTTCGACGGCTTCTGCGATCGCGTTCTCATCTCCTGGCACGCTTTGCGCAAAGCCGTGCCCCCGTGGGGCAGGCCTTGCGCTTCAGCGACAACACGAACACCCGTCAGTTAGTCCCTCCAGTCCCTCTTGAGGATATCCATGCTTCAGAAGGATACAGAAAACGCAACTGAGAGCAACTATCAAGCTCGATAGGGAATAGGACGTCCGCACTCGCTATCAGCAACAGAGGTGAGGTAAGTGCAAGCTGTTGCCGTTCTCAGAATCGACTGCGGCTTGACCTGCTGCGAACTCATGATGGACTTCCTTCGATTGGAAAGGAAGTCCACGAGACGGCACATTCGCGCGTGGGCAGGCGGGCCATGAAGATCAAACATTTCGTAAGAGTGATTTCCGATCATCACTCACGCGCGACTCGATTCAGTAGATCTTGCGGCATGGTAATTGCCGTGCCATAGGGCGCATCAGCTCGGCGCGTCCGAAGGTGAGATTCCCCACACTCGTGTGCGTCACTCGTACAAAGTTGCGCGAGGCGGGAGAGGTATCATACGCGTGCGCCCGACAAAATCGTCTGAACAACATCGCGAAAGATTTTGCACGCTAATGCACTATCTTAAGCTTACCTCGAAGAATCGAAAGATAATGGCAAGCACAGCTTGTTTACCTTCCCTCCTCGTTTAAGGGACCGTCACGGAACGGGAGTGGTTGCAATGGAGCATGGGCAGGCCGAACTAGTCGGAGGAAAACCTGTAATCTTCGGACAGCGTAAGGTGCGGCCGCGAGCGTGCGTGGCCGTCGGCAAGCGGCATCTGCGCGCCTTTCTTCGGGATGTGCTGGAGGATATGGGGTTTGTTATCAGCGAATGCGGGACTGCTGACGAGCTGTCGCACGTACTCGGCACGGACTTCCCTGATCTGATCCTGCTCGGCATTGGCTCGGATCGCATCGAGCCTGGACGATTGCTCGAGATACTCGTACGCGAAGGATTTGCAGGCGGAGTGCTGGCGTTCGGCGCCCGCGAGTCGATCATCATGACGGCAGTGCAGCAGGTCGGGGGCGAATATGGACTTGATATGCTGCCGCCGCTGAGGACGCCGTTTGCAGCCGAGACGCTGCGCGATCGGGTCGCCATGCTCTTGCCCAGAGAGCCGGCGCCCCGTCCCGCGGTCCATGTCGGGGAAGCCTTACACGCTGGCTGGCTTGAGCTCTGGTATGAGCCGAAGTTTGACGCGTGTACCCTCAGCCGCCGCGGCGCCGAGGCGCTTGTGCGAATGCGGCACCCGACCTGGGGCGTTGTTCCACCGGCCTATTTCATCGCGGAGGCTCACGATCCGCATTTTAGGGAGTTGTCGCAGTTCGTGATCGACCGCGCGATCAAGGATTGGCAGTATCTTCTGGAGCAGCAAACTTCGATCGATCTCTCCATCAATCTCCCGGCAGCATTCCTGATTGACCCGCAAGCGGTACGCGATCTCTGTCAGCGCATGCCGTCGCACCCCGCTTTCGGCGGCTTGACGATTGAAATCGATAGCGAGGAAGCGATCCAGAACCTAGATCTCCTGATTGAGGTCGCGCGTGAGGTTCGCTTTCACAACATTGGCCTTGCAATCGACAATGTCGGCGCCAATTGGCCGCAGCTGATGGGGATGGAAAAATTCCCGTTCATGAAATTAAAAGTGGACCGGCGGTACGTCGCCGGTTGCGGAAATGGACCCCTGAAGCGAACGGTGTGCCGCCATATCGTCGATCTAGCCAAAGAGTACAGCGTGCGCACCGTCGCCGCAGGTGTGGAGAGCCACGCCGACCTGATCGCTGTGACCGAACTCGGCTTCGACCTTGCGCAGGGCCATCTGTTCGGAAAGGCCATGCCGCTGAAGCAATTTGCACAGTCATCTTTCAGCCCTGTTCCACTTCGTCCAAAATAGTTGCATGAGGAGTGGCTGAGCAGAGCCAGGCAAAGCGTACCAGCGCTCGCCCGCGCCGCCATGCCTACTCGGCACCAGGCATGCGGCTGACTGCAATTAAAGCGGAGTTAACGTTGCAGCCGTGAGCGAGGCTTGCACAAAACCTCCAGTCAGGGTGTGTGACCGGAGGTTTGCCGAGATCCGGCGTAGACGTGCGTCGGCTCGCGGCTTTTAGTCGCGCCGCCGGTTTCGGAATCGTCGAGCGTCGCTTGGCCCCGCGCTGCCATGCCAGACAAACGACGGAAGCTCCCAGCGGTCGAGTCGCGACTGGCTCTCGGAGTAGGGCCTGAGGGCTCGCATAGCTTGAAATTGAGTGGCCCGTTGCTGTCGCAGATGTAGCATGGTCTCAGACCCGGGACAGCACCTTGGGGCAAATTGCCCATCATTTAGCGCGTCTGTCCTTGGCACGGCATTTGAAAGGGATCGCCAATGGCATCGCTCGCCTAAGGAGTCGGAAGGCATGGCTTACAAGATCGTCGCTTCGCAATGCACCGTTTGTGGGGCATGTGAGTTCGAGTGTCCCAACGCGGCGATCAGCCTCAAGCGCGACATTTACGTTATCGATGTCAAAAAGTGCACGGAGTGCGAGGGCCATTCCGACACGCCGCAATGTGCGGTGGTCTGTCCGGTGCCTGACACCTGTGTCCCGTCTAAGACAGCATAAGCAGCCCGCGTCCAGAAGGCTTCACCGCTCGATTTCGCGAACGAAGTAGTAGATGTCGCGCTTGTGGCGGCCGCCGACCGCGTGGGGCGGATCGAGGTCGATCAACATCGTTATGACCTTAAGGCGCCGATCGACTCCGAGAAGCCCTCGAAGGGCTCTGCAGGATATCTAAAGCTACGTCACTTCGAAGCCGAAGAGACGGTCTCGATGCGACGAGATCGGTCCGGAGATCCTGAAGACGTGCGAGAAGCTCGGCATCCGCTTGGCCGTGGTCACCATGCACGCGTGCATGAGCCTAGGGTCATAGCAGGATCCCCGCCGCCCCCGCTCTCGCCGCTTACTCCAGTTTCGCAAGTCAGCGTGCATCCTGAGGTCCGGAACTGTTCCTGCGATGTTGCGCAGGCCAACGTCCAGGCTGCACTACTCGCCAGCGGCGACGGAAACAACGAAGGCGCGCCAAAGTCGCTCAGCACGTAAGTGCTTGGCGCACCGAGGAGATCATCTTGACCAACGCCACGGAGGCGATCGAGCTCGCGGCTCGTCGCGGGGTCCGCCGAACACAGGCAGTCCGACCTGATCATCCGTGCGATCATGGAGCAATCCCGGCCTTGGCAATTCCTAAGGAGCCTCATGGCGCTGTGTTCAAGCGGATGTCGGCCGAGCATGATCGCAACTTCCTCACGGGCGAGTTCGAGAAGCTGCTGACGGAAAAGACCAGGCTTGTCGCGATCACGCAGATGTCGAAGCGCCCAGCGCGTTCGTTCTGCTCGCGTTAGCTCACGACAACGCCAAGAGGGTGTTGAGCGAACGCATTCATAAGCGGAGGCTTCACAGATCCACGCGTTTTTACCAGGCCGGGAGTAAGACCGTTGTGCCCTACCTGGTACAGCTGGCAATCGCTTGGGCAATATCGCGGCAACACTTAGTAGGTTGACGGATCGATCCTCGTGCGTCTAATGCCAGCCGTCGTGGTCTTCGGATTTCGTTTGATCCGGAGCTAAGAGGGAAGCCGGTGCAATGCCGGCGCTGCCCCCGCAACTGTAAGCGGCGAGCCGCTGTCCAACGAAGTCACTGAAGCCATGCGGCTTCGGGAAGGCCGGACAGCAGCGACGACCCGCGAGCCAGGAGACCTGCCTCGACAATATATCGTCCACGGGCGGGGTGTCCCGGTGTGCGCCAAGCAGCTGTCGCTCACGCGATATTCGCTGCATGCGTCCGCCATGGCCTTTGCCCCAATTATGGGGTCTGATCTATGTCTATTCTTGCGCTTCCCGTTGCCACATTGGGGACGTCACGCATCGGCCCACGACGCGAACTCAAGTTCGCGCTCGAGAGCTACTGGGCGGGAAACTCCAGCGAAGCCGAGCTCCTCGAGGCGGGGAGTGGACTTCGTGCCGCTAATTGGGCACGGCAGAAATCCTGCGGTGTGACGGTCATTCCTTCGAATGACTTCTCGCTCTACGACCAGGTGCTCGATACCAGCGTAATGGTCGGAGCCATTCCCGACGTCTACGGCTGGACCGAAGGTCCTGTGTCGCTCAAGACCTACTTCGCCATGGCACGTGGCGCTCAGGACGGTGATCACACTCAGCATGGGCCAGGCGTAGCCGCACAGGAAATGACGAAGTGGTTCGATACCAACTACCACTACATGGTGCCGGAATTTCACCAGGATCAGATCTTTAAGTATTCCTCTCGAAAGCCGATCGAGGAATATGAGGAGGCAAAAAGCCTCGGCTACCAAACGCGCCCCGTCCTAGTTGGCCCAGTCACTTTCCTGAAGCTCGGCAAAAGCGCAAATCCCGCATTCAATCCGCTGTCGCTGCTTGATAGGCTCCTCCCAGTCTATGTCGATGTGCTCCGCGAACTAGCCTCGTGCGGTGCTGAATGGGTTCAGCTCGACGAGCCATGCCTGGTGATGGACATCGACGAAGCGTCGCGGGCGGCTGTCCGCCGGGCCTATGCTCATTTCGCAAAGGTTGTGCCGGCCCTTAAAATCATGCTGGCCACTTATTTCGGCGCTATCGGCGACAATCTTGAAACAGCCCTTGCCTTGCCCGTTGCCGGGCTTCATGTCGATCTGATTCGGGCACCCGACCAGTTGGACGCAATTGTCGCCACAGCCCGCAGAGATCTCGTGGTCTCGCTAGGCGTGGTTGATGGTCGCAACGTCTGGCGCTCCAATCTTGCGGCGCTGCTCGACCAACTTGCCCCTTTGGTCAAAAAGCTGTGCAGGGACCGTGTTCAGATTGCTCCTTCCTGCTCGCTGCTTCATGTTCCGATCGACATTGAGCTAGAGACCGATCTCGATCCCAATCTGAAGACGTGGCTGGCGTTCTCAGTTCAGAAGTTCAAGGAACTTTCGATATTGGGCAAAGCGCTGGCCGGCCATGCTGCCGAGGTGGCCGATGAACTTGCGCTTTCCGAGGACGCAGCCGTGACCCGCGAAACATCGCCCGAGATCCACAATGCGAATGTCGCCGGACGAATGGCCGCGATCGACGATAGCATGCGTCGCCGTCGCAGTGCGTTCACCCAGCGTGCCGACGTCCAGCGGGTCGCGTTCGCATTGCCGATGTTTCCAACGACAACCATCGGGTCCTTCCCGCAAACGGTCGACGTCCGGAATGCGCGTGCGGCTCATGCGCGGGGAGCGCTGAATGACGCGCAGTACGAGCAGCTTCTGAAAGCGGAGACAGCCCGTACCGTGCAGTGGCAGGAAGATATCGGCCTGGACGTGCTCGTACACGGTGAGTTCGAGCGCAATGACATGGTTCAATACTTTGCCGAGCAGCTGTTGGGATTCGCTTTCACCAAGCACGGCTGGGTTCAGTCTTATGGGTCGCGGTACGTTCGTCCGCCTATCCTGTTCGGAGATGTCTCCCGGCCGAAGCCGATGACCGTTGAATGGTGGCGCTTCGCGCAGTCTCTGACCAAGAAACCCGTCAAGGCTATGCTGACCGGACCGGTGACGATCCTGAACTGGTCGTTTGTCCGCGACGACATCTCGCGGAGCGAGACATGCCGTCAGATCGCTCTTGCGATCCGAGATGAGGTGATCGATCTTGAGGCGGCTGGAGCGACCATGATCCAGATCGACGAGGCTGCGTTGCGGGAGGGATTGCCGCTACGCAAATCGCAGTGGAGGAACTATCTCGATTGGGCAGTGGACAGCTTCCGCGTTTGCTCGTCCGCTGTCGCCGACGGAACTCAGATCCATACCCACATGTGCTATTCCGAGTTCAACGAAATCATCGATGCGATCGCAGCAATGGATGCTGACGTCATTTCAATCGAGACGTCCCGTTCTAAGATGGAATTGCTCGAGGCCTTCAAGAGCTACAAATATCCCAATGAGATCGGGCCCGGCGTCTATGACATTCATTCACCGCGCATTCCCGCAGCGGCGGAAATCAAGCAGCTGATTGTGTTGGCGCGGCAGCGAGTTTCCGATCGGCAGCTCTGGATCAATCCCGACTGCGGACTGAAAACTCGAAGCTGGGAGGAGGTGCGTCCCGCGCTCGTCAATATGGTGGCCGCCGCACGCGAGTTGCGGGCTGAGCCATGATGGTGCGGAGCGTTTCGCCAACGCGTTTGTGAATAAGATGCACGCGCTTTGGGGGCTTACGATGTCCTTGCGAGCTCCCAAAGTTCCCAGTGCCTGGGAATGCCGGCCGGCGCCGGCGGAGGCCGTCGCATACAGCCGGCGACAAGCTCGGTTCTCGATCCGACGGCGGACAGCATGCCGGCGATGCCCGATCAGGTCACATATTCCGAACATTATCGCCCGACGCGAAGCACAGCGCTATTTTTCATTTATCCATCGCGTGTGCGTCCCATCACAACAATCTATTTTACGGTCCTTACGGAACGTCATACGAAATTCACGCCCTGGCACGCCCTTCGGGAGAGGTAATCGAGCGTTGTTGGTTTTGGGGACGTGCCAAATGCTGCTGCGCGACGGCAAACTGCCGCTTGTGTTTCAGGGCACGGCAGCCAAACCGGTTGCGCGCAGGATCCCAGCTCGATCAAGGCACTGCCGTCCCAACCGGACAGCGGGCGAGTGGTGGAAAGTCGTGAAGTTTCCGACAGGGGCGGAAGGCAAACGGCTCCAGATTTCACGCGGAGTGATATCCGTTCCTCCTTGTTTGACGGCGAATGCCCTCGCCGAAAATCGATCGCCGGTAAGTCCTCCCTACCGGCGAAAGCTGGTGCGATGCGCAAAGCAGCGTCCTTCCTGCGTGACTTTCGCCCGGCCTCCGGAGGAGGCCGGTTTTTTTGGTGCGCCAGGCATGGCGCGGACCGCCGTGACTGGCGCGTTCGGCCGGAGTGCTGTCCGTTCGATGACTTGGAGGTCAGAGTCCTTCCTGGGCATCATCAACTTCTTGATGTGCAGCAATTCAAAGAAGTTATGCTCTTTCAGAGTGTTGCGCTGGCTCCGACTGTGTAACAATGGGGTGTAACATTGCTGTTCAGGGTTGTTCGGCCGATGCGCCGGACGGGTCTCGCTTTCCTGCGGGCATTCAGCTGGCTATTCCGCTCGGTGATGATTTCGTTTTTGTGACGCCTAGCGAGAGCGCAGGCCGTTCGATTTCCCCTCCGCACCCCGGACAGAGCCCCCCGAAGCGAAGTCGCGCATGGAGTCGCCGTGGCCAATCTAGAGGGTGTTTGGCAGGCCGTCCGCGATGACGCTCCCATGCATCCGACCCACCGCCAAGCGACAGCCTTAGCAGGCGAACTCTAGCGTCTGGGCGGACAGCGAGAGCCGCGCCCGGAGTGTCGCCATGGTTCACGCGCCCGGTGTCGGCTGGACGCCGGACACTGAGAGTCACGACGAGCAGGAAGCTCACTGGACGGCCGTAACGGAGATGTGGGAGAGGGCCGGCCAAACAATTAGAGAAGCTGCTCGGGCCCATCGTGGACCGCCTCTTGCTGACCAAGGGCATCCGCGGCGTGGACAGCGAATCGCGCGCTCTCTTGCTCACCGCCTTTTGATGGCGCTGAGGGACGCGTTCGCAAGCCGGCACCGCAACGCTGGCGGAGACTATTCGTCCGACCCCAAGGCCGGCCTTTGGCGCCCGTGGAAGCGACCACGGACACGTGCCAAGCGCTTGATGCAACGTGGGCTCGATCCGGGGTGGGCATGGCGGTCGACCTTCAACGGCCGCGGCCCATGGTGGAATGCCGGGGCCAGCCACATGAACGATGCTTATCGCACCGCCTTCTTCGTGCACCTCTCTGCTGTTCCTCATTGGACTGCACCGCCATGTCAATCGTGCTTGACGAACCGCCGTATACGGGTCCGTACGTACGGTGGTGTGGGAGGGGGAGGCCGCGAGGCTTCCTCCTACCCGATCGCTTGGTTATGAGTGACACCACGGGATCATTCATTTTAACGTCATTGCGGGACGCCGGGTTCTTGCGCCGCATCTGTTCTCATTCGGCAAGACATGAGGCCGGTGCTGTTAATCCTACCTGTCTATTGAAGGCTTTGGCGTCGTGTTCGTACGGGTGGGTAGTATTGGATACTCGATCTTAGGTAGCCGCCCGGTAAGCGAATTCAGAAACGCCACAATGTCGTTTTCTTCCCCGTCGCTAAGCTTGGCGCCGAGCTGGATTTCACTCATCAGGGCAACAGCTTGCTTCAGGCTCCAAACCTGGCCCGAATGGAAGTAAGGGGCTCGCAAAGCAACGTTCCGCAACGGCGCCGCGCGGAAGACATATTCGTCGCCGACCGCCTTGGTGACCGCGAATCGGCCCTTATCGGCTTGCGGAAGCAGGGTTGCGTCCGGCTTCTTCATCACGCCGAACTGGAAGTAGGCCTGTCCACCGACATTGATTCCATTGTGGCAAGAGGAGCATCCCTTTTCCATAAACAGCGCCAACCCTGACTTCTGCTGATCATCGAGAGCATGTGTATTGCCCTCCAAATACTGATCGAACGGGGCCGCAGGTGTGATGAGGGTGGCTTCAAAAGCCTCGATTGCCTTCGCAAAGTTTTCAAAGCTGACCGGGCTCGCCTCGTTCGGGAAAGCATTTTTGAACAAGACGACATAACTGGCCATTGAGTTCAAAGTGTCGAGCACATGATCCGGAGTCGCATTCATTTCGGCACTCGCCTGCACAGGGCCAGTTGCTTGCGCCTTGAGGTCCGCGGCGCGTCCGTCCCAGAATTGCGCCGCATTGAACACCGCGTTGTAGACGGTTGGGGCCCGACGTAGGCCGACCTTCCAGCCGTGACCGACTGAGGTCGGACCGGCATCGACTCCGCCGCTGCCGAGATTGTGGCACGTATTGCAGCTAATGATCTCGCTTGCCGATAGCCGCGGATCGAAGAACAGAATCTTGCCAAGCTCGACCTTTTCATGCGTGACTGGATTGTCCTTTACCGCAGGAATGACTGAGGGGATCGGATGGAAGATCTGCCTGGCGGTTCTCATCAGATCATCGTCGGCGCTAGCTCCTGACGACATCAGCAGCCCAATCGCCAAAACAGATGCTTCAGCGACAAGCCGAAGCTCCCGGATCGATTTGTTCATACACCCGCCTCATCAGTTCTGATTGAATCAAGGAAACAGTCGAAAGCGATGCCACACTCTGTTCCCTCAACGGGCCGGCGCAGCATGCACCGGATCCTGTGAAGCGAGGCTGCATCAAATGTTCGATTTCGAGGTGCTCGCTGCCGGCGTTCGCCCAAGAGGCTTTAAGCCGTTATTTGATTCGCGAGTTCGCTTTGAGCTTAGATCACGACCTTGGTAGATCAGACTAGCGCCTCAACCTTCGGAATGATGGCCGATCTGACAACAACAAGCGTGCCGAAAAAGGATAAGTGGCCGCATCGGTTCTCCATTGAGCGATTGGGTGGCCAATACGCTCCAGCGAAGTTGATCTATCCGTGTTGCACCGCTGGTCGCGCTCAGCGCTCACGGTGCCGCTGGACAATAGCAACCCCCATGCCAGTTGCATCTGCATGCAAGCTGCTGATTTAGTTACAAAACGAATCCGGGCTACCGAACAACGTCGGATGTCTTGTTTTGATGAATACATACAGTGTCACAGATGTGACAAGCGCCAGTCCCGGCTAGACATCATCGCACAGAAAGCTTTGTGATGAGATCCAATCGCCAGGCTTGCCGGCCACACGTGGGACGGCGGTACAAAGATCTACGCTGGCCTACGGCGAGACACTGAGCCGAGGCGCCCGGCGGTGCGCATCGCTCACGATTTCGCCTCGCCTTGCCAACTGAAGGCTCTCCGACCTCATATCCGGGCCGGCTCTTTGCGTGCCGCCGCCGAAATCCCTCGTTTGTAACAGACGAGCCCCGAGGCCTGAACATGGCTCGTCTGGGTTCGCTGGCATGGCAGTTGCCGGTGTCAAAACTGTTACCCAGAGTATGACGGTACGACCGTCCGATTTACTCGGATACTCCCATTCGACACCAGCTTAAGTGCCGGCCTGACGCCTGATCGGGCCGCGTGTGGGTTGGGATAAGAACCATTTCGACCCCCTCACGGCCGGGTGGCAGCTTTTGAAATCCTGCGCGCTGATCGCAAAAATCGCTGAACTTCTGCAGAAGCAATGGTCATTTCGTGCTCTTGCGTGAAAGACTTCGGTACAAGGGGACATGTTGGTAGGAGATCTTTACATCATGTCCGCAGATGGCCACGTCGTGAGATCTCATCGGCGTCTTACCGAGGGAACGACGTGATTGACCAGTTGTCCATGGCTGGTTCAAGTTAGATATGGTGTCCGTGATGGCTTCAATTGACGATCGATTGAATGAGATCCGAAACGTGCGGAATGACATTTGGCGCTGTCGAAGAAGGCTTAAAAGCGAGCTAAGTGATCTCGAGCGTAAGGTTCTCGAAGATCGCCTGCTTGAGCGGCAATCTGCCTTTGAACGGCTCCTAACGACCACGTTTCCTTTTACATTGACAGTGTCAAGCAAAATTCGGGACCTGCCGCGGGTCATTGGCGCGCAAAATGGCGTCGGCTCATAGAACGCATGCGCCTGCGTCAGAAACGTAGGCTCCGTCGCCGCGGACCGCCGCGCCCATCATGGCCGCCGCCGAACTGAAATGCGCCGGTCCTCGGCCTTGGTTCACCGATGTGCTGGCCTGCGGCGCACCGTGAGCGTCGATAATGAAACCGTTCGGGCCGCCCATCCAGGACCACGGCTGGGGGGACACCGATTGCGCCGTTTTCTGCGAAACCGCGGTCACCATGAGTAGCTTTCATCCGACAGAGCGATCCAAGAAGCTTGAATCGGCCGTAGCGTCAGATTGTACAGAGCAGGCGAACGATACTCCAGACTAGGTGTAGCCGAATGAGAAGAGCCGTTATCGCTTTTGCATTATGTTCCGCTCTCGAGCTGCTCGGGCTAAGCGCGAGCGCGGTTGCGGACACAAGGCGGTACGCGTGCACGATCACTGCCGCCGATAAGGAGCCGGCCGGAGTTCGGAACGAGCGGGTCATTCTCACGGTTCAATATGGCTGCCGGATCGCGGATGGTCTCTCGAGTGACGCGGGGATTACAGCAGTGTCGGTCAGCGAGTGGGCTGCTGATAAAGGAACGTACCTAGCGTCCCTGGAATTGCACCGCGCGCTGGAGGGAGTTGCAATTGGGCAACTCTCCGAGGCGACCGGCTTCTCTAGCATGGAAGGCGAGCAAGGCATTGCGGTCGCAACTTCCGGCACGACAGTATTCAAGTTCGCATCTGGCTCATTGGCAGCCCTTTCAGGGAAGACCCTTAAATTCACCACCAAACTTACTGGCCTACGTAGCTTCGAATTGAAGTTCACAGATTGGCCAGAATCTCTTTTTTGGAAGTGACTCGACGATGAGCAGCCGAGCCGCTCCGTAGATCTCGCACCCATCATGCTCGCTTCAGACCCCCGCCGTCCACCCGGTGGGGTTTGTTTTGTCCCATGCCGTTGGCCAAAGGCTGGAAAGCGTCAATTTCGCGCCGCGAAGCAGATAAAGTGGGCTATCCACAGGCCCTATTTGCCAAACGGAGAATATGCGAAGCTTCACTGACGGGCGATGAACGCTCAACGCGAATTTGAGGGCAGAGCTTTAAGCGCAGCAAGCGCGACCCGTTGATGAGGCCTCGATCCGCGATCTCCATCAGGGCCAGCGGCCATGGCATCGGTCGCACTAACAGGCCGTATACATGAACGCACCCGACCGTTTTCCAAAATGTTGTCTAAATCCATCGCATCCGCGGGGCCGTCTATACATGAAGCTCTCGATGAAGGCGTTCTGCATGGGTTTGCTTGCCAGGCGCGATGTAGTGCCATGCGACATGGCTCTGGTCGGCCCCATGCGAAAATGACGTTGCTGGTGAGTTCGCTGCCGTTGTCGCTGACCACCATCTTCGGCGTGCTACGCTCGATCATCAGTCGGTCCAGCTCCCGCACCACGCGGACGCCGGAGAGCGAGGTGTCGGCCACCAGCGCCAGGCACTCGCGGGTACAATCATCGACGACGGTCAGGATGCGGAAGCGGCGACCGTCGGTCAGCTGGTCCGAGACGACGTCGAGCGACCACCGGTCGTTCGGCGTCATCGGAACCAGGATCGGCGCCCTGGTCCCGATCGCCCGCTTGCGGCCACCACGGCGGCGCACCGTCAGCTTCTCTTCCCGATAGAGCCGGAAGAGCTTTTTGTCGTCTAATCGCTGTCAATTGCCCTGGGTGCCGGACCTTGTCGTCTTCGAGGTCGGAAGAATGTGCCGCCTCATCATGGCCCTCGCCAGTGGATCTCCCCATGTGATTCCCGCGGTCTGAAGCCGCCCAAGAAGTTACGGGATGATCCGGCCAGCGTCCTCCAGGACGATCTACAGAGATACTGGCTTAGCTAGCTAGGCTCAGCTAGCCGGCGCAGCTGCGAACTCCGTGCCATCCAGCCAGATACGGTGCAGGATGATGGCGAGTTTGCGCGCCACGGCGACCTTGGCCTTTCGCGACCCGATCCGAGCCATCAATTGCTGCCCCCAACGGCGGAGTGCACTATCTTTGCGCACGCGCGTCATGAGCGCGTTGGCCGCCTCGAACAGAAGGCTTCGCGCCATGCGGTCGCCTGACTTGGATATCCGGCCAGAGATATCGACCTCGCCGGATTGATAGCGCCGAGGTGTCAGGCCGAGAAACGCTCCGACATCAGTGGATCGGGAGAAGCGTTAGGATCGTCTACGGCCGTCGTGAACGTCAATGCAGTAATCGCGCCTACACCGGGGATCGTTATCATGCGCTGGCAGGCCTCATCGGTGCGCGCGAGACGTAGAAGCTGCGAATCGAGCCTCTGCCTGCGCTCTCCCGCAACACGCCAAGCCTCAAGCAGCGCGTCAATGGCGCTTCGGATCAAGGGGTCCTCCGGACATCGCGTGAGCACTGCGCGCTCGAACGTTCCACCCTTACCGGCTGCGAGCACCACGCCGAAGGTCTTCAGTAGACCACGAATTTGATTGTAAAGCGTCGTACGAATCGCGACGAGTTCGCTTCTGGCTGAGAGCAGGGCTCGGATACGACAGCTCTGCAGGCTCTTGATGGCGACGGGCCGGTACCAACCGGAGCGCACCACTTGCGCGATCCCAAATGCATCGTTCACATCCGTCTTGTTAACTTGTAGCGAGAGCGCCGCCGCGACATGGCGCGCGTGGATGCAGTCGATTGGAACGTCGAGAGCGCGCAGCCCATGCCAAAGCCAGATCGCCAGCGGCCCGGTTTCCATACCAACCCGAACCGCGTCTGGAGCGTGCTCGCGCAGCGCCATTGCGATGCACTCCGGCTCCGAGGAGCATTTGCCCCGCCAAGTGCGCCGACCGTCGCCGTCGATCACACAAATTTCCGTCTCCTTTTGCGATACGTCCAAACCAACATAAAGGGTCATCACATGCTCCTCGTTTGCACTGAGGAGAACATTCTGCCTCAGCTTCGCGCGTGCGATTAGGCCATGTGGTTGATCAGATACCCCTCCCGCTTGAGCAGAACATGCAGCCGCTGGTAACCGAAGCGGCGGCGTTCCTGGGCAATCGCCCTCATGCGCTGACGAAGGCTGGCATCGTCAGCCAAGGTCGTCCGATATCTCATGGTCATGCGGCAGCAGCCGATGGCTTTACACGCCCGCCGTTCGCTCATTCCGTGGGCATCCACCAGATGAGCGACAGCTTTCCGTTTCCCAGCGGGCGTCACCACTTCTTTCCCAAGAGGTCCTTCAGCGCCGCATTGTCCAGCATGGCGTCGGCCAGGAGCCGCTTCAGCTTCGTGTTCTCGTCCTCCAGCACTCTCAGCCGCTTGGCCTCGGAGACGTCCATCCCGCCGAACTTGGCCTTCCATTTGTAGATGCTGGCGTCGCTGACACCGTGCTTGCGGCACAGATCGGCCACCGAAACCCCGGCCTCGTGCTCCTTCAAGATCCCGATGATCTGCTCTTCCGTAAAACGATTGCGCTTCATGCTCTGGTCCTCGTCTTGGGCCAGAGCAAACTTCACACTGGATTAAGCCTGTGGGGCAAGGTCACGTGCGCTGAACTCTCTCGAACCGATCGTGTTTGCGATCGCTCGATGGGTGCGCCAAGCAAAGCTGCCGCACCGGAGTGACGTCGGCGCGCGGGGAAGACTTTAGCCATCTCGCTGGCGGAGAGCGCAAGTGATTGTTTTGTTTCAGACAGGGCTTTAGCGGGTAAGCCTGTCGGTGCCACGCAGGGTCAGTTTTATAACAATCCGCATCCTATCAGCTATCTAGCTCTACAGACGTGGGTTTTTGTATTCAACCAGCACTGGCACACTCGTTGCAGACCCCTGCGCAACAGGCGGCTGTCAGCCCTTTGCACGACATGCAGACGGGCAGGCCGCCCCTGATGGCACGCGAGCGAGTAAAGAAGCCGATATGACCAATCGCTGGAGGGCAGGCATGACATCACCGAGACGCGTCTTGGTCAGCGATTCCGTCGACAAATCAACAGCGTCACACATGGTGCTCGCAAGCGCTTAGCCGAGATGAGCTGCAACATCCTGATCGGCCGCTGGATCCGGAAGCCCGCGAAGTTGCGTTCGGTAGGACCGGCCAGGGAGATTTGCACGCTTTACACCGCAACGCCGGATCGGAAATCCGTCGATCTACCGGAAAAGCGTCGCTTCTTCATTTGAGACGACAATGGAAAGGAAATTTGTATGAGCCGATCAACTACCGAAAGCGTCGCAGAGATCAAGGCGCGCAACAAGCAGCTAATTGATGAGGTGTTGAAGGTCTACCCAGAGAAGACCGCCAAAAGGCGCGCCAAGCATCTGAGTGTTCACGAGGCGGGAAAGTCGGATTGTGGCGTCAAATCCAATATCAAGTCCATTCCGGGCGTAATGACCATCCGCGGCTGCGCCTACGCGGGCTCCAAGGGCGTGGTCTGGGGGCCGATCAAGGACATGATCCACATTAGCCACGGTCCGGTCGGCTGTGGTCAGTACTCATGGGGCTCGCGGCGCAACTACTACGTCGGCACGACCGGCATCGACACGTTCGTGACACTGCAGTTCACTTCCGATTTCCAGGAAAAGGATATCGTGTTCGGCGGAGATAAAAAGGTCACCAAACTCATCGACGAGCTGCAGGAGCTGTTTCCTCTCAACAGGGGCATTACCATTCAGTCCGAATGTCCAATTGGTTTGATCGGTGACGATATCGAGGCAGTCTCCAGAGAAAAGTCAAAGCAATATGGCGGCAAAACCATCGTGCCTGTGCGGTGCGAGGGTTTTCGTGGAGTGTCACAATCGCTCGGCCATCACATCGCGAACGACGCCGTTCGAGATTGGATCTTCGACAAGAGCGCCCCAGAAGCCAGCTCTAAATTTGAGCCGACCCCATATGACGTCGCCATCATCGGTGACTACAACATCGGCGGCGACGCCTGGTCGTCACGGATCCTGCTCGAAGAAATGGGCCTGCGCGTCATCGCCCAGTGGTCCGGGGATGGATCTCTCGCTGAATTGGAGGCGACGCCGAAAGCGAAGCTCAACATATTGCATTGCTATCGCTCGATGAACTACATCTCACGGCACATGGAGGAAAAATTTGGGATTCCCTGGTGCGAGTACAACTTCTTCGGGCCTTCCAAAATCGCGGAGTCGCTGCGCAAAATTGCAAGCTTCTTCGATGATAAGATCAAGGAGGGCGCCGAGCGCGTCATCGCGAAATATCAGCCGCTGGTCGATGCGGTGACCGCGAAATACCGGCCGCGGCTCGATGGCAAGACCGTAATGCTGTTCGTAGGCGGCCTACGTCCTCGCCACGTCATCGGCGCGTATGAGGACCTCGGCATGGATGTTGTCGGCACAGGCTATGAGTTCGGTCACAACGACGACTATCAGCGCACCGCCCAGCACTACGTCAAGGACGGCACGCTGATCTACGACGACGTCACCGGCTACGAATTCGAGCGCTTCGTAGAAAAGATCCGGCCCGACCTCGTCGGCTCCGGTATCAAGGAAAAATACGTCTTCCAAAAAATGGGCGTGCCGTTCCGCCAAATGCATTCCTGGGACTACTCGGGTCCTTACCACGGTTATGACGGCTTCGCGATCTTCGCCCGAGACATGGACATGGCAATCAACTCCCCGATCTGGGGGAAGACCAGCGCACCATGGAAGGACGCTCCGCGGCCGAGCCTCATGGCGGCGGAATAGGAAAGCCGACGCTCGGGCCCTTTCTTCCGCAGAGGAGGGAAGGGCAGGAGAACGAACACAAGAACCTGAAGAGTGCCATGATGACACAGAACGCCGAACACATCCTCGACCACTCTGAGCTTTTCCGGGGAGACGAATACCAGCAGATGCTGGCCAATAAGAAGGCGCTATTTGAGAATCCGCACGATCCCGCCGAAGTCGACCGTATCAGAGAATGGTCCAAGACGCCCGAATACCGCGAGAAGAACTTCGCCCGCGAGGCGCTAACTGTTAATCCGGCGAAGGCTTGCCAGCCGCTAGGTGCGGTGTTCGCCGCGCTCGGGTTCGAGCGCACACTGCCGTTCGTCCACGGCTCCCAGGGTTGCGTCGCGTATTATCGCAGCCATTTGTCGCGGCACTTCAAGGAGCCGACCTCGTGCGTCTCCTCGTCCATGACGGAAGACGCGGCTGTGTTCGGGGGGCTCAACAACCTGACCGACGGGCTTGCCAACAGCTACAACATGTACAAGCCGAAGATGATCGCGGTCGCCACGACCTGCATGGCGGAAGTCATTGGCGACGACCTCAACGCCTTCATCAAAACATCAAAGGAAAAAGGTTCAGTCCCCGCGGACTACGACGTACCATTCGCTCACACTCCTGCATTCGTCGGTAGCCACATTACGGGCTACGACAACACGCTCAAGGGCATCCTCGAGCATTTCTGGGATGGCAAAGCCGGCACGGCGCCTAAACTCCAGCGCAAAGCGAACAACTGGATCAACTTCATCGGTGGCTTCGATGGCTACACTGTCGGAAACATCCGTGAGATCAAGCGCATCTTCGAGCTGATGGGGATCGGCTACACGATCCTCGCGGATAACAGCGATGTGTTCGATACCCCCACCGACGGCGAGTTCCGCATGTATGATGGCGGCACCACACTAAAGGATGCCGCGAACGCAGTCCATGCGAAGGCAACCATTTCCATGCAGCAATATTGTACGGAGAAGACGTTGCCCTTCATCAAGGGGCACGACCAGGAGGTCGTCGCCTTCAATCACCCGCTGGGTGTCAGCGCCACGGACGATTTCCTGATGACGCTGTCGCGTATCACCAACAAGGCAATTCCCAATGCGCTGGAGCGGGAGCGCGGGCGTCTGGTAGACGCAATGGCTGACTCTAGCGCGCATGTTCACGGCAAGAAGTTCGCGATCTACGGCGATCCCGACCTCTGCTATGGCCTGGCCGCATTCTTGCTGGAGCTTGGCGCTGAGCCGACGCACGTGCTCTCGACCAACGGAAGTAAGGCCTGGGAGCAGAAGATGCAGGCGCTGTTCGCGAGCTCGCCGTTCGGTAAAAACTGCCGCGCCTTCCCGGGCAAGGATCTCTGGCACATGCGTTCGCTCCTGTTCACAGAACCAGTCGATTTCCTGATCGGTAACACCTATGGCAAGTATCTCGAGCGTGACACTGGAACGCCGCTAATCCGCATCGGGTTTCCCATCTTCGATCGCCATCATCACCATCGTTATCCAGTGTGGGGCTATCAGGGTAGCATGAATGTGCTGGTCAAGATTCTCGACAAGATCTTTGATGAGATCGATCGAAAAACCAGCTCAGTTGGCAAGACAGACTACAGCTTCGACATCATACGTTGAGGCGAGCGCCCCGCCTCATTGTCCGCAGGAACAGCGGCGCTGTGGCGGGGATCCCGGGTTATCCGCCGGACCATCCTCTTGGTCTGTGCGAATGTCTTGACATCCCCGAAAGAGACGCCATGACTTCGCTTCCCACGACCATACAGGACGTCTTTAACGAACCGGGCTGCGCCAGGAACGCGAGCAAGTCGAACGTCGAGCGCAAGAATGGATGCACCAAGCAGCTGAAGCCGGGCGGCGTCGCCGGTGGGTGTGCCTTCGATGGCGCCAAAGTCGCACTGCAGCCCTTCACCGATGTTGCCCATCTTGTGCATGGTCCAATCGCCTGTGAGGGCAATTCCTGGGACAATCGCGGTTCCGCCTCCTCCGGCTCCGATCTGTGGCGCAGAAGCTTCACCACAGATATGAGCGAGACCGACATCGTGTTCGGCGGCGAGAAGCGGTTGTACAGGGCAGTCAAGGAGATCACAGAGAAATACGACCCGCAGGCCATCTTCGTCTACCAGACATGCGTGCCCGCAATGATCGGTGACGACATCGATATGGTCTGCAAGGCGGCCTCCGCCAAATTTGGCAAACCGGTCATTCCCATCAATGCACCGGGATTTGTGGGGTCGAAGAACCTTGGCAACAAGCTCGCGGGCGAAGCACTGCTGGAGCACGTCATCGGTACCGGAGAGCCCGATTACACCACTGCGTATGACATCAACATCATCGGCGAATACAACCTGTCCGGCGAACTCTGGCAGATCAAGCCGCTGCTCGATGAGCTCGGAATCCGGGTCCTGTCGTGCATCTCGGGGGACGGCAAGTATCGCGAGGTCGCTTATTCGCACCGAGCCAAAGCCGCGATGATGGTCTGCTCAAAGGCAATGATAAACGTCGCACGCAAGATGAGGCAGCGCTACGGCATCCCGTTTTTTGAAGGCTCGTTCTACGGTATTGAGGATTCCAGCGATTCACTGCGCCAGATCGCGCGCATGCTGATCGAACGCGGCGCGCCGGCTGAGCTGATGGAGCGCACGCAAGCCCTGATCGCACGCGAAGAGACCAAAGCCTGGGCTGCGATTGAACGTTTCAAACCACGCTTTGCCGCCAAGAGGGTTGTTCTCATCACCGGTGGCGTGAAATCCTGGTCGATGGTGGCCGCTTTGCAAGAGGCCGGGCTCGAGATCGTCGGCACGTCCGTGAAGAAATCGACCAAGAAGGACAAGGAACGTATCAAGGAATTAATGGGCCAGGACGCCCACATGATCGAGGACATGTCGCCTCGCGAGATCTACAAGATGCTGAAGGACGCAAAAGCCGACATCATGCTCTCCGGCGGCAAGTCGCAATTCGTCGCACTAAAGGCGGCGATGCCGTGGCTCGATATCAACCAGGAGCGCTGCCACGCCTACATGGGGTATATCGGGATTGTCAATCTCATGGAGGAGATCGAGAAAGCGCTCTACAATCCGATATGGGATCAGCTCCGCCAACCCGCGCCATGGGATGAGTTCGACCGGAAGCGTCAGGCAAGGACAGTTGCGCAGATGTATGCGCAAGCCGCTGATCCAGTTCGGGACGCGAGCAAGAACGGCGTCAATACGATAAGTTCCTCCAATGAAGGTGAGGCCGGCGGTGGTGAGAGCGCGATTGAGGCGCATGGCCCGAATCTCGCCAAGCCCGCCAGGCCGTGCACCAATTCCACCGCACGGTGCGTTGCTTGTAAGGACATTCGTTCCGATCTGCAGCCCCCGGCACTGCAGGCGGCGGAGTAGGGGAACGACATGGCGATCGTCACGACCTCGAAGAAAGCCTGTTCGGTCAATCCGCTCAAAATGAGCCAGCCGATCGGCGGCTCATTTGCCTTCCTGGGCCTGCGCGGCGCGATGCCGCTTTTGCACGGCCCGCAAGGTTGCACCTCCTTCGGGCTGACGCTGTTCGTGCGCCATTTCAATGAAGCCGTGCCGATGCAGACGACCGCCATGAGCGAGGTTGCCACCGTGCTCGGTGGCCACGAGAATCTCGAACAGGCGATCCTCAACATCTACAATCGGGTCGAGCCCGAGATCATTGGCATCAATTCGACTGGCGTCACCGAGACCAACGGCGATGACGTCGAAGCCTTCATCCGGTTGATCCGACAGAAGCATCCGAAGCTCGAAAAGCTCCCCCTTGTCTACGTCTCGACCCCGGATTTCAAGGATGCCTTTCAGGATGGCTGGGGCAAGACAGTGGCGCGGATGATCGAGGTGCTTGTGGCTCCGGTCGACACAGCGAGACCGCGCGATATCTCCCGCGTCAACGTACTACCTGGTTGTCACCTCACGCCCGGCGATCTCGACGAGCTTCGCACGATTTTTGAGGATTTTGGGCTCAAGCCCTCGTTCCTGCCGGACGTTGCCGGTTCGCTGGACGGTCACATCCCCGACGAATTCACGCCCACCACGATCGGGGGCATTGGAGTGGACGAGATTGCGACCATGGGGCAGGTGGCCTGGACGATCGCGATCGGAGCACAAATGCGCCGTGCGGCCGAGGCCATGCAGGTGCGGACAGGCACGCCGTTCCGCCTGTTCGAGCGGCTCTGTGGCCTTGTCCCAAATGACGAATTCATCGCCTTCCTGAGCCAGATCAGCGGCCGGTCGGTGCCCTGGAAATATCGCCGGCAGCGTGGACAGCTGGCAGACGCCATGCTGGATGCACATTTCCATATCGGCGGCCGCAAGCTCGCGATCGGCGCCGAGCCGGACTTGTTATTCGATCTCTCCAGCTTGCTCCACGAAATGGGCGCACAGGTAAGTGCTGCGGTGACGACGACGAACTCACCGGTGCTCCAGCGGGTCAGGACCGAGGACGTCCTGATCGGCGATCTGGAGGATCTTGAAGAGCTTGCCAGGTCGCGTGACTGCGACCTCTTGATGTCGCATTCACATGGCCGCCAGGCCGCTTCGCGACTCAATGTCCCGTTCTTCCGGGTCGGCTTTCCGATGTTCGATCGCGTTGGCGCTGCGCACCTCACGATCGCTGGCTATCGCGGCACGCGCGATCTGATCTTTGACATCGCCAATCTGATCATCACCGACCGCGAAGCCAACCATGGGCCGACGCCCGACACCTGGCGATCAACCTGCGGCGGGCCGCAGGCCAATCCGCCCCAGTTGCATTGAGCAGGTAGAGAAAACAACCCGGATGAAAGTTGCATTCGCCACTCAGGACTTGAAGCACGTCGATGCCCACTTCGGCTGGGCCAAGAACATCGCGATCTACGAGGTCGACCCGGACGGGCATCGGTTTATTGGGGCGATCCAGTTCGACGGTGACCTCACCGAAGACGGCAATGAGGATAAGCTCGCGCCGAAGATCGAGGCGATCAGGGAGTGCGCAATCCTCTATGTTGCGGCGATTGGCGGCTCGGGTGCTGCGCGAGTCGTCGCCAGGAACATCCATCCCATGAAGGTGCTGCAGCCAGAGCCCATCCACGATCTTTGCGTCAAACTCGAAACCGTGCTGAAGGGGTCGCCGCCGCCCTGGCTGCGGAAGCTGCTCACCAAAAGCCGTGAACGTACGGTGGATTTCGAAGCCTGAAGGAACAAAGATGGCCGATCCGTCTGAAGTCACTCCAGCCGCCGCCGCGGCGGAGGGGCCATTTCTGAAAGAGCTCATCAAGATCTGGCGCGCCCAGGACACCCACGGCGCCTGGGAGGGCAAAACGGATCTCGAGCTGCTCGAACCCTACGTTCTCGACAAGCGCAAGCGCCGTGCGCTGCCGATCGTCGGCAATCCCGACCCGGACACGACATGGCGGCTGGAGCTGTTCTTCGACGCCGTTGCGCTCTCGATCGAGAAGGCGACCGGTGTGATGATCTCGCCAATGCTGAAGATGCATCACGAAGGGTTCGGTCGGATCGTGCTGATCGGCGGCCGGCTCGTTGTCGTGAGCAAGCACCTGCGCGACGTGCATCGCTTTGGTTTCGACCATCTCTCTGATCTCGCCAATCAAGGCGACAAATTCGTCAACAGTGGCGTTCAGATGATCCGTAAGTTCCCGGAAGTGGCGAGTTGTTGAGGCAAGTGTGAGCGACATCGAAATTCTGAAAGCGGAAATAAAGAAGCTGTCGGCCAAGGCGACTCAGGCCAAGATGGACCTCCACGACCTCTCCGAGGAGCTGCCGGTCAACTGGTCGTCGATCCTGAGCGTGGCCCAGAAGGCCCACGCTGCCTTCAGCGAGCTCGAAAGCAAACGCCAATATCTCCAGGCGCTGGACAAAACATAACGGACGGTTAGCCATGTCATTCAGGACCCGCGACGGTCGCAATTGGAGGCCGGACTACCTGGTTGCTATCGATCCCAAGAAGTGCATCGGCTGCGGCCGCTGCTACAAGATCTGCGGCCGTGAGGTCATGACGCTGAAGGGGCTAAGTGAGGGTGGCGAGATCATCGATCTCGACGAGGACGACGATGAGCTCGAAAAGAAGGTCATGGTGCTGAAGGACGAAGGCGCTTGCATCGGCTGCAGCGCCTGCGCCCGGGTGTGCCCAACAAACTGTCAGACCCACACACCACCTGGTTGACTTAGCTTTCTCCGACGAGATCGACGAGCCAGTTGTCAGATAGTAGCTGGTAGGGAACGCCCAGATCCTACCTGTTCTGGCGTGAAGCCGGCAGTTTCCGAATCGGCCGCGACCTCGCATGGGCCCCCGCGGCGAAGGCCGGCAGGATCGTGAAAACGACAACGCCGACACCGTCGTTGAAGAGTGACTCGCCCTGCATCTCGACCTTTCAGGTGCCTTTACATTTTGAGCGTATGACCGCCACCGCATCGGTCAGGCCGATGAGCGCGCCAAACACCAGCGCCCAGGACAGCGGCAGCGACTGACCAAGGAGACCAGCGGCCTGCCAGAATAGAAAGCCAACGATAAACGTCGACGTGATGGTGGCGAAGTGGCAAGCACGATTGCGGGTACGGCGCGGCTTACCAATGTTGCGAGATCGACGTGGAGCGCTCCCGCGAAGAGCTAGAATTCTAGCATCCCGTTCATGACGACCGACGTGAAGTCGATCTGGAGCACTGTCTTTGTTAGCGCTTCGAACAGATGCTGTTCTGGCAACGAACGCAGAGATCCCGCGTTTACCTGACGCTTCTAGCTCGATCGCAAGGCTCGCGAATAGTGATGACGAAACAGTGGATCAGCATACCGTAAACCCTGTGCAAAAAGCGGGCTTCGTGCCCCAACCATTTATTGGGAACGGCGTGCGTGGATCTCATCATGGCTTGGCTGCAACAGCGGCGAGAGGCCGGATATACTAAGCAACTGGAATCGTCATTCAGGAGAACTGATAAAGAAGGTGTCGCCGGTCTGACGTCTGATGACTATCCGACACTGTCCTGTCGCCTTTGTTGGTCCGCGACACCGGCCTATTTCGCCGAGCTCTTGTCTGGCCTCAGGCTAATCCGCTGAAAAGCAATCACAATCTTTTCTTCTGCTGGGTCGGCCAAATTGGCACGAGTTTTGAAACCCTTCGTTGCGAGCTGGGAGCCGCCGACCGACCTTCATTTCGTGGATGACACCGCGATCGATGGAACGAAGAAAGAAAAGCAAAATGGCAAATCCGCATCAGATAGCATTCTATGGGAAGGGGGCCTCGGCGAAATCGCCCCCTAACAAACAGGCTCGCCGCCCGCACTACTGCATCGTCGTGGCGCTGGCCAGGCTTGAACTCAAGGTGGTGTTCGGTTCGATCTTCCCGCGCTTTCCCGCGCTGCGCCTGGCCGTGGCGCCCGAAGGAGCGAAGTTGCGCAAGGAGATCATCACTGGCGGGTTCGAGGGGTTCCCGGTGCTCTGGTGATGCTCGGACGCCGCCGGGAATCGCGATGTTCTCCGCAATTTGCCGGCGCGCCTGGCGCGCGCCGATCAGATCAGCCAGCCAACAGGTAACCAAGATGGACGTGCAAGAAACCACGGCAGCATGCCGGGACGCCTTCGCCGAACTGGCGTCGCCAGCGCGCATCCACGACCCGTATCCGTTTATGCACTGGTTGCGCGAGCACGATCCGGTGCATCGCGCGGCGTCGGGCCTCTTTCTGTTGAGCCGCCACGCCGACATCTATTGGGCGCTCACGGCCACGGGCGATGCGTTTCGGGCACCGGCGCCGGGCGAACTGGCGCGCCACTTCCCGCGTGCGGCGACCAGCCTATCACTCAATCTGCTGGCGTCTACACTAGCGATGAAGGACCAGCCGACGCATACGCGTCTGCGCCGGCTGATCTCGCCCGATTTCACCATGCGCCAGATCGACAACCTGCGGCCGAGCATCGCGCGCATCGTCGCAGCGCGCCTGGACGGCATGGCGCCCGCGCTGGAGCGCGGGGAGGCGGTGGACCTGCATCGGGAATTCGCGCTGGCCTTGCCCATGCTGGTCTTGGCCGAACTGTTCGGCATGCCCCAGGACGACATGTTCGGGCTCGCCGCCGTCATTGACCCCATTCTGAAAGGCCTGGGCCCGCACGCCAGCGACGCCCAGCTCGCCACGGCGGACGCGGCCAGCGCCAGGGTGCAGGCCTACTTCGGCGACCTCATACAGCGCAAGCGCACCGATCCCCGCCACGACATCGTGTCGATGCTGGTCGGCGCACACGACGACGATGCCGACACGCTGTCGGATGCGGAATTGATCAGCATGCTTTGGGGCATGCTGCTGGGCGGCTTCGCAACCACTGCTGCGACCATCGACCATGCGGTCCTGGCGATGCTGGCGTATCCCGAACAGCGGCACTGGCTTCAGGGAGACGCCGTGGGGGTGAAGGCATTCGTCGAAGAAGTCCTGCGCCGCGACTCGCCCGTCATGTTCAGCGCCACTCTGCGTATCGCCCAGCGCGACATCGAATTGGGCGGCGTGGTGATCCCGAAGAACGCGGACGTGCGCGTGCTGATCGCGGCCGGCAATCGCGACCCGGACGCCTTCGCCGATCCCGACCGCTTTGATCCCGCGCGGTTCTACGGCACCAGTCCTGGCATGTCGACCGACGGGAAGATCATGCTGAGCTTCGGCCACGGCATCCGCTTTTGCCTCGGTGCGCAACTGGCCAGGGTGCAGTTGGCCGAGAGCCTGCCGCGGATCCAGGCGCGCTTCCCCACGCTGGCATTGGCCGAGCCGCCGACGCGGGAGACCTCCGAGTTCCTTAGGACGTTCCGCGCGCTGCCGGTGCGGCTGCATGCGCAGGGGGGCTGAGATGCGCATCTTGGTCGACCAGGATATGTGCGCAACCAGCGGGCAGTGCGTGCTGACGCTGCCGGGCACCTTTCGCCAACGCGAACCCGACGGCGTGGCCGAAGTGTGCGTGGCGACGGTCCCGCAGGCGCTGCACGCCGCCATGCGACTCGCGGCCAGCCAGTGCCCGGTCGCCGCCATTCGGGTCATCGAAAGCGACGCTGGTGATGACGAGCGCGCCAGCGTCGGCCCTGCGCCTTCTCCTGCGGGGGCCGAGCGGCATGCCGCGAAAGACCAACGCAATCCAGGAGGACACGATGGCACGGTTTGAAGGCAAGGTGGCCGTGGTGACCGGCGCCGGCGCCGTTGGCAAGGCATGCGCCCTCGCCATCGCACGCGAGGGCGGCAGAGTGGTAGTGGCCGACATTGATGGCTCGGCGGCCATCGCCTGCACCGCGCAGGTCGCGGCCGAAGCGGGCCACGCGCTGGCCCTGGCCATGGACATCGCCGATGCGCGCAGCGCTGCTCGAGACTGCGGAGCGGCACTTCGCTGGGGTCGACCTGCTGGTGGAGCGACATGCATCTGACCCCGCGCCACCGTGCGATCCTCGACCTGGACCTGGCGGTCTGGGATCAGAACATGGCGACCAATCTGCGCGCCATGCTGCTCTGCTGCCGGCAGGCCATATGCCCGCGGCGGTGGTGCGATCGTCAACATGTCGTCGTGCCAGGGGCTCAGCGGTGACACCGCGCAGACGTCCTGCGCCGCGTCGAAGGCGGCGATGAAAATGCTGTCGGCCTCGCTCGCTACCCAGTACGGTCATGCGCAGATCCGCTGCAACGCGATTGCGCCGGGTCTCGTCATGACGGAGCGTCTCCTCGCCAAGCTGCACGAGTGCATGCAACGGCATCTGCGCCGGCACCAGCTCCTGCCGCGCGTCGGCTGCCCCGAGGGACGTGGCCGCGCTGATGGCATTCCTGCTCTACGACGATGCTGCGTTCATCACCGGCCAGGTCGTGTGCATCGACGGCGGCATGCTGGCGCATGTGCCGACGTACGCCGACGGTGGCAACAGCCGCGCCGCGCGGCCTGCCGGCACACCGCCGAAGCGGCCGCGGCGCCGCGCTGCTGATGGACATGCTGCTCAACCCGCTGGACCGTCGGCACCGGCTGCGGCAGGACATCCCGGTCGTGCCCGGCGCTTTCCCCCTGGTCGGGCATCTTCCCGCCATCGTCTGCGACCTGCCGCGCCTGCTGCGGCGCGCGGAACGGACGCTGGGCAGCCACTTCTGGCTGGATTTCGGCCCTGCCGGACACCTGATGACCTGCGTGGATCCGGATGCGTTCGCACTGCTCCGGCACAAGGACGTGTCCTCGGCGCTGATCGAAGAGATCGCGCCCGAATTGCTTGGCGGAACGTTGGTTACCCAGGACGGCGGCGCGCACCGGCAGGCGCGCGATGCGATCAAGGCGGCGTTCCTGCCCAAGGGGCTGACCCAGGCCGGCATCGGCGACCTGTTCGTGCCCGTCATCCGGGCACGGGTGCAGGCGTGGCGCGACCGCGGCGACGTAACCATCCTGCGCGAAACCGGCGACCTGATGCTCAAGCTCATCTTCAGCCTCATGGGAATCCCCGCGCAGGACCTGCCGGGATGGCATCGCAAGTACCGGCAAGTGGTGCAGTTGATCGTCGCGCCCCCAGTCGACCTGCCCGGACTGCCCTTGCGGCGCGGCCGCGCCGCCCGCGACTGGATCGACGCGCAGTTGCGCCAGTTCGTCCGCGACGTGCGCGCGCATGCCGCGCGCACGGGGTTGATCAACGAGATGGTGAGCGCTTTCGATCGCAGCGAAGATGCGCTCTCCGATGACGTCCTGGTCGCCAATATCCGCTTGCTGCTGCTTGCGGGTCACGACACCACTGCCTCGACGATGGCCTGGATGGTGATCGAGCTGGCGCGGCAGCCTGTGCTGTGGGACGCCCTGGTCGAGGAGGCGCAACGCGTGGGCGCGGTGCCGACCCGGCACGCGGACCTGGCGCAGTGTCCGGTCGCCGAGGCGCTGTTCCGCGAGACGCTGCGCGTGCATCCGACGGCCACGCTCCTGCCGCGTCGCGCGCTGCAGGAATTGCAACTCGGCCAACGGCGCATTCCCGCGGGCACCCATCTGTGCATCCCGCTGCTCCATTTCTCGACCTCGGCGCTGCTGCACGAGGCGCCTGATCAGTTCCGCCTGGCGCGGTGGCTGCAACGCACGGAGCCGATCCAGCCGGTGGACATGCTGCAGTTCGGTACCGGCCCACACGTCTGCATCGGCTACCACTTGGTATGGCTGGAACTGGTGCAGTTCTGCATCGCCTTGGCGCTGACCATGCACAAGGCCGGGGTGCGGCCGCGGTTGCTGAGCGGCGTCGAAAAAGGCCGGCGCTATTACCCGACCGCACATCCGTCCATGACAATCCGCATCGAATTCTCATGAGCTGGCATCGCATCCCCGTGTGGCGAGGCAGCGGCGCCGGCGACGCGCGGCATTGCTGCACTCGGCGCGTGCGCTCGGTGCGACGCCGGCAACACCGCGGCGGCTCGGCGCTCGCCGTGGCCGTGTCAGGTACAAGGACATGAACAACATGCAGACCGGTTCTACGCTACAGGACGACCGAACTGGCGTTTCCGCGCTCGGCGGATTGGGCGCGCAGGTGCGCGGCGCGTCCGGCAGGCTGCTGCCGGAGATCTGGATGCAGGACGGCGCAAAGCGGGTCGAACAGACGCTGGCGCGTCTTCTCTGCGCCGAAGACAACGGTGAGACCGAGCTGATGGCGGCGATGCGCTACGCCACCTTGAATGGCGGCAAGCGCACCCGCGCCTTGCTCTGTCTGGCTGCCGGCGCACTGGCTGACACGCCGGCGCACATGCTCGACAACGTCGGCGCCGCCCTCGAGATGATGCATGCCTGTACCCTGGTCCACGACGACCTGCCCGCGATGGACGACGACGTGCTTCGCCGCGGCCTCCCGACCGTGCACGTCAAGTTCGGCGAAGCCACTGCGATCCTGGTCGGCGATGCGCTGCAGGCGCACGCCTTCCTGACCCTGGCGAGCCTGGATGCGCCGGGCGACAACCGTATCGCGCTCGTGCGCGAACTGGCGCAGGCGGTGTCCGCCGAGGGTGCCGCAGGCGGGCAGGCCATGGATCTGTCGCTGGTCGGAAAGCACGTCGAGCTGGACAGGATCGTGGCGATGCACCGGATGAAGAGCGGAGCGCTAGTGCGCGCGTCCGTTCGCATGGGCGCGCTATGCGCGATCGCGGAGGATGCCGCGCACGCTGCGCTGTACTGTGCGCTCGATCGCTACACCGCCTGTTTCGGCCTGGCGTTGCAGGTGGTCGACGACATTCTCGACGCGACAGCTGATACCGCGACGCTGGGCAAGACCCCCGGCAAGGACGCGGCGGCGCAGAAGCCGACCTGCGCGTCGATCATGGGGCTGCAGGCAGCGCGCCAGTTCGCGCTGGATTTGTTGCGCGACGCCGGGGAGGCCATCGCTCCGCTGGGCCCTCGTGCGGAACGGTTGGCGCAGATGCTGCAGCGGGCCAACGCGTATCTGTTCAAGCACGCGCCATGCGCATGAGCGCGCCCGTCCGCATGGAGTCGCCCCTGCCGCTGCGATCGCCCGGCGGCAGCGGTGCATGCTGCACTGTGTCCGAGTCCGCGGCGCCGATCGCAGCGGTTGCCCAGCACGGCCGCGGCGCGCTGCGCGCAAGCCTATGCGGCGGACCGGCGCCAGCATCGGCGCGTCGCCGCGCCGGAGCAGGGCGACCGTCCGGCACCGCCCATGCGCCGGGCCGCGACGGGCCTGCGGCGACGTGCGCGGCGTCTGCCCGAACCGTCTGCAGAAGGAACATCCCGAGTGAACGCGCTGTCTGAACAGATCCTTTCCGAATTGCGCCACCTGCTGAGCGAGATGAGCGACGGCGGCAGCGTCGGCCCGTCCGTCTATGACACGGCGCGAGCTCTACAGTTCCGCGGCAACGTCACCGGTCGGCAGGACGCATACGCGTGGCTCATCGCGCAGCAACAGGCCGATGGAGGATGGGGAAAATCGGACTTCCCGCTGTTCCGCCATGCGCCCACTTGGGCGGCGTTGCTGGCATTGCAGCGTGCCGATCGTCTTCCCGGCGCTGCCGACGCAGTCCAGGCTGCAACCCGGTTCCTCGAGCGCGAGCCCGATCCCTACGCGCAGACGGTGCCGGAAGACGCGCCGATCGGCGCGGAGCTGATCCTGCCGCAGTTGTGCGGCGAGGCCGCATCCTTGCTGGGCGGCGTGGCGTTTCCGCGCCACTCGGCGCTGTTGCCGTTGCGGCAAGCGTGCCTAGTCAAGCTGGGGGCGGTGGCGACGTTGCCGAGCGGCCATCCGTTGCTGCACTCCTGGGAAGCCTGGGGCACGTCGCTAACCACCGCATGCCCGGATGACGACGGCAGCATCGGCATCAGTCCGGCGGCCACCGCGGCGTGTCGTGCGCACGCCGTGACACAGGGGAGCACGCCGCAGGCCGCGCGCGCCGACGCGTATCTGCAGGCGGCATCGCGGGCGACGCGCAGCGGCATCGAAGGTGTCGTTCCCAACGTCTGGCCGATCAATGTGTTCGAGCCATGCTGGTCGCTGTACACCCTGCATCTGGCCGGGCTGTTCGCGCATCCCGCGCTCGCCGAGGCGGTGCGCGTGATCATCGCGCAGCTCGACGCCCGTCTGGGCGTGCGCGGTCTGGGACCGGCCTTGCACTTCGCGGCCGATGCGGACGACACCGCCGTTGCGTTGTGCGTCCTGTGCCTTGCAGGCCGCGACCCGGCGGTCGATCCGTTGCGCCATTTCGAAATTGGCGAGCTGTTCGTCACCTTCCCCGGCGAGCGCAATGCCTCGGTGTCGACCAACATCCATGCCCTGCATGCGTTGCGACTGTTGGGAAAGCCCGCCGCCGGCACCAGCGCCTACGTCGAGGCCAATCGCAACACGCACGGTCTATGGGACAACGAAAAATGGCACGTTTCGTGGCTGTATCCCACCGCGCATGCGATCGCTGCGCTGGCGCAAGGCAAGCCCCAGTGGCGCGACGAGCGCGCGCTGGCGGCGCTGCTGCAGGCGCAGCGCGACGACGGCGGCTGGGGCGCCGGTCGCGCGTCCACATTCGAGGAAACCGCCTATGCGCTGTTCGCGTTGTACGTGATGGACGGGAGCGAAGAGCCGACAGGGCGCCGGCGCATCGCGCAGGCGGTGGCGCGTGCGCTGGAGTGGATGCTCGCCCGCCATGCGGCGCATGCATTGCCGCAGACGCAGCTGTGGATCGGCAAGGAACTGTATTGCCCCACCCGGGTCGTGCGCGTGGCCGAACTCGCCGGGTTGTGGCTGGCGCTTCGTTGGGGGCGGCGCGTCCCGGCCGGGGGAGCAGGAGCGGCGCCATGATTCAGACCGAACGCGCGCTGCAGCAGGTGCTGGAGTGGGGGCGTTCCCTGACCGGGTTCGCCGACGAGCATGCCGCGGAAGCGGTCAGGGGCGGCCAGTACATCCTGCAGCGCATCCACCCGAGCCTGCGCGACACCAGCGCCCGCACCGGCCGCGATCCGCAGGACGAAACGCTGATCGTGGCGTTCTATCGCGAACTGGCGCTGCTGTTCTGGCTCGACGATTGCAACGACCTTGGCCTGATCGCGCCGGAGCAGCTCGCTGCGGTGGAGCAGGCGCTGGGGCAGGGCGTGCCGTGCGCGCTCCCCGGATTCGAAGGCTGCGCTGTGCTGCGTGCTTCGCTGGCCGCGCTCGCCTACGATCGTCGCGACTATGCTCAGCTTCTTGCCGATACTCGGTGCTACTGCGCGGCGCTGCGCGCCGGACACGCGCAGGCGGCAGGGGCGGAATGCTGGTCCTACGCCGAATACCTGCACAACGGCATCGATTCGATCGCCTACACGAACGTGTTCTGTTGCCTGTCGTTGCTGTGGGGGCTGGACATGGCGACCTTGCGCGCGCGTCCGGCGTTTCGCCAGGTCCTGCGGCTCATCTCCGCGATAGGGCGCCTGCAGAACGATCTGCATGGACGCGACAAGGACAGGTCGGCCGGCGAGGCCGATAACGCGGCGATCCTGCTGCTGCAGCGCTATCCGGCTATGCCTGTGGTGGAGTTCCTCAACGACGAGCTGGCCGGCCATACGCGCATGCTGCACCGGGTGATGGCTTCAGAACGCTTTCCCGCGCCGTGGGGACCGTTGATCGAGGCCATGGCGGCCATCCGCGGGCAGTACTACCAGACCTCGACCAGCCGCTACCGCAGCGACGCTGCGGGGGAGGCCAGCGTGCGCCGGCCTGAACGCGCGGGAGGCGGCGGCGTGCGCGCGCTGCCGTCGGTCCGATCCGACGCAACGCTGTCGCCCGATGCGACGGATGGAGCGAGCATGAGCGACACCGCCCTGAGCCGGCGCAAGGACGACCATCTGGACATCGTGCTGGATCGGCGAACGGCGCCGGCCACGATCGCCGCCGGCTGGGAGTACATCCGTTTCGAACACTGCGCATTGCCCGAGTTGGACCTGACGCAGATCGACCTGCGCGCCTCGCTGCTGGGCAAGACCATGCGCGCGCCGCTGCTGATCAGCTCTATGACCGGCGGCACGTCACGCGCCGAGGCCATCAACCGGCATCTGAGCGAGGCAGCGCAAGTCTTGGGGATCGCCATGTGCGTCGGTTCGCAGCGCGTGAGCCTGCAATCCCGCAACTCCCAGGGGCTGACACGCGCGCTGCGCCGCCTGGCCCCAGACATTCCCTTGCTGGCCAATATCGGCGCTGCGCAACTGCGCGAGACCGACGGCCTGGACCTGGCGCGCCGGGCGGTGGATGCGCTGGAGGCCGATGGACTCATCGTCCATCTCAATCCGCTGCAGGAAGCGGTACAGCCGGAGGGCGACCGCGACTGGCGCGGCGTCCTAGCGCAGATCGCTCGCGCCGCGCGCAGCGTGGGCGTGCCGATCGTAGCTAAGGAAGTGGGCTCGGGCCTGTCCGCCTCGGTGGCCTGTGCGCTCGTCGAGGCGGGCGTGGCGGTGATCGATGTTGCCGGCGCCGGCGGCACCAGTTGGGCCGCGGTGGAGGGCGAGCGCGCCCGCGATGCCGCCGACCGTGCAGTGGCGATGGCGTTCGCCGATTGGGGGATTCCGACCCCGGCCGGCGTGCAGGCGGTACGTCGGGCGCTGCCAACCGTGAAGCTGATCGCGTCGGGCGGAATCCGCGACGGCGTCGACGTAGCCAAGGCCATTCGCCTGGGCGCGGACATCGCCGGGCAGGCGGCCGGCGTGCTGCGCGCGGCTACGGTATCCACCGAGGCGGTTGTCGCGCATTTCGAGATCGTCATCCGCCAGTTGGCCGTCGCCTGCTTCTGCACCGGCTCGGCTGATCTCGCGGCGTTGCGTCAGGCGCGCTTGTTGCCCTCGGCGCATCTGCCCGCCGGTTGATGCCGGCGTCGCCCGCACGTGGCGGCGGGCGCCTAGTCTTACTGAGTCAGAAAGTCGCGGATGCGGGTGGATTCGCGCTGGCGCGGATTTGTTAGGGTGTTGCTTCGTGATCAGGGAAGCGCCCGGCGATGCCCGACTGGACAGCTCAGAGTGAAGCCGCATTTGACGCTTATGTCGATGCTTTGATCGGGGTGATCGGCCAAGCCGAACGAGCTGAGCCCCTGAAGGGGTCGGAACAAGGTGGGCCGGGAGACCGGCAAGGAGTAGATGGTGCAAGTCCATTGCAATGAAGGAGTAGCGATCCACATTGACGCCCGGTCATGCGCGGTCGGTCGTGAGGAGACCGGTAACTTCTCTGGGGTCAAACACGGGTTGTTAGGCTCGAGCAGTCCATCAGCATCGTTTTGAGACAAAGCGATGGCGGTGGAATGGACGCTTACGATCGAGGGCCGGAACGAATTTGGTGAAACATGCCGGAAGGAGGTCCGCATAGACAAGAGCTGGGAGAGCCTATTCGACGGCGACATCGGCTTGTCGATCGGCGATAGCAAGAAGATCATGGCAGCGCTGCAGAACGCGGTCGTGAATCATGAGGCGGAGACGTATGCCCTTCTTCGCCGGGTTTGCCCGGAGTGCCATACGTTCCGACCGCGTCAAGGACTACACGACACGCCCGATCCGAACCGTCTGCGGCACCGTTGAGGTTCGCAATCCCCGGATGCTGTGCCGGGAATGCCGTCCAGGGATGGTCGGTGCTTTCCGCCGCCGAAGGAAATTTGTCCCGATCGAGCGACACCGGAGCTGATGGAACTGACGGCGCGGCTAGGAAGCATGCTGCCCTACCGGCAGGCGCCGAAGGTGCCAGACTCAATTGAGCCAATATGCGACGAGAGCGGCGAGATGAACAGTGGCCAAGAAATTCCCGGCCAGCTTGTCGTATCGGGTGGCGATGCGGCGGAAGTCTTTGAGCCTGCAAAAACAGCGCTCGATGACTTTCGGCCTTTGTAGGCGCGTTTGTTGAAGCGATGGATGACAACGCGGTTGGATTTGTTAGGGATGACGGGCTTGGCGCCGCGACGAACAATTTCGCCCCGAAGGTCGACGCCGTCATACCCTTTGTCAGCGAGGAGCGCGCTCGTGGGCCGCCCGAGCGCCAGAACATCGGGCGCCGCCGCGATATCGGCATTCTGGCCTCGGGTCAGATGCCGGACGACCGGCCGGCAGAGCGGATCGCTCAGCGCATGGATTTTTGTCGTGCGGCCTCCGCGCGCGCGGCCGATTGCTTGATTGTGCTCCCCCCTTTTCCGCCGGAGGCACACCGGTGAGCTTTAATCGAGGTCGCGTCGAGCGACAGCACGACGCCGTCTTCGCCGGGCTTGGCCAGCGCTTCGAAGATTGCGCACCATCGCCCGCGGTTGGCCCCGCGGTTGAAGCGATTGTAGACGGTCGTGTAAGGGCCGTATTCACGCGGGCAGTCGCCCCATCGCGCACCCGACTGCAGCGTGTGAATGATCCCGGGTCGTCGTCCCGATCCGGCCCCGTCAGTCCCGTCGGCAGATGAGGCTCGATACGTCCCCATTGCCGATCATTCAGCCAAAACAAACCCGCGCGCATTCTCTCGCCCCCGAATCAAAAACTCGCAGGAGAGGGAATCACCTGGCGCTATTTAGGTACAGGTCCTGGGACAGCTTCGGTTGCGGCATTCTGCATAGCTTCGCTTCGTTCTCACAACATTGAGGACGGCGGCCAAGTCTGCTCAGCTATCGCTTGGCTTGGCTCGATCGACCGGCACCCCGCCGTCGCATTTTGAGGCTCTGCGGAACTGCATGTACGAGGCAAACCGCTCGACGCTGGCTCGCTGGGTTCTCTCGAGCGATGCAACCTGCGCGTTACCCAATCCCCGGGTCGGTTTCCATCGTCCATGGGCGCAGCTCGTCGACAACTGTCGGCTGGCGAGCATCGACGCGCGACATCTCTGCGCCACGCAGGCTGGCAAAGGCCTGGCGCACAGGCGCGAAAGCCGATCCATACATCGTCGATCCGCCCTCTGAAATGTGACCGCGATCATGAACCGATGAGCACTGGAATGTCCGGATCCCCATGGATGCAGTCAGCCGGACCGTCGCGGCCAGCCGCTCCTCGGTGCAATTGACGACAGTGCTCTTGACCAACACACGCTTAGCAGAGTGGCGGTGTGTTCTCTCCCGAAAGGTAGGCCGATAAGTCCATCACCAGGGTTTGTCAGAGCCAGTCCCGGCGAAGCGGGTGCAGTGACTCTCTCTGCGGCATACTCGTCGAGCTGGTGAGAGAGAGGGTCTGAGGCGATGCCTCAGACGGGGCGGTTTTCGCTTCTGTTCTTCACCGGCTCCATTTTGGCCAGGCCGTCCTCGTATGAAATTTCCGTGTATGATCCACCGATGTCCTTGGCCGCGTCGAGCAAGTAGTCGAGCCTACCGGCCGTACCGAGCTTCTTGATGTCATTCTTGTCGACGCCGGCGAGGTCCATCATCTCCTTCCATACAGTTGATTCGTCGCAAGGCAGAATGCGGAAGGTGATGTCGCCTATCTTAGTGCGGTACTTCGCGAGCAGATCAATGTTGTTGCAGAACATGAAATAGCTGCCTTTGGGGCTCAGCCTGCCATCCAGAACCTTTGCGGCCTGAGGTAGATAGGCGAAGGAATGCAGATATCCGGCAAGGACTGGGATGGTCGGTTCGCCTTCCTGCGCGATTGCAAGAACTTGTTCGATGGAATAGTCCGGCGGTCGTTTTTCGTCGGCGAGCTGGGCTTGGAACTTCAGCGCGATGTCGCCCCGAAATCCAAATCGCCCCGACTTCGTTGTCTCGGTCTTAAGCACCGCATTCAGCAACCGCCCCTCCTTGTCCAACTGGCCAAGAGCGGTGTTGTCGATCGACGTCATGGAAGGCTCCTCATCAATCTGTCGTGTACATTCATCGCCGAACGCGGCGTGTCCGCTAACCCTATGCAAGTTGTTTGCCGTGCGCCTATGTCTGCAGCGATGCACAGCGTAAGCGGCGGCTTGGCGCAATGTGCATGAATACGTGCCGGCACCATCACGAGGTCTCGGCCGGATGAGGTCGGGACGCCGGAAAACCGCCTGTCGCAAAGCCGACAGGTCGCAAATCGTATGGTCGCCGCCTGCAAAACCAATTGATTTCAGCTGCATCTCGACTGGCATGGGATTTGCGAATTGTGCCTCGCGACAGAAACTGAGAGCGAGCCAGCAATGATCAACCTAACGGATAGCGCCATCAACGCACTGAAGGCCGCAATCTCCTCGACAGCCCAGCCGGCAAGCGGTTTGCGGGTCATGGTCGAAGGCGGCGGTTGCCAAGGGTTCACATACAAAATGGGTCTTGCTCATGAGCCGGTCTCCGATGAGCCCGTGTTCGAGCAAGACGGGATCAAAGTCTTCGTCGACAAGGCGAGCCGGGCGCATCTCAACGGCACCACGATCGATTTCGTGGTGTCGCTCGAAGGATCAGGGTTCCGCTTCGATAACCCAAATGCCAAATCGAGCTGCTCCTGCGGCAAATCGTTCAGCTGAGCCGCCTTCGGACCATTCGCAATGGAAGGAGCATCGAACATGGGCCTGAAGGCTGAACGAACGAAGCAATCTTCGACTGCAGAGCCTTCCGATCGCCAGCGGATTGTCCGCGCCGTGCTCGATGAGAGTCGGCCAAGGCTCAGGCGTGATCGTGGGGATTGTGAGCTCGTCGAAATCGAAGGCAACAAGATCATGGTCAGGCTCACCGGCGCCTGCATGTTATGCAAGCTTGCGGGAACGACGCTCGCGGCCATTCAAGCGCGCCTGATCGTGCGGCTCGGCGAGTTCGTCCGCCTGATCCCGCTCCCCGGAGCTGCCAAAGTGGGGCCTTAAGTGCAGAGCGGACAGTCCGTGCGGCCGATCTACCTGGATAACAACGCGACGACCCGTGCCCATCCTTTGGTGGTCGCGGCAATGCTGCCGTTCTTCTCTGGGCAATTCGGCAACGCGTCGTCCGCGCATGTATTCGGCATTGAGGTTGCGCCCGCATTGAAGCAAGCGCGCCAGAAGCTGCAGGCCCTCGTTGGCGCGGCATTCGATCACGAGATCGTCTTCACGTCGGGCGCGACTGAATCCGACAACACAGCGATCCTGTCCGCGCTCGCCGTGCAGGAGGGGCGCGACGAGATCGTCACAACGGCCGTTGAGCATCCAGCCGTGCTGTCCCTTGCCGAGGAGCTGGGCCGACGAGGAATCAAGACCCATGTCATTCCGGTCGATGCAAGCGGCCGATTGAACATCGAGGCTTATCGCAACGCATTGTCGAGGCGCACGTCAATCGCCTCGGTCATGTGGGCCAATAATGAGACCGGTACGATCTTTCCGGTGAAATCCCTCGCCAGGATGGCGCGCTCAGTCGGCGCGCTCTTTCACACCGACGCGGTCCAGGCGGTCGGGCGGATTCCGATTGACCTGAAGACTACGGACATCGACATGCTGTCGCTCTCCGGCCATAAGCTCCATGGTCCGAAGGGGATCGGCGCGCTGTATGTGCGCAAGCACATCAAGTTCCGACCGCTAATCTTCGGCGGCGCACAGGAGCGGCATCGCCGAGCTGGCACCCAAAACGTTCCGGGCATTATTGGGCTCGGCAAGGCGGCGGAACTCGCTGCGGCACACCTCGTACAAGAGCAGATGCAGATAGGCGTCCTTCGCGACCGGCTGGAGCAAGGCATTCTCGCTCTCGGCTGTTGCATCGTGCTTGGTCATATCAAGAACCGCTTGCCAAATACGTCTAACATTGCATTCGAGCATCTCGAAGCAGAGGCCATCGTCGACCACCTGAACCGCAACGGAATTGCCGTCTCACTCGGTTCAGCCTGCGCGTCCGGCTCGATGGAGCCGTCCCATGTCCTGCGCGCGATGAGAGTACCACCGGCCTTTTTGCGCGGTGCGGTTCGCTTCTCGCTGTCGCGCGAGACGGCGGCGGATGAGATCGATCGTGTCCTGCAAGTCCTGGCGGACATCAATGCCAAACAGAGAGCCTTGTGGCGTGCGTGTCAGGAGCACGCGGGCGAGAGATCACAACTTGCGGAGCTCCTATGAAGGTCATGATTTGCCGTTCGCCCGAGACGGGGCTTTCGATTTATGTGCCCAAGAAGGATCTTGAGGAGTCGATTGTCGAATGTGAGCACGAGACGCTGTGGGGTGGTTGGATTCGAATCGCGAATGGCTGGGTGCTCGACCTACCCGCGATGGCGAGTGACACCATCCTTCCAATCACTATCAACGCCAAGAAGCGCGGCGGCGAGGCAACCGAATGATGAATGCTGCGACTCCACAGAACCTCGCCAAACCGGCGGATGCGGAAGCTATTCTTGGCGAAGCGGTTTGGCCCCTGCGAGGAAGGCCACATCATTCTCTGGCTTTGGGTTGGCGTGACCGAAGGTTCCAGCCGAGCGTGCCGATGACTCCGGAAGCGCTCGAAGCATTCTTGGGAACCAAGAAGGCGCCGACGCGCGGTGCCACACGCAATATCTCGGCCTAGGCCAGCACTGAGGCGTTGGGCCAACGAGATGGCGTTGGTGGGAAGGCCCTCGCGAGGGCCCATTGTGCTGACATCGCCAGCCCGGTCGTTGCATTCCGCACATCTTAACAGCGTCAGGCCAATTGCTGCAACTCCGCAAGATTCATTTTCGAGAGGATTGAATCTCGGGCCAGCTCGTAGCTTGCAAATCTTGATGCAACGTTCGCGATGCAAATCCTTGAATCAGTCGAACTACGCGTCAAGACTAAGGTTGTAAATGAAGCATGGTCAGACAAGGAGCGTCGATGGCGCGCGAACTGGAAGGCCAACGCCCTCCGCTCCTGACGATGATCCCTATCTATGGTTGGAACAGATCGAAGGCGCGCGGGCGCTGAACTTCGTCGAGCGGCAGAATAGCAGAACCCTGGAGGTGTTTGGCGGACCCGCAGCCGAACGAGACGGAGATGCGCTGACAGCGATTTACGACCGACCTGACAATATCCCCTATGTCAGCCGGCGCGGCGGGTATCTCTATAATCTGTGGAGGGACGCCACTAATCCACGCGGCCTCTGGCGGCGAACCACTCTGAAAGAGTATCGCACGCTGAAGCCGTCATGGGACATTCTGCTCGACCTCGATCAACTTGCCGTCAGCGAAGGCAAAGACTGGCTTCTGAATGCCACGGCCGCACCGCCTGGAAATCACTCGCGATGGATCTTGAGTCTATCGCGCGGCGGAAGCGATGCCGTCACTTTGCGTGAATTCGATTCAGACACGAAGCTCTTCATCCACGATGGCTTTATCTTGCCGGAAGCCAAAGGCAGCGGCGTATGGCTCGATTCCGATACGCTGGTGTTGTTAAGCTCCCATGGCGATGGCATGGCCGCGACCACCGGCTATGCGCGCACGGTGAGGCTGTGGCGGCGTGGTACGCATGTTGACAAAGCGGCAGTGATCTTTGAGGCCAAGGCCGCTCATGTGTCCGTCGGTTGCAGTGTTGACGACACTGTCGTGCCGCCCAGGATCTGGTTCCTCGATGCGACAGACGTCTCCAATTGCGTGGTCTGGCTGGGCGATGAAACGGGCGCCAAGACGAGGCTCGACTTGCCAAGTAACATCTGGATGCGGTCGCATCGCAACTGGCTTGCCCTGAAGCCGCGCGAATCCTGGTCTGTGGCAGGGCAGACCTATGCCGCGGATACGGTGCTCGTCATCCCGCTGCCGGCATTCCTGGCGGGCAGCCGCCAGTTCGAGATTCTCTTCGAGCCGGGGCCGCGCCGTGCGCTGCAGAGCTTCTTTTGGAGTGCGGGCAAAGTTGTGCTTTGTATTCTCGACGAACTCCGGCCAGTCTTCGAGATCTGCACGCCATCCGATCATGGCTGGATCCGCGAGCAATTGGGCGGGCTTCCTGATCTTGGCGTGGTCGACATCTGGTCTCTCGATCGCAATCCGTCCGAGAGCAATGGCGACTTGCTGGCTCACGTCGAGGATCCGCTCACCCCGCCGTCCCTCATCCTGATGGAGCGGGGCGTTGGCAGTCCCGCCGTGCTGAAGCAGGCGCCGAAGACGTTTGCCGCGGAGCACTGCGTGGTCACGCGGCACGAGGCCATCTCGATCGACGGTGAGCGAATTCCCTACCTACAGACCGGCCCGGTCAGACAGACCGGCAACGCGCCGGTCCATCTGAGCGGATATGGCGGGTTTGGGATCTCCGTGAAACCGTATTACAATTCCGCGCTCGGTAAGCTTTGGCTTCACTGCGGCGGCACCACGGTTCAGGCAAATTTGCGCGGCGGCGGTGAGTTCGGCACGCGCTGGCACGACGCCGGCCGGCTGGCCGGCAAGAGATTGTCGCATGACGATTTCGCAGCCGTCGCCGCCGATCTCGTTAAGCGCGGCGTGACACAGGCCAAGCGGATCGGGGCCGAGAGTGGATCGAACGGCGGCATCCTCATTACCAACATGCTCACGCGATATCCCGGGCTCTTTGGCGCACTGTTCTGCACCGTCCCGCTGATCGACATGCGCCGCTACACCAAACTGCTCGCCGGGGCGAACTGGCTCGCCGAATATGGCGATCCCGACAACGCTGAGGAGTGGGAGTGGCTGAAGACCTATTCTGCCTATCATGCCGCAAGACCCGGGCAGTCCTATCCACCGATCCTGATGGCCACCAGGCGGCGGGACGATCGCGTCCATCCCGGACATGCGCGCAAAATGGCAGCGAAGCTGCAGGCGATGGGCTATGAGGCTTATTTCTACGAGCATGCCGCCGGCGGCCACGGCTATGGCAAGGGCAACAGGGAGCACGCCAGCTTGTTGGTGCTGGGCCTGCGTTTCCTGAAGAGCAGGATCGGCTGGCTGGATACCGAGACGTCAGCGACGTAGTGTAGTTGTTGGACGGCAGTTCGTGCGATGTCGACCGAGGCGGCTGCAGCCTTACGAATCTGATCGGCGTCCAAACCCGCACGACCTTTTCGAGATGCCAACCAACGTTTGGACGCACGGTCCAATTCATGGCCGTCGGCACCCTGGCCACTCGGCGTTTCTCTTCACCCCGACAATGCCTTCCGGAGTGTCAGGGCAGGGGCCCGCGTGATCTTCACGACATAGGGGGCTGCTTCTTGTCTGCATCTACGTAGGATCGCCGGTTCAAGTTGTCCTTCAAAGCGTCCGGAAACGTCTTTTGCGGATTGTGCTTTGCATACGCGTCACATTTCGGCGACAAGATCAACTTTCAACGACACCAGCCGCCATGCTCTTGGCCCAAGGGCATAGATGAAGCAGCGTACCCGCCGTCATCATAGCGCGGCCAGCGCTCTTGTGATCGCAATTTCTGTCAGCTTTCCAACATGAGTTGATAAAACGGACATTCGAGCAGGCGTTATCTAACTGCTTGAAGCGAACCAAAAAATTCGTTTGTGGGCAGGTATGGCACGCCAGTTGCTCTTGGCTTTTCAGAAACGATTCTGGGGATGCTTGCCTGGAAGGAATTCGACTTGCGAAGAGAATTGGAAAAATGAGTGCTTCAGCGCAACACCAGGTATCCTGCGGCGGCGGCGAGATCAGCGAGACCATGCAAGTCATGGCTAAGCACAAGAGCTGCGGTAGGGTCGGTGGAAGCGGCAAGGCGAGCTGCGGATCTCAGGCCGGCATCGGCAATGTGCCAAATGAGGTCTGGGAAAAGGTGAAGAACCATCCCTGCTACAGCGAGGAGGCGCACCACCATTATGCCCGCATGCATGTCGCGGTCGCGCCCGCCTGCAATATTCAGTGCAATTACTGCAATCGTAAATACGATTGCGCCAACGAATCGCGCCCCGGCATTGTCAGCGAGAAGTTGACGCCGGAGCAGGCCGCCAAGAAGGTGCTGGCGGTCGCTTCCGCGATCCCTCAGATGAGCGTGGTCGGCGTTGCTGGCCCTGGCGACCCCCTGGCGAATCCGGACAAGACATTCAAGACGTTCGAGCTCGTCAATAAACTCGCGCCAGATCTCAAGCTGTGCCTCTCGACGAACGGCCTGGCGCTAGCTGATCATGTCGACACGATCGCAAGACTCAAGGTCGATCACGTGACGATCACGATCAACATGATCGATCCCGATATTGGCGCAAAGATCTATCCCTGGATCTTTTACCGCCACAAGCGCTACACAGGCATTGAAGCTGCAAGCATCCTCAGCAATCGGCAGCTCCAGGGCCTGGAGATGCTCACCGCGCGCGGCATCCTTTGCAAAGTCAACTCGGTGATGATTCCCGGGATTAACGATCAGCATCTGGTTGAGGTTAACAAGGCCGTGAAGTCGCGCGGCGCCTTCCTGCATAACGTGATGCCGCTGATATCGTCGCCCGAGCACGGCACCGTGTTCGGTCTCAGCGGGCAACGCGGCCCGACCGCACAGGAAGTGACAGCATTGCAGGATAGCTGCGAAAGAGAGATGAACATGATGCGTCACTGTCGCCAGTGCCGCGCCGACGCCGTCGGACTACTCGGGGAGGACCGCGGCGCGGAGTTCACCATGGAAAAGATCATGGCCATGGACATCAAATATGATGAGCAGGCCCGAAAGGAGTATCAGGCCAAAGTCGAGAAGGCGCGCATTGCAAAGCTTGCGGCCAAGCAGGAGCAGGTTGCGGGGCTCGCCAGCGCGTCCAGCGAAATCAAGGTGCTGGTGGCGGTTGCAACCAAGGGCTCGGGATTGATCAACCAGCACTTCGGTCATGCCAAGGAGTTCCAGATCTACGAGCTCTCGACTTCAGGCGCAAAATTCGTTGGTCATCGTCCTATTCATCCCTATTGCCAGGGCGGCCATGGCGAGGACAGCAAGCTCGAAATCGCCATCGGCGCCATCAACGATTGTCATGCCGTGTTCGTGTCAAAGATCGGCGGCTGCCCGAAGGCCGAATTGATCAAGGCCGGAATCGAACCGGTCGATCAGTATGCCTACGAGTTCATTGATGGCTCGGCGATCGCCTGGTTCAAACTCTATCTCGATAAAGTCAATGAGGGGAAGATCAAGCACATTGAGCGGGTCGATCCGGCGGCCCGCCGCAATGCGCTGATTTCCGCCGCCTGAGAGGATGGGTTCAGACAATGCCGTTCAAGATCATCGCCTCGCAATGCACGGGCTGTTCGGCGTGCGAAACGCAGTGCCCGAACTTTGCTATTTCCGAGCGAGCCGGCGTTTTCCTGATCGATCCTGAGAAATGCACCGAGTGCGCCGCCTACTTTGATGAGCCGCAATGCGTGGCGGTTTGCCCGGTTGACAATACATGCGTGCTCGACACGGCACTGCCGCGTCACCAGGAGCCTGCTTGAGGGCTACGATGGATGTCACTACGACACTAAAGGTTCAGAAACTCGGGCGGATGATGCTCCGCCTTGACGAGGCGCCGGTCGCAGCTTTCGCCTTCTCTGACCAGGTGGACGGCTCGCCCTGGTCGCAAACGTTTTCGCAAGTTGCCAAGTCATATTCTGGCGACGCGCACGTCGGCGGGAGCGCTTCGAGCTATTCCTGTCGGCCCGAAGGCCGGCGTCTTGAGCGTGGAGGATCGATTTCGCCGATGGGCCCACGAAGGGCGGACGCGTCTTCCGCGACATCAATCCAGGCACCTGCAGCCATTGTTGATGAGGCGACATTCATGCCCGAGGCCTTCTTCAGTTGGTCATCCGAAAGAGGACGTCCTCGCCGAGTCCTGTCTTGGTCGCACGGTGTCGAGCCGGCCGAGCATCATCCCAGGGCGACAGGGCTATCCTATCACCTCGATGAAAGTGCAGAAAGTACACCTGCGCCACGCCAAGGCGTTCGCACCCGATCACGTGATGCGGAAACGAATTTCCTGCCACCGGTGCGGTGGGCGCCACCAAGCCGGAATTCGCCTGCTATGAGAGCACCTCGTGTGGGTCTTCCTGTTCTCGCTCGACGCATATTGCCGACTTGCAGATGCGTCTCGGGCAACTCGGGAAGGACGGCAGCTGTCGGGAGACTGCTGGGGCTTTGCCCCGCGGACAAGGCTGGCGCCAAGGTGTTGTTGGGCACGCTCGAGCGTATGGGCGGGACCGTGAGTGATGACGTCCACAATGCCATCGGTTGCCGGGGTAATCAGGTCGACTCTGTCGGCTGTGCGCATCCCGCGCTGAAGCACGCGCCTCGCCGCCGGCTCAAGCACGCCTCCCTCGATGGCAGACGCGCGTGCCGCGTCGATGGCTTCTTCAACATCAACCATGGGCTCACGATAGTCTCGAGCATCTGGAGTTTAGGTTGCGGGCGTTGATGTTGCTGCACCGGGATCCCGACAGGCTCATGCAATCCGTGATCGCAAGCGCCGCCGTGCGGGAATGGAGGGGGTTGATCGAGCATCATGATAGGTGGTCCGTAAGGCCGGGCGCCTGCAAGGCGCGGTACAGTTGAACTATGGAACAGGGACGGCAGCATGAGCAACATCGCCCGTGACAGTGACATCGTCGAGCTGACGGACGCCCCCTTCTTTGATTATGGTGACAACGTGCGGGCCAACCGCACCATCCGTAACGACGGCACCTATGTGGGCAAGGACATCGGTGAGGTTCTGGTCAAGAAAGGCGAGCTCGGCTATGTGATCTCGATCGGCACGTTCCTGCAACAATTTTATATCTATGGAGTCGAATTCCTCGGCTCCGGCAATCGCGTCGGCATGAAATGCAAGGAGCTCGATCTAGTCACGCCAAGCCACGAAGGCGAGGAGCCGTTCTTGCCAGGAGCGGCACCCCGATGATCGAACCAAGATCGCCAAAATACCGGCCAGGCCAACGTGTCAAGGCGGCAATCGATCTGCTCAACGACGGTTCCTTTCCCGGCGCGTCGGCGGAAGAGTGTCTGGTCAGCGTCGGGTACATTGGTGAGATCGTCCAGGTCGGTCGCCATACCGAAGCGAACCTACCTATTTATATGGTCGACTTCGGCAAGCACTTGGTGGTTGGCTGCCTCGAGGCAGAAATCTCTGCAGTCTAGGATATCGCGCAATGAACGCCGCAATCATCAGACGACATCATTCCGGATTGCCTGCGCATCCCAACGAGCTCGACCGGTGGCGGATCGTGCGCGCGCTGTTGAAGCGCGAGCACTACCGATATGTCTCGCCAAAGGTGACAGCGGTTGCTGGCGGCTATCTGGTCGAGAGCCCGTGCTGCTCAGGCAATATCAATTCGGAGGGCGGCCTCGTCGACGTCGCGCTGCTGCACCACGATAGGACTGGGGCGGCATGGCAGCTGCTCCGCAAAGATCACCGCAAGGGCGTCTGGGAGTGGCATTCGACCCATCAACGGCTTGGCTTGGCGACAGCGGTTCTGAACGCCGACCCTGAACGTTTGTTCTGGCAATAAGGATTGTGGAGATGGTGCTCGAAGGCGACTTGACAGAGATCGAGCAGACGCTCGCCGCTATTGATACAGCCTCTGAGCCCTGCCTGACGCTCCGGCAGAAAGTTCCACATCTTGCTTTCTTGCGAGGCGTCCGACATGACGCAGAGTCCGTTCCGCCGGCTTGGAAAGTTCGACCTGCATCTGCTCAACAGTGGAGATCGCTGTGTACAGATCACGAATGATCCACACCGCGCCGCCGGCATTGTGCTTGCCAAGCGCTCTGGCAAGTCATGATCAAGCAATCGCCTTCCGGTGCCAAGCTCACACAGGACGGCTAGGCCCGCGGGTTGCTTGCCATGCCGTAGTGCCCGGCCCGGGAAATATCACGATCAGGTCGCTCGCTCGTTCATCGGGTCCATGTGACGGGGGCAGGCGATGGTCTCGCAGAAGTGTTCGCTGAGGGCGGAATTGCCTGGGTATCTCAACGTGGCTTATTAATCCAAGGATACTGCGGTAGATCAAATGGGGATGAGCGAACCGTGCTCGATCAGCTGACGAGGAGTAACGGTCAGGCATTGCAAGATTTGGCTTTGTGAGTACTCGCCCTTAAGTCCGCAGGACTTGAGAAAATAGGAGAAGACGTTTGCTCTTCGCGCGGTAACGCCGTGCACTCGCCGTGAAGGCCCGTTGATGCGCGCGCAAAGTGAGGCAGTGCGACTGTCCCGGCCGATCCGCGCTACTCCATCAATAGTATTGGCGCCTGGAAATATCATACTACGAAATTGGTGAGTGAAGTCGGAGCATTCAAGCAAGAAGCGCTTTTCGAGTTGTTTTTCGAAGACGCATCGAGCGTCCCTTCTCTATGGCTTGCTTCCATGTTGAAGGGGCTGACGTGCACGTCGAAAATCGGGTTTGTCACGCGGATAAAGATCCAGAGGACAGAGGACAAATTCGCGTGTAGTTCCAGTTCTTATCTCGAAGAGAAAAATCCGCTTGAATAGTTGTCGATGACCATTGATATGGTAATGGGAAGCAGTTGCGTCTTCGCCAAAACAAGACGCTGCAGGCAAATGTGCAAAGCGAAATCGGAGAACACGTGGCAAAAAGCACCAAGCGCAAAGAGTATAGTAAGGATGACGTCAAGCTGCTCAAAGCGCACTCAAAGGCCCGCACCCCTGTAGCTAGGGTTTCAAAGCTTATGAAGCGATCCGAGGGCTCTCTAAGACAGAAAGCACGTACCTTGGGGATTGGCTTGGGTCACCAGCGCTGAGATACGCGTGAATGTTCGGAAATTGACCGGCGTGATGATCGAGACGGCCAGGCGGCTTACGACCCTCGGGCCACCTGATCTTTTCAGGTCCCTGCGCCCGAGGGGCAGCTCGCGCGATGAACGAGCTGACCGGTTTGCTGAGCGGCTTACATTTACTGAGCTGGGAAAATACGGTCCGCGAGCGTGCCGGCGGATCATCATCTCGCCCGGTAGACGTCATTCGGCGCTGAGCCATCTCCCTCTGCCTCGATACTTCTCGAGGCGCGGCGACTGGAACCTAGTTGCCCCCAACAGGGAGCTTGGCACCATTTTTCCGAGTCCGGGGGGCCGACATCGTCGGCCTACAGCATTAGCGGCCGGCGGCTGACGCAGATCGCTCTGATGATGCTGCCGGCCGGCAAGCCGCAGAAAGAAGGGAATAGCCGCGATCCGGCCTACGGCGACAACATAGGTAGTCCGGCAGGAGATGTGCAGACAGCAGGCGCAGAAGCGTACAAGCATTTTGTATGTTCATGCGGAGCCGCGCCGGCATCCTCTTGTATGCGGGATTTGTTGTGAGGTGAGCAAAGCAGTTGTGAACATTGTTCATCGTTATCATCGAGACCGTCGATTTCGCCGCCGCGAGTGCCGCGCGCGGACAGCGCGGCGGCCGCGGCAGACTCCATGTCGGCAATGAGAATTGAATTGCGGGCCGCACTCGCTAGCAGCAGGCCGCATTTGCGGTAAGATCGTCTCATCTCGTATCCCACAAACGATTGAATCTGACGTCCTTCGAATGCGGGAGCTGCTCCTTGCTGCACTTTCGATATGTTGCCTCAGGCAATTTTAAGCGTGTCGCCGCCGATTTCGCGGTTGCAAGGGCAGAGCTCATCAGTCTGTATCGCATCCAGAACGCGTAACGTGTCAGTCGGGCTGCGGCCGACATTGAGGCTTGTCGCATAGACATGCTGGATCGTGTTCTCAGGATCGACGATGAAGGTGTAGCGATGCGCGATGCCATCACGCGATCGCACTCCAAGGCCATCGACCAGTGCGCCCTTGGTGTCGGCAAACTGCCAGATCGATAGACGGTGCAGATCCTTGTGCTCACGCCGCCAGGCGAGCTTGCAGAACTCGTTATCGGTCGAGCCACCAAGCACGACTGCATCGCGATCGGCGAAATGCTTGGACAGGCGAGCAAACTCAGCGATTTCGGTTGGGCAGACGAATGTGAAATCCTTCGGGTAAAAAAAGATGACTTTCCATTTTCCGGGGAAACTCCTCTCAGTCAGCGTCTCGAAGGCGCTCTGCCCGTTCTCCTCTTGCAGGTGAAAGCCGGGCTTCACGCCTGTGATGTCGAACGGCGGCAACTTACTTCCAATTCCAGGCATATTGTCCTCACAACATCGCGTTACACGGAAACAGCGTTCCGCGACTGGCAAAGCAAGCGATATGCCACCCATCTGCCGGCAAGTACCCATCATGCCGGTCGTGGAACATTCGCCTTTGATGCTGGCGTGTCCTCGAACCCCATCTGCACCGGATGGTCCTCAATTGACTTGGCCCGGCATTCCCCGTTCCGCGCTCTTTCGCCCGGCACTCGTAGTGGAATCCACGCGCCGGCTTTGTCGGGTTTGTCTCAGAGCTCTTGCCGCTGTCGGGTCCGCCACAGCATCCAGTCTCGGACGCTGCGCTATTAGTCGAGCCTAGTCAGATGCTTAACGCGCGTGCGAACGAATGGCACGCCAGTTGCTAACTGGATGCAGCAACAACGAGTGAGGGCTGAGGGCACGCCGACGCCGATGGCGAGCGATGGCCTCCTTCCCGAAACCCGTGTGCCCACGTTTCTGAGAGAGAGAAACAGCCTCGCGCGTTCCGCGCGAAAAATTGGCAATCGGTTGATGGAGAGCAACATGTCTTCGCTGAGACAAATCGCGTTTTATGGCAAGGGTGGCATCGGTAAATCGACAACGTCGCAAAATACGCTGGCGGCTCTTGCTGAGCTGGGTCAAAGGATTCTCATCGTTGGCTGTGATCCCAAAGCGGACTCGACTCGCCTCATCCTGCACGCCAAAGCGCAGGACACCATTCTGAGTCTGGCGGCGAATGCCGGCAGCGTTGAGGACCTCGAAATCGAGGACGTCATCAAGCTCGGCTACAAGGACATTCGATGCGTCGAGTCCGGCGGTCCAGAGCCGGGGGTGGGGTGCGCCGGAAGAGGCGTGATCACTTCGATCAACTTTCTGGAGGAGAATGGCGCCTATGAGGACATCGACTATGTCTCTTACGACGTGCTCGGCGACGTTGTCTGCGGTGGCTTCGCGATGCCTATCCGCGAGAACAAGGCACAGGAAATCTACATCGTGATGTCCGGCGAGATGATGGCGATGTATGCCGCCAACAACATCTCCAAGGGTATTCTGAAGTATGCGAATTCCGGCGGCGTGCGCCTCGGCGGCCTGATCTGCAACGAGCGGCAGACGGACAAGGAGCTGGAGCTGGCAGATGCTCTTGCCAAGAAGCTCGGCAGCCGGCTGATCTACTTCGTGCCACGAGACAATGTCGTGCAGCACGCGGAGCTGCGCCGCATGACTGTGCTGGAATACGCGCCAGAGTCCGAGCAGGCGGATCACTATCGCAATCTCGCGACCAAGATCCACAATAATGCAGGACAAGGCGCCATCCCGACGCCAATCAGCATGGACGAGCTCGAGGATATGCTCATGGAGCACGGCATCATCAAGCCTGTCGACGAGAGCCTGGTCGGCAAGACCGCCGCCGAGCTCGCCGCTGTTTCGGCATAGTTGATGTTGTCGGCCTTCTCGACCGGGGAAGGCCGACATCGTCCACTCAGAAGCTGGGGGACCTTCATGATTGGCACACAAAGCAAATTGGCCGATACGATGTCATCTCCTGTATCAGCAGCTCACATCGCCGAGCAGCGCGACGCAAGTGAGCTCTACGGGCTTCTGACCGGGCGCCATCCAACAGAAGTCGACATCAGCGACGAAGACGATTTCGATCGCCATGTGCTCGCTTGCGTTCTCGCCGCATCCGCTATGGATGGCGGCCAACTTCCCGAACGGGCTGGTTTGACTAACCAGGAGCTCGATGCGCTCTTGGTGCAATACTTCCCATCCACCCCAGTCAGGAGTTGTACCTGGCGCGAACAGTCCGCGTTACCGGCTCCTGACGAGACGATTATGGTGCGCGACCTCCTGCTTGCGCAACGTTCCACTCATGGCGAGGTCGGCGGTTGGCTCGCGACGATGATCGCGCGGCGCGCCATGGAGCCTAATCACCTGTGGGAAGATCTCGGTCTGCGGGAGCGGGACGAATTGTCCCGCCTCCTGATGCGCCATTTCGGGCCGCTGGCGGCTCGCAACACCAAGAACATGCGCTGGAAGCGCTTCTTCTATCGCACGCTATGCGAAGATGACGGTCTGGTGATGTGTACCACGCCGGTCTGCACGGAATGCAATGATTTTGATCTTTGCTTCGGCGAGGAGAGCGGGGAGAGCCGGATGGCCGGACGCCGGCGGGATCATCTGCGTCGTCTCGATGACTCAGTCCAAGCCATCCCAAGTTCGCAAGACTGAGCTCATAACGGATGCCCCCTCCAGGCGCGAGTCCGGGTGTATCGGACGAGCTTTCGGCCAGCTGTCACATGACGAGACGGGTTTGAAAAGACACAAACAACTTCGCGCAGGCGGCCCAAGCAGGACGCGGCGGCGCCTGATGATCGCGGCTTGATAACTGGCGGAGGCGACCGTCACATTTACCGCCGAGATGTTCTATGTTGACGCGACGATCGACGCAAAACATCCGCCTCTTGATCGCGCCCCGCTGAACTTGTTTACGAACACCGACTTGTGGTTGGACCGAACCCGATGGCTCAAAAATCTTCTTAAGCGCCGGAATGCACGCGTCTTCCCCGAAGTGCTGTAGCTTGAGGTGAGGCCCGAACCGTTGGCCGGCTAGCAAGCTTCCAAGCTCGGCGCCTGCCTTCAGCTCGGTCGCAAACGCACCGAACCTGGCGCTCCGCCGTTTCCACCCTGTCGGATTTGCGACACACCCGACTAATCTGAAATTCGGCGTCATTCACAGGTTCTTGGGAATTCGAGCGGGTTGGCACAGCAGTTGCTGAACAGCTTCCGGAATAAACATACGGAGCCGCTGATGGCGTTCGCCGCCGCAATCACCGGGCCCGACAAAGACCGGTCGAGGTCCATAGTCCTTAACGACACCACCTTGCGCGACGGCGAACAGACCCCCGGCGTCGCCTTCACGACACCGGAAAAGGTCTCGATCGCGCGTGCGCTGGCCGCGGCCGGAGTCACGCAGATCAAGGCCGGAACGCCGGCGATGGGTCCGGAAGAGATTACCGCGATCCGAGCGGCCGCCGAAGCGGGCCTTGCGGCCACGATCATCGGCTGGTGCCGGATGAAACCCGCGGACGTCGATGCGGCGATCGAGGCCGGTGTTTCGATGGTCAGCCTATCGATTCCATCGTCCGACGTGCAGATTGCGGCGAAACTCGGTGGCGGCCGCTTGGCCGCACTGGAGCGGGTGAAGCGCGTCGTGGCCTATGCTCGCACCAAGGGACTGGATGTTGCGGTGGGTGGCGAAGACTCCTCGCGTGCCGATGTCAACTTCCTGATCGACCTGATCGACCTGATCGCAATCGCCAAGGCGGCCGGCGCGCGGCGCTTTCGTGTCGCAGATACGCTGAGCGTGCTCGATCCCGACGCGTCCTTCGCGCTCGTGGCCGCACTGCGCGCCAGCACCGATCTCGAGCTCGAATTCGACGGCCATGATGATCTTGGGCTGGCGACGGCGAATACGCTGGCGCCGATCAAGGCCGGTGCGACGCACGCCTCTGTGACGGTCATTGGACTGGGCGAGCGAACCGGCAATGCGCCGCTGGAGGAAGCTGCCGTCACAGTTAGGCAGCTCTACGGCCGTGATACCGGAGTGCTGGTATCTGAACTGGAAAAGCTCGCGGCCGCCGTTGCAGCCGCAGCGTGCCGCACCATTGCGCTCAACAAGGCGATTGTCGGCGAGCATGTCGTTACCCATAAACCCGGCATCCACGTGGGCTCTCGAAAAGACCGGCCCACCTACCAAGCGCTGGACCCGGAGTTACTCGGCCGCTCCCACCGCATTGTGATCGGCAAGCATTCAGGCCTTGCCGCTATCACTTCGCTCTTTGTCCGAGTTGCAGGTTTCGGTCACCGCCGAGTAAACCGAAACCATTCTCGCGCGCGTCAGCAAGCATGCCATCGAGCACAAAGGTCCGGTTTCCCAGAAAACGGTGGTGGCGATCTGGCGCGACATTCACGAGAGATCGCTCGTCAACCGAGGGCGATCGGGTGGTCAGCCATGCGCATCGCGCGATCAGGTTGGAACATTCGAGCCAGGACGGTTTCTCGGCGCGGATCTAATGGAGGTTGAAAATGACGACGGACGGGATCCTTTCGCAATTGAACAAGGCCTCGGCGGCAGAGGAGTTTTTTGCACTGCTCGGCGTCGAGTACAATGCGAAAATCATCGACGTGGCGCGGCTTCATATCCTTCGTCGCATGGGTCAATATCTCGCCGGCGAGGAGTTTACCGGTGCATCAGATCCTGACATCGCCTCGCGTTGCAAGGCCACGCTTGAGCGCGCCTATGCCGACTTCGTCACGTCCTCCCCGATCGAACAGCGCGTGTTCAAGGTCCTGAAGGATGCGGCCGCACCACAACCGAACAAGCATCCAGCATTGGTGCAGCTCGGTTCTTTGGAGTGAATTGAGTTTATATCTCGTGCTCTGGAGCGTGAAGGTTCAGAGAACCTGCCAACGACCCAAGTTGCAATTACGGCCTCGCGGATCCGCAGCTTGGACACTCGGCTCCTTAAGGTAATCACGGCTCAGCCCGGATATTTCCGTCGTTTCAAGCTGGTCTCATGGTGCAGCTATCTCCTGCAATGGTACGCCGGCAGCGGGGAGCGCATATTTAGCGAGGAAAGCGCAGCAAGGTTCGGATGACTGTCTTCTGTCGCATTCCGGACACGGGTCAGCACGGTTTCGAATGTTCCGATCCTCGTGAGAGGCTGCCAATCCGATTTCCTTCAGTAAGATTCTGTATTGGCCGTCAATTTTCACCGTCTGCGCAATTGGTACGACAATTGCTGACATATGCTCAGCTAGTCTGGAGAAGCGAATGCACATCTTGGTCCGCATCGAGTTTGTTTTGGACGCCGCGCAGTTTCGCGCGCGCTGCCTGTCGGCATCATGATGCGTCACGACGCCAAAGCGATGGTTGCATATTCCGGCCTGGCTGAGCTGAAAGCTGCGCTTGATCCGCGCCAAAGATTCGTCGACGAAATCACTCCCGCTGGCCGATCTATGGCCGAGACTTCCCGGGGGGACCCCTTGCTCTCCAGCGCCGGCCGCGCGGCGCCGTTGACGGGCGGCTTCACCGCCGGCCCTCGTGCCCTCGCCAAGAGTTGCGGGCGTGTCGCTGCAATCGGCAAGATTGCGAGGGCATTCAGAGTAATGGATCGCGTTTTCACCGGCAAGCTCGCGGCCGACAATGGCACCAGCCGAGCCTCTGGTAGGTCCTCGATCTGTTCCAGCTCGGCTGCATCTCGAAGATGAGGGGGACCAATCGATCGGCTCGCGTGACCGCGCGGTTGCGTGCCTCACTAGTTGCCAAATGGTGGCCCCAGAATGCCGAACCCGGAAAGAGCCCGAAGCGCGTGCTTCCGGGCTCGTCGACAAAAGTCCAGCAATGGGTGTCTCGGCCCCGCGCTGCTGCCAGGCGGTGTTGACAAAATGACGGCGGGCACGCGGCCGAACGTTAACTGAAGCAATCTTCACCCGCGAAGTCAAAGCTGGAGGCGGAGCACGCTTCGCTGGCGAGCCGCTACTGAACACGGATGGGAGTACAGATGATGAGCACCGCACCCAAAAGCGCAGCTCCGGCCGCGGGTGGTGGTCGCGCGGCGACCAAGAGGGAGCTGCCCGAACGATTCAAAGCGTATAAGCACGTCTGGGTCTTCATCGAGCAGGAACGCGGGATAGTACACCCCGTCTCCTGGGAGCTGATGGGTGCCGGCCGACGGCTTGCCGACAAGCTCAACGTTGACCTCGCCGCGGTTGTCATCGGCCCAGTCGGGGAGACGACGCAGCAGGCGGTCGCCGAATCCTTCTGCTACGGCGCCGACCTCGCCTATATCGTCGCGGATGATCTCTTGGCCGATTATCGCAATGAATCCTACACCAAGGCCCTGTCAGAGCTGGTCAATACGTACAAGCCGGAAATCCTACTCCTAGGGGCAACTACACTCGGGCGCGATCTCGCCGGTTCAGTGGCCACCACACTGCTCACCGGCCTAACTGCCGACTGCACCGAGCTCGATGTCGATGCCGACGGCTCGCTTGCAGCGACCCGGCCGACGTTTGGCGGCTCACTATTGTGCACGATCTACACACTGAACTACCGTCCACAGATGGCAACCGTCCGTCCGCGCGTGATGCCGATGCCCGAGCGCATGACCGGCGCGGTCTGGCGCGTCATCTCGCATCCGCTCGGGCTTGTAGAAGAAGATATCGTCACAAAAGTGCTGTCGTTCCTGCCAGACCGCGATTCTAAAAAGTCCAACCTTGCCTATGCCGACGTGGTCGTCGCTGGGGGGCTCGGTCTGGGGTCGCCTGAGAACTTCCAACTGGTACAGCAGCTCGCGGACGTGCTTGGCGCCGAATATGGCTGCTCGCGGCCGCTGGTCCAGAAGGGCTGGGTCACCTCGGACCGACAAATCGGTCAGACCGGGAAAACCATTCGGCCAAAGCTCTATATCGCGGCCGGTATTTCCGGCGCGATCCAGCATCGCGTTGGCGTGGAGGGGGGCGACCTCATCGTTGCCATTAACACCGACAAGAACGCTCCGATCTTCGACTTCGCCCATATCGGCATCGTCACCGACGCCATTCGACTGTTGCCCGCATTGACCTCTGCATTCCGCGCGCAGCTGTCGCCGCACTCGCACGACCGCATCGCTGGATAGGGGAGCTTGTTATGATCGAGGAAAGATTCGACGCGATCGTCGTCGGTGCTGGCATGGGCGGGAATGCGGCAGCGCTGATTATGGCCGAACGGGGCCTAAAAGTGCTGCAGCTGGAGCGCGGCGAGTATTCGGGGTCGAAGAACGTGCAAGGCGCCATCCTCTATGCCGATATGCTGGAGAAGCTGATCCCGAATTTCCGAGAAGATGCACCGCTTGAGCGGCATCTCGTCGAGCAACGCTTCTGGATCGTCGACGAGCGTTCGCACACGGGGATTCACTATCGCTCCGATGATTTCAACGAGGAGAAGCCGAACCGCTACACCATCATCCGCGCCCAGTTCGATAAATGGTTCTCGCAGAAGGTCCGCGAGGCCGGCGCCACGGTGCTGTGCGAGACCACGGTGACCGAGCTCCTCCAGGATTCCCATGGGAGGGTCGTCGGGGTGCGCACAGACCGAGATGGAGGTGAAATCCATGCAGATGTCGTCGTGCTGGCCGAGGGGGTGAACGGAGTGCTGGGGACGGGTGCGGGCTTAAGAGGGCGGCCGAAACCGGACAAGGTCGCACTCGCGGTCAAGGAGATGCATTTCCTATCGCGCGAGACAATCGATGCTCGCTTCAATCTCAAAGGCGACGAGGGGCTCGTCATCGAAGCCGCCGGAACCATCTCCCGCGGCATGACCGGTATGGGCTTCATCTATTCCAACAAGGAATGCATATCGCTCGGTATCGGCTGTCTTGTTGCCGACTTCCAGCGTACCGGCGAGACGCCTTACGGCCTGCTCGAGGGCTTCAAGCGTCACCCGTCCGTCGCGCCGTTGATCGAGGGTTCGGAAGTAAAGGAATATTCCGCGCATTTGATCCCCGAAGGTGGATACAACGCGATCCCGCAGCTTTGTGGTGAGGGCTGGGTCGTTGTCGGAGACGCCGCCCAGCTCAACAACGCCATCCATCGCGAGGGGTCCAATCTGGCGATGACGTCGGGCCGTATCGCCGCGGAAGCGATCTGCCTTATCAAATCGCGAAATGATCCGATGACGGCCAAAAATCTTTCGCTTTACAAAAAGCTGCTGAATGATTCGTTCGTGATCAAGGACCTGAAGAAGTACAAGGATATGCCGGCACTTATGCATACCCACTCGCAGAACTTCTTTCTCACATATCCGCAGCTCTTCTCCAAGGCGATGCAGGATTACGTGCGCGTCGACGGCACACCAAAGCTTGAGAAAGAGAAGCTGATGCTGAGCTCGTTCATCAAGGCGCGGTCGTGGAGTGGACTGTTCAGCGATGCCCTGCGCATTGCCCGGGCCTGGCGGTGATCACAAACCAAAGACAACGACGAACGACGGAGCCAGAAACAATGCCGAGCGAGCCATCCCGACGTGTCGAGGACAAACTGTTCTACAACCGCTATCTCGTTGATTCCGGCCGCGCCCATATCAAGGTGCGGCCGCACACCACACCATCCTCGCGGCTCTTATCGATGCTGAAGGCCTGCCCTGCACGGTGCTACGAGCTCAGCGATAAAGGTCATGTTGAGGTGACAGTCGACGGATGTATCGAGTGCGGTACCTGCCGGGTGATCTGCGAAGAAAGTGGCGATATCGAGTGGAGCTACCCACGTGGCGGTTACGGTGTGCTATTCAAATTTGGTTAAAGCTTCGGGGTAGCGGCTGATTGGCAGGCTGCGGCGTTCTCGCGATACAACGAGATCACGCGCGAAATTGAGATTTCACCTGATTCAATCGGGTCCCGATCTTTCCATCTACCGGGCGGGCCCTTGCCAGGTTCCGCTATAATATGCCCGGAGATAGGCAAAGCGAGCGATCCGAAACAGGGCGCAACGCATTGGCGGCATTAGCTCGTCCATCTCGGATCTGTCGACTAATCCTGGTTCTCTTCCCCAATATCTGGCCGGTTTCGTCCTTCTTGGACGGCGATCCGCCTGCCGCCACTGACTCGCGACGCTGCCTATCACCTACAAACGGAACGCTGGAAGCAGGACTTCGCTTCGCCATAGCCGCCGGCCCGACGAACGTGCCATCGAGCGCCTTGTAGACAGACAGGCACGAGCGGATCACGAAATTGGCGCTTTGTGACTCCTTCGCGCGACCGCCGGTTGCGCGTTCGTCAGGCGGGCTGCGCGCATGCAGCACACAAGTTTGCACTTTCATTCGCCTGTATCGCCGGGATATATGATCGGCCGGAGAGCATGACGATGGTTCGACTACAAACGAGCAGGGCAGCCGCTAACGCGCGGCGAGCAGAAGCACGCCATGAGAGTTCGGTCGGCGACATCCAGGCCCGCATAGCCGAACTGAGAAGCTTGCCGCGCGAGAACCTCGCGGATGCGGTGTTCATGCTCTCGATGAATGCAAGACGGCAGCGCGAGTTGATACGACATGCGATCGAGAAGCGCGCCGAGGTCGACTTGGACTTTGATCCGCTGCCGAATGCTGATTTGGCGAGCTATCTCGCGAATGATGTGGTTTCGACCTTACGCCACCACGTCGCTGACCTTCCGACCTTGCTGGACCTGTTGGTTGAGCGAGCGCCTGACGTCTGCTTCACCGTGGATCGGGAAGAGGCCGTTTCGCTGCTAGCCGCAATCATTCGCGAACAGCGGCTCGAAGGAGTCCTTGAAGGCCTCAGGCTCGCCGGGCTCCTGAACCAGCCAGCGAAGGATCGCCATGCCTGGATCGGTTCGGAAGCGGATTTGAGAGGAGCTGCCGAGCGTGCGTGAGTGTCCAGGGGGCTTTGAGGGACAGTCCTGCAAGATGGAATGTCCAGAGCGGATGGGGACGTCAGAAAATCTCGGCGCATGCTTGCGAGCTCAAAACCGCATCGAAATTCGCGGCGTAGTTCCTTTGTCATCCGTTTAGTATTTATCGCTGACGCGGAGCCGCTATGCACGCCCGGTCGCAGTCCCCGGCCGCGTCAAGCTCGGCGACCTTCGCGTTAGCGAGGGCGAGATCCGCAGTTCTGAGCTCTCATGTCCAGTTGCAGCGCGCGTTTTCGCGCTGGCGGATCATGCAACCGTTCGCTAACAGCCACGCAAGGGAAATCACGGCAGGACACGTCGACCGAGCCGCGGCGATGTGGCAAAGCGGCGAAAGGCAGTCGCTCAACCCAGTGAGGCGTCCTGGTGAAATCGACCGTCCTTGTTTCGGTAGTCGCTGGCTGCGCCTGGGCGGCGGGGCAAGGCCTGGCAAGTATTCCGCGACCAAGTCGAGAACAGCAGAGAAGCTGAGTGGCGGCCCGCTGCAAATTGGGCAAAAGGGCCTTCTTGGGTGGCGCTGGATCGTCCACATGAACGCTCCGCCGCGCGTCTGCCATACACCCCCTATCCTTGCTCGATCCTCGGGGAAACGAACTCGCCTCGGCTATTTGCTGTGTTCGCGAGCGCACCGGGATTTCGCCGAACCTCGCGTCCACGAGCACGGCGAAGACATAGCCGAAGTCCGCAGCTGAGTGCAGCCTAACGGCGCGTCCCACGTCAACGCTTGGTCAGGTCGGTCAGTAGGCCCGCTCAAACCCCACGAAGGCGCCTCCACGCGCTACGGCCAGCCGCACTCAGTGAGCTGCTGTAATAATCTGAAAGCATCCGATCGCAACTTCCATCACGATCAGCACGACTATAACGCACTCAAGACGCAGCGAGCGCCGTGTGTCGATGATGTCCGTCAGTGCGTTTGCCGTTCCGGATATGGCCGACAGCTTGCGCTCAAGCATCTCAAGACGCTCCTTCAGCTCGTATTCGTCTTTCAGACGCGAATAGAGCCGCTCGAGTTCCGGCTTCTCCCAGAGTGTGTCGGGCTTTTCGGCAAGGGCGACGCGGCCCGCGACGCGCTGCTGGACCAGGAGCGCATTGCCGATCAGTTGGAGAATGCCCTTGCGGCCCCGCGGCGTCCGGCCGCGCTCGGCTAGTTCGCGTGCAAAGGGTTCGATCACGTCGAACACCGCGGCGACACGGCGCTCATCTCGCTCCAGCGCCGTGCTCTTGGCTAGCGTATCGGCGATCAGCAGCAGCCGATCGTCGCTAAATTCTCTGAGACAAAATCCGCCCGCCCGGCAGGATGACCTCGGCGCTCTAGTCGTTGCAGAGCTGCGCCTGCGCGCTCTCCTCCTCATAGGAGCTGAGTTCACCGATGATCCGCGATATCAGGGTTTCGATCAGAGCGGTTTCTTCCGAGGGCGACAATCCGATGAGCACTACAACGCCCTAGCGGAAGATCACGACAAGGCCCGCATGAATGCGGAAAGCGACCGGCGTCGAGGACACTAGCGTTCCGATTTCGAGAGCCGACGGGCTGATGCGATCGCCCAGCATGACTGCGCGAATGCTCAGCATCGAGGCGGCCGCGGTCTGTTCGGAGACGGCAGGCTTACCGGGCGTAAGTTGATCCATGTTCACTTTAGCATCCGGTTTGACTGCGACACGATAGCGTTCCCCCGGGACCTTCAAACACGTCCAGAACTTCGTCGCAGATCGTGCAGCGGAATTTGCCGGGCGCGTCGCTGAGAGATGATGCTGCGATCCAGAAAATGCCGGCTCCAAGTTTGGATGGGTGCGTCGCCATTTCCATGTTCGTGCATGCTTGGCCGCAAGGTCAATCGAACGACCCAGCAAGCGCTTGGAGGATTTCGACGACCCGGGCCGCCAAACATTTGGCTGCGCCATAGGCGTCGTCCTCGAAACAAGGTCGAGCAAGATTGATGCCGAACCGGTGTCTTCGCGCCAACGGCGTCAGGAGTTTCCGCTTCAATGGGCGAGCGAAAATGATTGTCTGAAACGGCAAAGGTTGACCAAAGACTGGCCGCGATGTGTGTTCAATTTCCGCCAGAGCATGTCGGCTACAGAACACGGCGAATCCTGCGCGCCGCCGGATGCTTCAAGGCAATCAGAGCCTTAACCGCCGCAGCGGCGCTGGCATAGCTGTTGCTATGAAATGTCGCAATGACCAAGCGAAGGCGGAGTGCACACCCGGTCCGATCTGGCGAAAACAGGACGTTACCAGTGGACCGAGGGTGGCGAAGGTGAAGTGCCGTTTCCAACCGTTAGTCACACGACAGTCCCGGCAAATTCTTGAGCGAAGGCCCGAGTACAACGGCAGAAAGGACTCGAGACCGTGCATATCGAACCCGGAATAGTAACAGACGCCAAGCTCGTGTTGAGGTACGCGACAGGCATTGCGACGGGCTGCGTCATCGCCAAGCTTGTGGTCGAGACCATACGCGAGCGGGGCGCAATGTCATTTGCTGTGCAAGCCATCGCCGCGACGGGCCTTGTGTTCACGTTTTTCGAAATCCTGCCGCACTTTGCGGTTGGGGTCTCCGAAGTGCAATTCGTCCTGCGCTCGACGCTGTCACTGTTGTTCGGCGCGGCGCCGGCTGCCCTTGGTCTTGCGCTCGGCCTTTTGCTGCAAGGCGTGCTCTTTGTTCCGACCGACCTGCCGCAATATGGTATGAATGCCAAGACGCGTCTAGTGCCGCTGTTTGCGATCCGGGCGCTCGCCAAGCGGCTCATTCCATCCAAGGCTGCCTATCGCGATCTGCAGTACAGTAATGCGATTGCGCTCTCGACTGCGTATCAATCTGCTATCATTGTCTCGGTCGCGTTTTGGGCGCTTTATGGCGCGGGCTTCGGCGCCGCCAACCTCGGTGACGTCGCATCGTTCGCGGTTTCCTATGCAGTTGTGGCCTTGGTCGAGCCGGTGGCTGATCTGGTTGTGCTGGCGCTCGCGAAACCAATTGGGCGGCGTGAGTGCGAGGGCATCTGTCGCCCACCGCTCTTAAAAGGCATGTTGCTGTTGATAGCAACGATGGCCGTCATGTCGCCCGTTTTGCTCAAGCGATGCGTACGCTTTCCCCGATAGCAGCCGGCTGCCGCGATCCCGGGCGACGCGCGCTCGCTGCTATCCGTGGCAGCGAGGGGGCTGAGCTTATGCTCATTCCGCACAAGGCGACCAGGAAATCATATCTCGACGACTTGCGGCCGGCCGTCCGCGTCGGCCCGGTCGCTAGTGAGCGGACGCGCACTACCGAGTTCGACCGGCTGGTGCGTGATGCGGCCAAAGCGAACTGCCGCAACGACCTGGAGGAATGGCGGGATGCGGTCAGCGCAGCAGCCTGGTCGCAGAGCATCCGGGGCGAGGTTGGACGCGAGGGGAGTCTTGCACTGCTGATACACGGGGATTCATCCGTCGAGCGAGCTTACCCATGCAACATTAGCAGCCTCCTCAGCACAGCCGCGATGGCACGCCGTTCGGCGGCTTCCCATGCTCTGCAGCACTCGGCCGGAATGTTCGTAGTTCGACAGAGAAGATCGCTATGTATGGATTGATCGTGGTGTTGACCATGCTCGCACTGTGCAGCATCGTGTTTGCCGGCGAATTGACGGGGCCGGCAAAGGTCATCAGCACCGACACCCTTGAAATTCACGGGACACGCGTTCGGCTCTGGGGCATCGACGCGCCGGACAAAACTCAAATGTGCCGAGATATCAACGTCAATCAATATCGATGTGGCCTCAGGGCCGCGAGCGATCTTGAAAGCTTCGTTGCAGAGCGCGAAGTCAGTTGTCTGTCAGTCCTGGAGGATGAGTGTGGACGGACGATGGCGATCTGTTCAGCTGATGGCATCGATCTCGCAGAATGGTTGGTGCGTAACGGTCTGGTGCTCGATTGGGCGCGATACTCCAGGGGACGATACCACGCTCCGCAACGCGCGGCCGATCGTGCCGGACGGGGCTTGTGGGCGGGCAGCTTTGCCGTACCTTGGCTATATCGAGCGTGCATTCGGTTAGGTGGTCGACCAGCCAGCTGTTCTGACGACGCGAATGCACACCCTTGACTCGTATTCCCCACACCAGAATATATGCCAGAGTCGGTTCCGCACAGAGTGGCAGTCACGGGCGAGCTGGCCTCGACCGGCAGTGAAGCTTACCACTGCCGCCCAACCATGCTCAAAGAAGTAGGATGGTCTCAAGCTCTCGTAAGCGCGAAAGTCGCAAGACAGAAAATCGCAAGCTCCGCAGGAACGCCATCGTTCTCGGCGTAATTCTTCGGAACCATGGACTCGCGGTCATGCCAAGGCGGCGCCTTTTCGAGTTCGAGAGAGAGCCGCATTTACTCGGAAGAATGGCGGGCTCTCCGGAGCCTAAACAAGACAAAGGCGTGGCACGGAACAACAATCAGATTCCGCTGGGTACAGGTTGAGCGGAAGAAAGAAGGCTACTGGCGTTCAAGGCACCACTGGGCGAGGTAGGCAACACGAATGAAGCTTGGGATGCAGCCTACCTCCACGCCATTCGCCTCAAACTTTCAGGTTTTGACATGCCCAGAGCGCGCAGCTTGATTCCCAGAGGTCGCCAGATGCTGTCCCGCCAAAACTCATACACTCGCGCTCAAATCTGATGGACCAAGCAGGTGCGACGCTTGCTCAACGCCGCCTCCCAGGGGCCATCGAAACGACGGTAGTCGAATTGCGCCCTTTGCCGCGGGAACGCCGCATAGGTACCTTTCCGGACTTCGCTGCTGTTGGCGATATCGGCCGCGATTGCCTTTTCAAGCCACGGCTGCTCCGACATAGGCCAGCATTTGGCCGGGCGGGTAAGAAGCCTAACACACATGAGCGGTTTCGGTGACAAAGACGTGTGGACCTGCCTTGCACGCGCCGATCACAACAATGCCACAGAAGACAATGCAGCTGTTCGTTCGGTTGGAAACAGCATGGCTCGCTGACAACTGGCTGGAGATCCGCTGAATGAGCAACACCGCATGCGACGAGCGCAACTGCTGCGGCAGCCCGAACAAGAACGTCAGATCGCATATCACCTCCCGAACACGAAGTGCGCGCCTTCCAGAACGAAGCGTGAGCCACTGAACTCGCAGCGTCGCTCCCATGCCCTCGTTGTGTGCAGACTCTGTGCCGACGGGCACGATGCAAGCTCCCGGCGTTTTTCAATCGCGATGTCGTCCACCCGACAATAGCGGTCGTTGTTTAAACAAGCCGCGGGTCTGAGGTCGAACACGAATCGAATGCCGTGCGCCGGTGATTTCATGAACGCTCCTGCGAAAGAGATTGGGTGATGGAGCTTCTTTGGAACCACACAATGAAGTCGCACCGGTAATTCGAGGAGCGGAGCTGAGCTCACTCAGAGATCGCAAGCTCACCTGGACTGCGATCCGCTGGGTTCATTGCCGTTCTATTCGCACGGCGATCTCGGCAGCGAATTCTTCGTGCCGTTCTGGGTGGTGCTATTGTGCCAGACCGATGCCGGTGGGACCCTGATGGGCGGCTGGCGTATCGTGCGCTAGGGCTTTCGCGTCACGACCAGGTCGCGGCCAGATGGTCTCGGCCCAGAGGCCTTGCATCAGCATCTTGTGCTTGGCCACTTTCCTCGCCATTATGGGCGCCGCGCCCCTCAGCGGTGCGCTGGAACGTGGCCAGCTCGATCGTCTATGCCTGCAGAATGACGCGCCGGCCTCGGCGATCGTTGCGGCGCTGACCTGGTGGGGTCAATGCTTTCGATGTTTTCGTCAGGACACGAGCTTCAGCCCGACAATGCCGGCGACGATCAGCCCGATGCTGGCAAGGCGAAACGCGGCGGCCGGTTCTCCGAACAGGATGATCCCGAGCGCTGCGGTGCCGACCGCACCGATGCCGGTCCAAACCGCATAAGCAGTTCCAATGGGCAGCGTCTTTAGCGCAAGGCCGAGCAGGATCACGCTGCCGGCCATGGCCGCGAGCGTGAGCACGGACGGAACGGGCTTGGTAAAGCCCTCAGTGTATTTGAGGCCGATTGCCCAGGCGACCTCCAGCAGGCCGGCGACCAACAAAATGCTCCAGGCCATGGCGGCCCTCCGTTTATGGCAGGGTCGTCCCGCGGCTGATGTGGTGATGAGCTGGAAGGCCACCCTTGCCAGGGCTCGCGATTCGCTTCGAGGGGTCAACTTCTCTCAAAAATCAGCATTCCGACGTTATTGGTTCGGCGAATTCACACGATCGACAAAGTAGAAAGCCGTCCGTTCCGTTCATGCGATCGGCAATCTTGCAAAAAGCTGCCCCTTCGAAGAGATCCTTGTACCTGTCGCGGAGAAGGTTGCCCAGGACGTGTCGTCGCTCAAAATCCATGCAGCAGAAAGTAACGTCGCCGTTCGGGAGAAGAACATTACGATATTGCCGTTCGTCAGGGCATGTCAGTGCTCCAACGATTGGCTGCCGCGCTCCAACCATCTTCTCGCTGTTGCCAGCCCTGCTGCCCGGCGGACGCGAGCGAACCAGCGCTTCGTCAGGAATTATGCCGACAAATTCGGGATGCACCTCGCCCATGACTATGAAGAGCAACGATGAAATGTCGGCATCGACAAGTTGGCGCATCAAATCGACATAGTTGCGCCTGACGAGACCACTATCCATGTGCGTGCCGTCATCAAAAACATGCACCAGGAAAACGCGGAACTGCAGCGCACGCAAGCGTCTTAGATCCCGCCCGTTCATCCCTACCAGGGTTGTGAAAATTCGGATTCCATGGCCACAAGCATAGGCATGCTCAACCATTTCGGTGCAAGCCGGATTGAGCCAAGGCTCCGAATACCCGGAAAAGCTGATGTCGACAGCTGCTGGTACGCGCGCCAGACATCGCTTGAAATCTTGGAGAGAAAGATGCTTCACGTCGGATATCGCTCTTTGCCGTTCGGCAAACTTGTCCTGCGGGCAATAAGAACATCCGACGACACAGCCCGTTGTCGTAGTTATCTCCAAGACCCTGCCGCCACTGATTGCGGAGCGCAGCTCCTGTAGAGTCATCGATTCTATATTGTCCACTTCCGCGCTCCGCGTTTGGAACAAAGAGACCTTGAGGGGACCGTCGATTTGCATCTCATGCCGGTTCGCCCATGCATCATTCTCGATTCGTCGTCCATCAGCGCGACACGGCACGGTCGCAAGCGCGATCGCGACAGATGAAGAAAGCGCCACGGCTCTCTCCTTAGCGCCCCAGTCCAGCAGGATTGGACGGCTGTCGAGTGCACATGCGTCGATGGGGTTGGTCTAACGTCTCGCTTATTCCAACAAGCATCAGTCATGCCATTGGCGGTACTGTCCATAACTCGACACGTCCGCGATAAATGTCGTCCCAAATGCCGCAACCGAAGCGCAACTCTACGCAATCGATAGCGTACAATATGACGCTACGTGCGATTCAAGCTCTCTCTAGAATGAGTTGAATGGCAGCTTTCTTATGAAAAGTGACGGTGTAGCCGCCGCCCCGAGCGCCACGTCATCATGATCGACGTGGCCGGCATCGACCCGCGAAGTTCCGATTGCGAGTGCCATTGGTCCCGTTGAGAATGCAAAGTCTTCACCTTGATCCAGCAAATCGCGAATTTCAACAGTTGAAAACGCTACTCACCATAGGAGTGAGCGGGCGCGATTTGCGCGAATCGGGACACGGATTAGCCTATCTGCCGACGAGGTGCCGATACGGCCGGGAAGTCCTCTCTTCAGCAAGCTAACACAGATTGTGAGCTCCGCATGTCGCGAGCCACCCGTCGAGTTTTGCGATCGAGAGTGCGCTGTCGTGCGCGAGCGCCCTCGGATGTTCGCATTGACGTTGCTCGTCGCACAATCAACTCTCGTCCTGTCGAGCTTTGTGCGAATAGGTGGGCCACGTGAGATACAATCGACGAGAGAAGACGGGCGGACAGCCGTCACAAGTCAGTCTATCCGCCCCCAAAGCCGCAGAACCGAGCACAATGCCATTCGTCGAGCGGCTCACCTGCACGATTGATGATGCATGCGAGGCGACCGGCTTAGGGCGCACGAAGCTTTACGAGTTAATAGGAGCTGGGCATATCGTCACGACAACGATCGGACGTCGGCGACTAGTAGCGGTGCGCTCACTTCTGGAGCTCCTTGACACCAACACGTCGAACTAATGGACGTGCGACGTAGGGGGACCAATCCACTTTGAATGCGCTTTTCCTCACGCACTCATTTTGATGACACGACAGTGCTCCCTCAGCCTGTCGAACTCGTCCGCCCACCGTCGCATCATGGCGCTCCTGTCAGAATTCGGCGGCATGGGTGTGTCGGCCGTACTGCTGAGAGAGGCACACACATCGGACCAGCATATAGAGCCAACTGATGGCGAGTTGCGCCTCAATGCGGCTGTGCTAGTACGCCAACTCTCGAATCGAGGAGCTAATAGTGGCGAAGAAGGCAAAGAAGACGGCTTACAAAGAAGAAACCTGTGCGTCGCGAATACACAAAGGCTGACGTGAAGGAGCTGCGCGCTCATTCGAAAGCGAAGACTCCGGTTGCAGAAATTGCGAAGCTCACAAAGCGCTCCGAAGGCTCACTCCGCCAAAAGGCGCTCAAGCTTGGAATCCGGCTCGGTCACCAGCGCTAGCAGGCGGCATCATGACGCTGTTCAACAGAGTGTTCTCGACCAGAACGTTGTTGGAAATCATTTGCGTTCTCGTCGCAGTCGTCGCAATGAAGTTGTTGAGCGCTCATTATGACTTCAGCTGGGCAGCCGCAGCTGGCGATTGACCACGCCCCATCCGAACGTACCGAAGCCGCTGCTTTCCTTCAAGTCGAGACAGCTCGGCTGTTCTACCGCCCGGCGAATGGGCAGCATCTCAACAAGATTATCCGCTCCAAGGACGGGAAGACGATTGGCATCGAGGATTCGAAGAAGGTCAACCGCGGTATGTCGGCGGCCCGCCTATCGCTTGACCGTGCTTGCACGCGCTGGCACGCATTACGACGCCTCATAAGAAAGGCCGGGAGCGCATTGAGGCGACGGTCGCGCGCCGGAAGCTCAGTAGGAACAGCGCAAGGAAGGGCCCTATGGTTGACGACATACCGGTCCACGCGGCCGCCTACGTGCAGATTAGAACTGCACTGCACAAAATCGAGACTCGCGCGGAGGACGGAACACTGCTCGTGCTCAAGGGGCACTTGGTGCTGGAAGAGCTGATCCGGGCAAAGCTCGACGCTGCGCTGCAGGACCCAGCCCAGCTCCGCAAAGGCCATCTCACCTTTTTCAATCTCCTCTGTGTAGCCCGGGCGGTCTTTGGCGATGTTACGGACGACTCGCACGGCGAGTCTAAGTCAATGTGGGATGTGGTGGAGGCGTGGAATACGCTCCGAAACAAGCTCGCTCACCGCATTGAGCCGACCGATACGAAGCAGCTGCTGGGCCGCATCGTTTACTGGATGCCGGACTGGAAGCACGAACTTGAGACTGAGGATGCGCAGAACGCATTGAGCGTGGTGATCGGTATGCTCATCGCCAGGCTGGGTGAGCTAAAGGTGGCTGGAGCCAAGCTACAAACAGAAAATAGATCCGCGAAGTGAACTATCTTTTCGATTTTTGTGCCGATACCCAGGAAGCCCCCATAACGGAGGCTTAGATGACGAAATTACGCGAAGTGATTGTTTACATCGTCCGCCGCCCTGCCGGCATTACCGATCGTCAGCTTACCGAGGCCATCTACGGCTCTGGCCAGCGGCACCAGCAAGTGAACGCAGAGTGCCGCAATTGCTCGGAGATCGAGCGGAGACAGGGGGCTGTGCATATAGAAAACTACGTACGAGAGCCGGCGGTTGCGCTGGCCGGATAGGGAATGAACATTGATTGAGAAAGCGAAGGTACTCATTGTCGAATCGAGCGGGCCGCAGGATTTCTATTCCGAAGAGTTGGATGGCCCGCTCACCTATAACCTGACCAAGCTGCTCAGTATCAACGCCCGGCTCGTCTACGCGGTCGACGAGGCGCATTTTAAGAAAGCGGTCGCTCGCGCCGCCAAGCTGCATTGCAATGTGCTGCACGTTTCCTGTCATGGGCGTGAAGAGGGGATCAGCCTCACCGACGACACATCGATCGACTGGCCCGACTTCGTCCAGATGTTCACAGACAACCGATACAGTCCGAAAGCGCTTGTCATGTCTTCATGCTGGGGTGCGGTCGATGAGATCGCCGACGAGTTTGAGAAGGTGAGGTTCAAGCCGGACATCATCTCCGGCGCGACTGATGACCGGTGTTACAACGAATACGCCGTAGCCTGGACGATCCTGTACAACGCGTTCTCACAGGAAGGTGTTGACAGGGATGTTGCGCGGGAAGCGTTGCGCGCCATCTACGTAACCGCACACAAGAACTTCCGGTACCTGCGCTGGCATGACGCCAAAAAGGAATACGTGCAGTTCCACATCGAGAAGTCGAAAGGCTCGAAGAAGAAGGTCTCTACTGCTTCCCGCTAGTCTTGGACAAGTTCTCAACTGCCTGCTGTACCGTCAGTTCATGCCGTAGAGCCTCGGCAATGACCGCTGCAGGCACTCGCTCGACGACCACGAAGCTTTCGGCAATTTCCCCTTTAGCCTTGTCCAGCACCCAGCTTGGGACCTTTGATAGGTCGGAACCGTGGCTGGGCGTACCGTCTTGATTAACAACGGCGATCTCGTGCCCTTTCAATTGGATGTGGCTGTGCTTCTGCATCCCCGTCGTATGCGGATTATCGATCCGCACGCCCCACTTCTTGTCTATTTGGTATTGCCTGCCCTCGGGCAGAAAATCCGCCGCTCGTTGCGCTGCAACGGCATCGTCGCTTCTGAAATAAATGAAATCCATTCCCCACACTCCGCGTTGACATCGACCCGGATGCTATACTGTTTCCATACGGCCGCAAACTATCAGCAGACCATTCCGTCGGTCCGCGACTAGCAACCGATTGTCCGACTCCAGTCAATCCTCGGTCGCCGTCGAGAGACGAAGGGTGATGTGGAGCGCATTATGCAGCGGATCGCGCTCACGACCGGCTGCACGTTCACGGGCATCAACTGGAAAGACGTTTGGCTCATTTCACCAACCGAATGGACAGTTGCATACTGTTCCCGTCGGCAGCGCGATGCGCGCATAGCTCAAAGAGCGCCCATCAGCCTTCCGGCACGCCGCGCCAGGCCATCGACCTGATTCTGTGTGAGGACGTAGCGCGCCTCATACCGGAGCCGCGTTTCTCAGTGTCGGACGCCTTGCAGATCATCATCGCGGCCTGCGGCGAGACTTCCCGCTTGACCAACGCGGCGAGTGCCGGGTGTCCCTTGCCTGACCGCGCCGTGCGGAAGAGGGAGGCATCGGCCAGCTGATCGCCAAGCACTATCCAACCGTGTCCGTCCCACGATGGGTCTGATTGGCTGAAGCGCTTGCCGTCCAGCTCGCCATCCTCTCCGAAAACGCGGACACGATCGGCATATAGCGATCCGACCACAACATAGGCTTTCTGCTTCACGTGCTTCTCCAGCACAACGGAATGAAGGGAGCTCATGGGCAGGCATGCGGCAGGGATCGGCGGGAAATGCTTCAGCAGATCGGCGCCGGTCGCGGTGAGCGCAGCACGATCAGCATCACTCAGCGAATACGCGGCATATGCCTCAGCTTCTTTAGGCGAGAATGAAGCCGCGATGAGTGGCCTAATGTCCAATAGCTTTCCCGTTGCTGCCGTTGACAACCGGGCGGATGCTATACTGCTCTCGTGGAATCTAGCTACAAGTTTGTCGCCAAGTGGCGGGACGACTACCGCGCCAACACTAACACGATCACCGTAGGCGGGCCGCCGCTAAATCTGCTTCCGAGGTGTGAGCGGAACAGAGGCCACGCGGATCCCTTAGAAAAGGTACGCCTTCGTCCAAAATCTCAGGATTTTGGCCCGAATCGTGCGTGCGGCGTTTTGATTTCTGCATCGAAAAATGTGCGAGCTTCGTCGGAGCTTTGTTGCCGCAGAGCAACGTTGATCGGGGTTCGCACAAACTATTGAATACAAACCTACTTTCTCCTACCAATCGACTCACTTGCAACATCGCGATTGACCTTACAGATCATGGCCGAGCTGTTTCCTGCATACGCTCCAATCCCGATCATCGTGGCGCGAAACGCCGCAGCCGCAATCGCGGCTATTCAAGAAAGGCCGGCGCTAGCCCTCCTGCCGGTTCATACCGATTGGAACGACTTCAGTTATCATTTTGGCGCAACGCTTCTCGTGATGACCTCCGCCAAAGATGGGACGTCGATCGACATCCGCCTCATGTTCGAGGGGAAAAGGCGAACCGAAGATGCGATCACCGAACTGCTTGGCCAGCGTGCCTGGGCTCCTCTTGCCGAAGCGAATCTTCCTTATTGCTCCGTGCTGGATAGTCTAGATCTTTACCGCGAGATCGTTCGTCTTCTCGGTTTCGAGCGGGCGGTTACAGCACTGCGCACATTAGGTGACGCTGCCGTCCTGCGTTTCGAAAGGGTGGACTTGGCAAGAGTCGCGCTTCTGGAATCGGAAACGTTTTCCTACGGTGCCTTGCGCGCCGAATCCACATATGTAGCCTATCGGCGCGGAATAAAGTATTTGCGGCCGCAGCCTGTAATCGATGTCGAGGACGCTGCGGCAAGTTTCATTGTGACAGCGCATCTGCCCTCGGCGGAAAATCCCTACATTGTGGATTTTGATTTTGATCCCGATGCGCTTTCCCGCAATCGAATAACGGTCCTGATAGGACGAAACGGGACAGGCAAAACCCAATTGCTGCTAGGCTTCATTGCCGCGATGCGGGCTGGTCATGACGTTGATCCCCAGAGCCCACCCGTCGGCATTAGTCCGCCAGCTTCCTTCAATCGCATTTTCGTCTTTTCCTCGGTGGCATCGGATGTGTATCCACGATCAATCCCACCGTGGTTAGGGGTGGACTATCAATACTTCTCGATGATCCTGAGTCCACCGGGAGAGGAGAACGCGCTCACGTCAGCTATCACCGACTGCTTGCGGGACGATGGCAAGATCGCCTTTACCCCTAGTGACGGCTCTATGTTCGCCCGGACCGGACGAATGGCCTTGCTTGACCAGGCGCTAGATTCGCTGGGATTTGCGCCGTCCGTTTATCTCCCACTCAAATCCTCAAATGGACCCTACGACCTCTTTACGCATCAACGCGGCGATCGCCTTTATTTTCGACTCGCGGATGCGAAGAACTTAAATGAAAAGCGCCGCATACTACTGGCGCAAGCGATTGACCCTCAACAGCAGCCCGTGCTCTTTGGAATCGGACCGGGGGTGCGTGAGTTAAGCAGCGGCGAACTGGCAATGTTACGGTTTGCGGCGCAGGCAGCCGGCTCAGCCGAGCGAGGATGTTTGTTTCTGTTCGACGAACCGGAAACCCATCTCCATCCGAATTTCGTATCGGAGTTCATGGCGATTTTGAATACGGTTGTGACCGCGACTCAGTCCGTCGGGATTATCGTAACCCATTCCGCCTACGTCGTGCGCGAGGTGCCGAGCCAAAGAGTGCGAATTTTCTCTCTGGAAGATCGCAAGATTGCTGTCGATAAGCCGCGGCTTCAAACATTTGGAGCAAGTATTGACAGCATCTCCCAATTCGTCTTCGCGGACACAAGCATATCGCACCAATATCAGGAGACCCTGCAAGCCTGGTTCGAATCGCTCGGCCCCGGTATCTCGATCGAGGCGATTATTGAGCAGTTCGGCAACCAGATGAATAGCGAGACGCTCTCCTACGTCGCGCGCCTCATTCGAAATCGTTCGTAATGATACGGATAGAAATGCCCGCGGCGGCAAGCGACGACGCGTATTTGCAGAAACTCTGCGGTAAGCAGCCGTGGTCACCCCACTACGCTTTGTGGCAAGCAGCCTATTCGGGGTATCGCAGCCAAAAAGGCAACCCATGGCACATTTCCCGAACGGCCTTCGTCCCTGACGTAAGCGATCAGCAAACGGCTCTTTATGAGTCGCAGTCAAGCTCGCAACGGATCGTAAAGATCCGCCAGATGCAGTTGAAGAGCTGTCCAATGTGCGGGTCCTCAGTGACCGGAACTGTGGATCACTATCTCCCTAAAGAAGACTTTCCAGAGTTCTCGGTGATGGCAGCAAATCTAGTGCCTGCCTGCTCTCACTGTAACTCAGGTAAGAAAGGCAGAACGTTTCGAGGCACGTCTCGGAATGAAAGATTCCTCCATCCGTACTTCGATTCGCTGGCCGGTCAACCTTTGTGGTTGACGCGCATCATTCCGCCCTATGAAGCCGCACGATTTGAAGCGGCACCTATACAAAGCTTGAGTGCTAATAATCGCGAGCTCATGAAATTTCATCTGCGCCATGTTCTCGGACAGCAGTTCCATCGTAACGCCGAGAACCTTTGGGCGACTTACCCACAGTATCTCAGGGATGAGATTGGTGGGACTGCTCCGGTATCGCCCGCTCGAGCGCGCAAAGAGATCGCCCGGTCACTGAGAATAAGCATTTTGACATCAGGAGAGAACAGTTGGAATGCGTCGTTCTTTAGAGGGCTTGCGGAGAACGGTGATGCGCAAACGTATCTGGCCCGTGCCGCACGGGGTTTGAAGGCCACTCCGCTTCTTTTATGAAAGGTGTGATCGTTGCCGGTTCGCGACGTGTCAGGACAGTCAGCTGCCATGCCCGGATAATCTTGCGCGCAACCTAACATTGAGAATTTTCGCGCCATCGGGTTGATGGCGAATAAAGTGTAACAAAATCAAGTCGTTATATGTGGCGGCACCATCCTGCGCTCAAGATGCTTTGGGATATTTTCCTGCTGTCCCGACATTATGCCTCGGCCATTCCTCCTCTGCCTTTGCATCATCGGGCTCTGCTGATGACGGGTAAAAGTCGACCGCAATGCTCGGTCGAGCGGACCCCGAGTAACAAGTTCCGCTAAGATGGACCATTGTCCGATTCGGTTCGCTGGCGTCTTCTGCGTCGTTAGGCGTCCCGTTCTCAGTGATCAGAAAGATGGATGAGCAACTCGCGCTGCGCCTTCTCAGGCGTATCATGCAATGGGATGAGGACGTCGCGACCCAGGAGTATGCATGGGTTCGTCTTATTGCTGGCCTAAAATACGATGGATATGGCGACTACGTCGCAGGCGTCCGATTTGCAGAGAGCCTGGCGGGATGGCTTGCCCAGTTCGAGCAGGGCGATCGACAGACTGCTTACCACTTCGTCAAGCATCGTTTGGTCTATTTCTCCGCTAGCGAGGTCAAACGGCTTGTCGTCGAGCTCCAGCCTCGCTTCGTCGAGCCAATGCTCAGAAGGGCGGTCGCCGAGGCATGCAATGTCCCGGCGTACCTTGCGTTCGCCGATCTCAATGCGAGCGCCGAATTAAAGCGCCGTCGACGGCAAACGCTATACATCGGACTCAGTGATGGTGCACGCATCGACCTATTGCGGCGAGCCAACGCCGGGACGCTGGTCAACGACCAGATTGTACTGGCGACTCACATCGATCACGAAAAATGGGAGGATCTCAGCTCAAATCTCGCCACTGATCTCGCCAAACTTGGCGGCACAGGCGAGGCGCTGTTCCGCAATGTCGTTCTTATCGATGATTTTACGGCATCGGGAACAACGTTCGTCAGGAAGAAGGACAACGGAAAATGGACCGGCAAGATCTATAAGTTCTTCACTGCCGTCGCAGAAACGCGCAAACAGTTTCTCGAGAACAACAAGCATTTTCCGCTCGCTTCCGATGCCGCCATGCGTGTTCATCACTATATCTCAACGACCCAGGCTCGAAATGCGATCCAGGCGCGTCTGGATGCCGTGAAAGCGGACGTGACCGGTTGGTTTCCAGAAGTGACGGTGACCGAGGGATTGCTGCTGCCACCGACCGTCACAGTCGATAAACAGCGCGACCCTGAAATCTGGAAGCTCACGGAGAAATATTATGACCCTGACATCTACGAACAGCTCAAGGTTCATCTCAGTGCGGACCAGAAAGATTTGAAGCGCGGCTACGCTGACTGCGCCCTTCCTGTTGTTCTTGAGCACAATTGCCCAAACAATTCGCTCACTTTGCTTTGGGCGGAAACTGAGGGAAAAGGCGGTGCGCATCCGATGCGCGCCCTATTTCCCCGCCGTCACAGACATTCCTGAAGAAGCATGACATGGCAAATCCTTTCGAGAAGCGCGCAACAGAATATCTTCGAGAAGACGAAGCTGCGTTTCTCTCGCTCGTAAGTCCGGAGCCGCTCCGAACGTATCTGGGCGACGCAGCCAAGCGCGGACAACTTTTCGAGAAGCTGATCCGCATTGTAGGGACGCCCGGTAGCGGCAAAACTACGCTTGCAACGCTTCTTGAAGCACGCATGGTTGAAGCAGTCCTCGCGGATCCGGAAAAGGATGGGTATTCGGATATCATCCAGGCACTCGAGGCCTGTCAGTTCATTCAGAAAGGGCAGCAAAAGATCGCGGCTGTTCGGCTGCCATTGGAAGGGGAGTATCGCGATTTCTGGGAGCTACCCTACGACGAGATGCTTCGGACAAAGCTTGTTCTCGCCCTCATTCAGGCGCGCGCCGTATTGGGTTTGGTTCGTAATCTGGAGCGTCGACACGCACGCAGCGAGATACGATTTATTCCCCGCAGCGATGCCGCGGCCGCCCTTGAAGAGATCGGTGGTGGGAAAACAGAAACGCTGCTCGAGCGAGCACGAGAGGTGGAACGCGCCGTTTATGATGTTGGCGCCCGCTTGGTCCCACCAAAGGCCGAAGAGATTTCAGAGGCCGCCGCGCGTCCGTTTCGACCATTCGACGTCATCGAAGCCATTGAAGTGACGGGGCCTGCCGGGGAAAGGTCTGTCTTCAAGCCGCTCGTTATACTCGACGACGCGCACAATCTGTCACCGCGGCAGTTTGCTCCAATATTCCGCGATCTTTCCCGCCGCGAGATCAGAATCGGCCGCTGGATCATGATGCGGTTCGACCTCTTGTCGCCGGGGACTGCACTCGGTGAGGCCGACGACAACCTGGCACCCGAACTGAAGCCGGGACGGGACTACGTCGATGTTTTCCTGCAGCGGCCAACCGACCGGGGGAAAGCTCGCACGGCCTTTCGCTCGATGGCCCGGAGCATGGCGGATCGATATCTGCGGCGGCATCCCACATTTGAACGCCGGCAATATCGGAGTTTCGCAGCGTTGCTGTCCACTGAACCAGAGAAACTTTCCGATCAAGCCTATGCACGCCTGCAGGCTGACATTGAGAGAACGCGATCGCGCCTCCACGTGTCGGCGCAGCGAGTGGAAGCGCTGCGCAAAGAGGTTGACCGCTACGCTAGCGGCGCCCAGACCCAGGACGTCGGCAGAGATGTCCAGGCGGCAATGCTCAAAATCCTGATTCATCGGTATATCAACCGGGTGCCGCAGCAGTCTTTGTTCGAAGGACAGGAGAACGATCCGACACCCCGCCAGGAAGTGGCCGCCGATGCCGGCGTGGCCGAGGGCGCGCGCGTACATTTACGTCACGCGGAGAAAAGAGCGCTTCATTTCGGCTTGGCGACGATCAGCGATGCCAGCTCTGATAACGCGGAGCTATTTCTGCATCTGTCTGCGGCTTTGGTGGATCGGATGGAGGCGCGCGTCATCAACGGCGATCAGCCACAACTGTCCGCTCGTCAACAGGACAGGATCCTGGTCGAGCGATCGACGAAAATCATGGATGGGTGGAACTTCCCCTTCGCAGCGCGCGTGCGCAGTATGGTGGCGGCGATTGCCGAAGACTGTTTGCGGGAAAGTCTGCGGCCGAATGCCCCGCTTGGAGGAGGTGCAAACGCAATCGGAATTCCGCAAGACGAATTCCAGCAGCTCCTCCGGGAAAGGGAGGGGCTCGTCCAGGTTCTCCACTATGCCTCCGCTTACAATGCCATTACCGTACAACCAAATTACGGACAGGGCGGAAAGCAATGGTGTTTGGTCGAGTTGGGCGGCCCCGTTGTCCTTCGAAACGCCTTGACGTTGCGACGCGGCGGATTCTTGGAACGTCAGCTATCTGATCTCCTGCGCTACGCGGAGATCGAGTCATGACCGGTCGACCGCGATGGGAGCATTGCATTGCGAATTACGGCGATGAAGCGATTGCCTTCGCCAACACATATTTCGCCGAGCCGCAGAGGCGATGTCTGTTTGTGGGAGGGGCCGGATTTGATCCCCGCTGCGTCACATTTGCGTCCATATTGACAACGCATCTCGGCGATCGATTGCAGGCAATTTTTCTGCGTGAGCGACGGCCGGAGCCGTCGGCGGAGCTGGTATCGCGAGCCGAGAAAAATATTGAAGCTTTGGGAAAGGCTGTTGGTACCGTCGAGGTTATTGACATTGACGTTCTTGCCGAAGAGGACGGTGCAGTCATAGGCGGTCGACGCGCCACGGAAGCGCTCATCGGCGTTTCTCTGGATTCATTCACTGATATTGTGCTGGATTTAAGCGCTCTCTCCGTTGGAATATCATTTCCAGTCGCGCGCTTGCTGTTGGAGCGTGCCAACCAATCGAGTCCAAAAAAGAACTTCCATCTCGTGGTGGTCTCGAACGCGGGCGTAGACGACGCGATCAACAGTGTACCCAGTGACTTCGTCGACCCAGTCCACGGTTTTAGCGGACGGTTGGATCTTGAAGGGAGCTCTCAAGAGCCCAAGATCTGGATGCCGGCACTCGCCATGGGCAAAGCGGGAGCACTGCAAATCTTACGGGAAAAGCTGCGTGGTCCGGTTGTGGTCTGCCCAATCCTTCCCCTTTCCCAACGAGACCCGCGCGCCAGCGACAAGTTGGTTGCCGAGTTCGAGAGCGAACTCTCTCAAGCTTGGGAAGTCGATTCCGATAATGTCATTTATGCAATTGAAGATGATCCACTTGACCTCTACCTCATCATCAGTGCGATTTACACACGCTACACACGTGTTTTTGCAAACGTGACCAACTCTCACGTTGTCCTAACGCCGTCTGGCAGTAAAACGCTTGCTATCGGAGCGTTCATGGCAGCGGTGGAGCACGACTTGGCTGTGCGATATGTCGAAGCGGTGTCCTACGAAGTGAAATGGGATCGTGTAGACAGCGCTCAAAGCGTGGCGACCATGCCAATCCATGTATGGCTTTCTGGTGATGCCTACGCGGTCGCGAATGCACCGGTGCCTCCAGGACATTCGCCATGACAGGGGTTTTTGCGAGTAAGCTCGACCGAATCCACGAGACGCTGTCTCTTTGCTTTCAGACAAGTCATATGACGCTCTCGCACATGATTGCGCAGTGCGCCAAACGACCAGTCTACTGCGTCGGGTCAGGTGGGTCGGTCGTCGTAGCGGAGTTTCTTGCACAGTGCCGGGCTCAACTTGGTTTCGCAATGTCTTCATCTGTGACGCCTATGGCTTTCGCCTTGGAACGCAGCGACCCGGCGGCCGCGAACTGGTTCTTTAGCGCCAGTGGGGAGAACCAGGACATCCAAGCAGCCTTTGAACATGGTCTCCGAGGTTCTCCCGAAGACCTGTATGTGCTCACCAACGCAAGGGGCGGCACGCTTGCCCGCCTTGTCCAGGAACACGGGGGGACATGTTTCGTATCGCCGGTCGCAGACGAAAAAGACGGGTTTCTGGCCACGCACTCGGTAGTCTCCTCGACATTGTCGCTGGTTCTCGCGAGCGATCGCTTGGCTGGGAGGGCCGATCCGGAGATGCGGCATGCGCAGTTGCGCAGTTGCATCGAGCAGCATCTGGGGGCGGACGCACGGGCGAGGCTTGCGGATCGGCTTGGCGTTGCCTTGCATTGCGAGACGATCATCTTGCTTCATGATCCTCAGATGGCTGCGGCCGCAACGCTGATTGAGACGAGTGCATGGGAAGCTGGTCTCTGCAGCGTGCAGCGCACGGATTTCCGCAATTTTGCGCACGGCCGTCATGTTTGGCTCGACAAGCATCCTCATGGGACATTCGTGCTTGCGTTGACGTCCGATAGGACCATTCCGGCTTGGCAAGCCGTCGAACGCGTCCTGCCGCCGTTCATCAGACGCTATGCGGTTGATTTTGGTCGAGCCGGCCGGGCCGCGCGCTTTGAAGCCCTTGCGTTCGGTTTGTCATTTGTCGAGGCGCTGGGTCTCGCCAAGGGCATCGACCCGGGTAAACCCGGCGTTGCCGAATTTGGTCGCCGATTATTTGACAGCAACGTGCTGCATGACATCGTCACTGCAGACGAGGTCTCCGTACGGCGAAAGCGCCAAGCAGGCATAAGGGCCGATACCCAACCTACGACAAGCGAGCTCTCCGCAAGCCGAGCCGAATTCATTTCGCGCATTGAAAGCGAAACGTTCGGCGGAGTTGTCGTCGACTACGATGGGACGGTTGTCTCCACTGAACAGCGCTTTGAGCCGCCAAATCCTGAGATACTTGCCGAATTATGTCGACTCGTGGACGCGGGCTTGCGCGTTGCATTCGCGACAGGCCGCGGCGGCTCTATTGGAGAGATGCTCCGCAAGGTACTCCCTGCAACATATCACGAGCAAATCTTAATCGGATACTACAACGGGGCCTGGATCGTGCCGCTCGCAAATGACGTTGCTGCACAGCGGCCACCAGCCGACCCCGCAATCGCTGAGGCGCGCCGCCGCCTTCTGAGTTTAGCTGGCTTGTTTCGTGGCGGTTGGGTACCGAAAGAGGCGCCGTTACAGTTGGCGATTCCCCGCAATATGCTTTGCGACGAAGACAGGGGGCTCCTCTGGTTGGAGGAAGCTCTTGCAGACCTTCCCCTTCAAATCCTGCAGTCCGGGCACGCCGTCGACATCTTCCCGGTAACGGCAAGCAAGCGCGACGTTGTCGTCAAAGTGCGGAACACCCTAGCGGTTCCGGACACCGCCGTGTTGTGCATCGGCGACAGAGGTGAACGGCTTGGTAACGATCACGAACTTTTGGAGGGGCCATATGGTGTGAGCGTTGGTAAGGTCTGTGACCGGCCGCACACCTGCTGGAACCTGGCTCCAGACAGCATCCAAGGGCCGGCCGGGCTCGAAACGCTCCTAAAGGCGTTGCAAGTTGTGGGTAAGGGAGCAGCAAAAATGAATGTTCCCTATTTGTTCTCTTTCGGCTAGATTGGACTTACCATGGAGTCGCTCTCTATCGCTGCGGAGGGGAAAATGCCCAAGATGATTGCGGGCATGGGCTTTGCGACGCTGGATCGCATTTACACGCCGACACGTAACCGTCCCATTGAAGCCCTCGGGGGCTCCTGTGCAAACGTCCTGGTATCGCTGGCGATGCTCGGGCATCGCGTTGCCCCCATCTTGAACCTAGGCTCTGATGACACCGGCGCTTTTCTTCTCGATGAGATCCAGCGCGCAGGCTGTGTGACACAGTTCGTTTTTCGCGAGCCCAACGAGGAATCACCGGTTATCGTTGAATATCTCGATATTCAACTCGCGCGGCACGTATTTAGCTCGACGTGTCCGGAAACGCATCGGCAGCTTCCGTCATACAGACCGATTGCAGAGTCCAATGCCGATCGGGCGAAGGGGGCGATCAGAGCGGCGTCGATTTTTTATGTCGATCGTTTGTCTGATACCACGTTGCTGGCTATGGAAGAAGCGTTCGGGGCCGGTGCGCTCGTCCTGTTCGAACCCAATTCCCTCAAGGACTGGTCGCTTTTCCGCAAGGCACTCCCGTTCATCGACATATTAAAGGCCTCGGAAGACACGCGCGCCGAAATGGACAAGCAGTCATTCGAAGCGCCTCCATATTTCATTTCGACCCACGGCAGTGAAGGCCTGACGTTGGAAGCCGGGGCTCACACCGTGACGCTCCCCTCGCTCGCCGCGCCAAGACTGGTCGATACCTGTGGCGCCGGAGATATGGTGACGACTGGCCTGATTCACGCGCTAATGAATGCTGGAGCCACCCGCCGGACGATCCGCATCGATGACGTCTATTCGGGACTAGTTGTGGGACAGTGGCTTGCGGCCCTGAACTGCGCATTCGTGGGGGCCCGCGGCGCATTTCACGCCTTCGGTGGCGCGACCATTCGCAATGCGCTGATGTCGCGGTCCGAGCGCTGCCTCGATATCGCCGGCGTCGAACCCTATGCCGGCTACAAGCGCTAAGCTATCGCGAGCTCGGACCCGGAATTTCCCTTCTGACGCGTTCCCTTCGGAGCAACGTGTCCGTTTATCGGCTTTTTCTTCTCCTTGCGAAGCTCTTCGCGCAATTCCATGAGCAGCTTGCCCAGCGTGTTCTCGCCCTTGCCGTTGACTTCCCCCCAAAACCGATTGACCGCATTATTGGTTGTGCCCGCTTCGACCAGACGGCGCGACCCCGTACCAAGCAAGAGCTGTCGAAGGTTTTCATGTTGTGAGAACTTTGCCCGCAGAACGGCGCGCATTCGGTCAATCTTGATGCTGGCCCAATTGGGCACAATGTCCCAAGTGTAAAGCCCGTGTGCGGCCATCGCCGCCAATGCTGGCGTCGGAGCCTGTAGAATCCACTCCCGGACTGCAGGCTTCGCCGCCTTGCCCGCCTGGTAAGCGTGCTCCGCCGTGGCGTAGACGCGGCCTTCGAATTCAACCTCACAACGGAAGAGGTTGCTGAACACGCCGTAAGGCTTCTCGTTTGCTCGGTAGAAGCTGATCTCACCTTTGCTTTGGTTGGTCGCCTTCTTCACAGTCTCGGACCTTGGAGCCTTCTTCCTCATATCTCTCTCCTTGATGACCTTGAGGCACGGATCTCAATGCTGTGCTCCTGGCAGTGCCGCATGATCAGAACTTCAATGAAGTTGGCGACGCTTCGGCGTTCCGCACGCGCAGCCAACTTCGCTGCGGCTTTCGTCTGCGGCTCAAGTCGAAGCGACATCGTCGCCGTTTTAAGCTTCGGCCCTTTTGGCATTACATATGCTAGCCATAGAAATTGATAATGAAGTATTAATAAATGCAAATGTAATGCGTTTTAAGTGCATAATGACAGCATACTAATCGACGGGAGCATTCACGAAGATTGGTGATGCCTGGGACGAATTGAGCCCTCCGGCGACGCGGTAACCTTATGGGTTTGAGGAACGACTCGTCGATCTTGCGCTCGAGCGACTGGCGCCTCCCAATTGACCGGCCGTTATTCTTGAGAAGTGCTCGCGGCAGCCACGACGCCCCGTTCGCGGGATCCGCCGACGGCCACCGGCTTGCCGCGGAGATCCGGATTGTCACGTTGTTCGACGGACGCACAGAAGGCGTCCATGTCGACGTGTATGATCTTACGCTGGCGGCTCGGGGAAGCCGCCTCGTCGTCATCGTCCTCGATGGTCACGTCGCTAGCCAGGCCGTGTCTTCCTTGACGCCGCGGGCGACGATCCGGAGCGTTCCGTCCGGCAGGGGCCGCTGCAGCTTCAGGGCCTCGTCTGGAGGGGCGGTCATCCAGGTAGCGACTTCTTCGGGCGTCGTCAGGTCACCGGCATCGCCTTCGGGTGGATGGCGCCGATCTCGGCGTTCGGCTCCGTCGTGAGGAATGCGTAGAGGTCATTCGTGGTCGCGCCTTCCTTGACCTTCCGCACGGACGTCCAGTTAGTCCAGATGCCGGCGAAGCAAGCGAGGGGGCGCGTATCGTCGAGGGCGAACCAGATGTCGCCGCCTTCGGCCTTGTTGAACTCACTGAAGGAGTTGAACGGCACCACACAGCGATTTTCGAGGCCGAGCCAGCGGGCCCAGTGTTTGCTCTTCACATTGCGGATGTTGGTCGTGCCGCCGTCCGGCTCCATCCGCAGCAGTTCCTTGAAATCCACTGCCTTGCCCTTGGCCTGCAGCTTTTCCGCTCGTTTCTTCGTGGCGTCCATAAGCGCCTTTGATGACGATGGCATCCCCCATCGCGCCGTAGCGAGCTCGCGACCTTCGGCCCCGTTGCGCACGATCGGTGCCTTGTAGTCCGGAAACACGCCGGGCATGGGTGCCAGATTGCCCACGTATCGGTTCACGACGCGGAACAGCGCGCTGATCGCGGCCTGGTTGGTCGTGATCGAATAGAGATTGCAGATGTGGACGGCCCCCCACTTGTCAGGATGGTAGCAGACTTTTGACCTGATCGCTTGCTATCAGATGTCCGGCCTGTTTGCGCGGACAAAGTCCGCTGGCCAAGATGGTGTTCGCTACGCACGCTCCAAGCACATAGGCGACCTTGATGATGCCAGTGTAATCTACGGAAGCTCGGGCGTATCGACCGATCGGTCCTTCCATCTACTGCGTCCTGCAAGTTCGTGGGCTATCCGCCGAGCGACCTCGCTCGCGGTGCCGATTTCAGATCAGACGGGCATGGCGGCTACCGGTCGGTTGTATACTCCGCCCGATATCATCAATCGCCAAGCGATACGGGCGAACTTGTTGGCCAAGGCCACCGCCACCAATTTCGGCGGCTTTCGCTCCAGTAGCGATGCAAGCCAGGGTGTCGGCTTATGACGGCCCTTTCGAATGTGCCTTAGCAGCGCGGTCGCGCCGACAATCAACGTCGATCGGAGCATTGAGTCTCCGGCCTTTGTGATTCCGCCATATCTTTGCCGGCCGCCCGTCGAATGATCCTTGGGTGTCAGTCCGAGCCAAGCGGCAAAGTCGCGGCCTGACCTGAACGTCTCCGGCGGCGGCGCCTTCATGCTTAGCATGGACGACCCAATCGGACCGACGCCGGGAATCGTCGCGATCCGCCTGCTGACATCATCGTCGCGGTGCCACCTCATCAGCTTGGCTTCGATCTTTGCCAGGCGGGCTTCGACCGCGGCATATTCCTCTGCTTGGAGTCGGAAGAGATCCTTTGCCATTTCCGGCAAGCTATCATCCTCGAGCACCCGCTTGATAAGTTGCGCGACATTCTGCCGACCGGCGGGGCCGACGATGCCAAACTCAGCCGCATAGCTCCTGAAAGCATTGGAAAGCTGCGACTTCACGCTAACCAGGCGTTCCCGCACAGTCATTAACATGCAGGCCGCTTGCCGTTCCTTCGATTTGACCGGTACAAACCGCATACTCGGCCGGGTGACCGCCTCGCACAGCGCTTCGGCATCGGCCGCGTCGTTCTTGCCGCGCTTCACGTAAGCCTTCACGTACTGAGGTGGGATCAGCTTCACCTCGTGACCGAACGACTGCAGCAGGCGCGCCCAATGATGCGAGCTGCCGCAGGACTCGATGGCGACGAGAACCGGTGGAAGCCGCTCGAAGTAGCGGATCATCTCGGCTCGCCGGAACTGGCGGCGGACCACCACCACCTCATTCTCATCAACACCGTGAAGCTGGAACACCGACTTGGAAGTATCCATGCCGATACGAACGGGAATATTCATTGGACTTTCCTCTCATCTATCTTTGACGCCAAGAGCGCGCCATCAAACCGCGGGGATGAGAGGCCGTCCACACCAGCACATCAATCAAGCTTCGGTTCGAGGGTGGCGAGGCTGCCAAGCCAGTTGTAGCAGAGTCGCGGATGGACGCCGGCCCGCCTTGGCGCATTTGCGGCAGCGCAGCCGGCTGGCGAGATCGTGCACGAAGGTGGTTGGCGGGTGCTTCATCGCCGCAAGGTCGACGTCGCTCGGCGTCTTGGAGCGCGCGCACCTGATTTCAAGCCAGGGAAAGCCTCCGTTCACGGCCTGATCGATGGTCGGCGACGGATCGATCGGTTCGCCGTCACTCCACATCCGCTCGTTCCAGCTTTCGCAAAGCAGCTTGTCAGCTTGCTGGATCATGGCCTCGCCCTCGGCCCGCATCTCGGGCGATTGGGCAGCAAGCATGTTGGCCATCGCGCGTGCCTTGCCGAGCTCCTTTGCCAGAGCCTTGCGATCACCGCCCGACAAGGGCGTAGGGTGATACTTCGGGGCCATCCGGACTATCCAGGCGCAAGCGATCGGATCGCGTTCCGAACGGGCTAGGACGTCTCAAACGCCGGCCAGCACCCGTCTTCTTCATGCCTGCCGGTGCGCTGCTGGCAGGTGTTGTCGAGCAACCGCTGCGCCACGTCCTTCCAGACCGCGTTGCCGCCATACAATCGGACTGCATCGGCGGCCTGGATTTCTACGATCCGCTCGCAGCGGCGGCATGAGATGCGAAGGACATGGCGTTGAATCTCGGAAAGACGTCGCTGTCGCTTCTCGGCTCCGGGGGCGGCGACGCGAGGGTCTTTCAGGACCGATTCCCAATATTCCGCCAGAAGCGGCGCAGCCAGAGGCGCAGAGGAGGGGCGTCGCCTCCGGGCCGCTTCTGCGGCCAGCTTTTCCATCTGTTTTGGCGTCGGCATGCGCCAGCTCGCGGGTCGCTCGGGGCCTCATCGTGAAAAAATCATCCTGTTGGAAGGGGGCGTGGTGTCGGAACCAAGCCGGGCCGTTCGTCTTGAATCCGGCATCAGTAATGGAGTTCCCCCGCGATGGCCCCCCGCGCTAACTGGAAAGGCTTCCTGCGTCTTTCCCTCGTCACCTGTCCGGTAGCGCTCTATCCGGCCACGTCGGAATCCGAAAAGGTCTCGTTCAACCAGCTTAATCGGAAGACCGGCCACCGCATCAAATACGCCAAGGTGGACGCTGATACCGGTGAGGAGGTCGACAACGAGGACATCGTCAAGGGCTACAAGGCGGACACCGACACATTCATCGTTCGAAGACCAGTACGAAACCGCCCTCATCGATCTCATCAACCAGAAGCGCGCCGGCAAACCGATCACCGCGAAAGCGCGACCTCGAGGCGAGAACGTCGTCGACCTGATGGACGCGCTGCGCAAGAGCATTGGAAGAGACTGGGCGGCCGCGTCAGAGGCACCGAAGAAGCCAACCAAAAAGCCGCGCAAGGCGGCGGCCGGGCAGAAGGAAATGCTGATGCCGATCGCAGGCAAGAAGCCGGCGAAAGAGGCCGCGGCGAAGAAACCGGCAGCCAAGCCGCAGCGCAAGTCGGCCTAGCGTCTCGTTAACATGCAGTGACGCCAGACGGCCGCTACTTCGTGTCCGCGGCGGGGAGCGATATGGCTGTGCTGAAAACGACTTCCAAGAGATCGAAGTTGAGCGCGGGCATTCTCGCCTACCGCAAGGGCGCTCGCGGGCTCGAGGTTCTGCTCGTTCATCCCGGCGGTCCGTTCTGGCGTAAGAAGGATGATGGCGCCTGGTCCATTCCGAAGGGCGAGATCGACGCCGCGGATCCTCCGGAACAGGTTGCGCGGCGCGAGTTTGCCGAAGAACTCGGTCCGAGTGCTTCGATTGGTCCACTCCAGCCGTTGGGGGAGGTCCGACAGCGAGGAGGGAAGCGCGTTATCGCATTCGCCGGCAAGGGCCATTTTGACCCGGCGACGCTTTCCAGCAATACCTTCGATATTGAATGGCCGCCCCGAAGCGGTCGGCGGCAGAGCTTTCCCGAAGTCGACCGCGCGGAATGGTTCAATATCGAGTTCGCACGGACCAAGATGCTGACCGCTCAGGTACAGCTTCTCGATCGTCTTTTGGCGATCGCCGTTGAGAGAGCTGAGACATGACGTTCAGGATTGGAATCATTTCGGACACGCACGGCCTGTTAAGGCCCGAGGCGGAACGAGGCTTGGCGGGCGTCGATCACATCATTCATGCCGGCGACATCGGGCGTCCCGAGATCGTCGACGCGCTCCGCCGGATTGCGCCCGTCACCGCCATCCGCGGAAACGTGGACAATGGCGAGTGGGCCCGCGAATACCCCGACACGAACCTCGTGCGCCTGGCGGGAAAGTCGATCTACGTTCTGCACGACCTGAAGACGCTGCAGGCCGATCTTGGCGCGGGCATCGACGTCATCGTCTCCGGGCATTCCCACGTGCCGAAGATCGATACGGTCGGTGGCGTTCTCTACCTGAATCCCGGAAGCGCGGGACCGCGGCGCTTCAAGCTGCCGATCACGCTTGCGACGCTCGATGTCACTTCTCAGGGCATGCGACCGGAAATCCATGACCTTGGAGGCGACTGAGCGCACCACCGCGCTGGGAATTCACAGCGGAGGAGGCGAATGCGTTAATTCGTTCCGTTTGCCGGTCACATTCGAAGGGAAGCGTTATTTGCGCGGACGTTCTCGCTCGCGCACGACTTCCTTCGCCCGCTTGTCGGACCGGAGCCCGAGGTAGACGGGCTGGCGCAGTTCGCCCTTGCTCGTCCACTCCGCGAACTTGACCTCGGCAACGAGCGAGGGCCTGACCCAGGTCGTGGCGGCCTCGTCCTTCACTTTGGCAGGGAACGGCGATTTAGGGGCCGTCAGCTTCACGAGCTTGCCATGCAGGTCTTCCAGGATTTTGTGGCTGAAGCCGGTGCCGACATGTCCGATATAGAGCCATGCGTCGTCTTCCCGCACGGCGAGGACCAGGGCGCCGAAGAATGGCCTGGTGCGCCTGGGTGCCGTGAAGCCGGCGATCACCACTTCCTGACGCTTTGCCGTCTTGATCTTCAACCAATCCGCCGTTCGGCTTCCTGATGTATACGCGCTGTCGGCGCGCTTCGCCATGAGGCCTTCCAAACCCTTCCGCTCGGCATCGACGAAGAATTCGTGCCGTCTCCTTTGCGGTGAGTGCTGAAGGCGATCAGCCTGTCGCGCGGCAGAATCGCCTTCAGCCGCTTCTTGCGCTCGAGGAGAGGCTGCCTGCGCAAGTCCACTGCGTTCTCGAACATGAGGTCGAAGGCGCAATACAGGAGCTTCGCTTCATGGCGCAGCGAGTTTTGAAGCAGCTGGAAATGTGAGACGCCGTCCTTTCCGATCGCGACGAGCTCACCGTCGATCACGGCGTCGCCCTTCACGCCCTCCAGCGCTTTAGCGACCTCGATATAGCTGCGGCTGATGATCTTGCCGTTGCGGCTGTAGAGTGCAACCTTGCCCCGCCGGATTTCTGCGATCATCCGGAAGCCGTCATACTTGTCCTCGAAAACCCAGCCGGGGTCATTGAACGGCGCGTCGGTGAGCGTGGCGAGCATCGGCTGGAGGCGCTTGGGCAAGGGCGACGTCCGGCTCATTCGAGGTCAATCCTTCGGAGCGCGTTGCGAAATGCATGGACGTCCTTCAAGGATTAGGGAACGCTTCGAGGCCGCGTCGTGTTCCGCAGGCGTCGTGGCGTGAGCACGATCGATCGCGGAGGGCGGATCGGACCGATGGCCAGAAAACTGAAGACCTATCAGACCTCGCTGGGCTTCGTCGGTCAGGCGATCGCCGCTCCCTGCATGAAAGCGGCTCTGGAAGCGTGGGGCGCAGATAGCAATCTCTTCCATCAGGGCGCGGCAAGGGAGAGCCACGATCGGGACGTCGTCGCCGCGACCATGGCAAAGCCCGGCGTCGTTCTCAGGCGCCCGGCCTGATCCGACAGATCTTCAACGACCCGACCGGAACCGAACTTACCTTTCGCGGTTTGGAAATCGTATTCAACACTAGGGAGCGCCCCATGGGAGAGCGCCGCAGAGTGAAGCAGACCCGCTCGCTTGAAGAACGAATGGCCGAACAGGCCAATAAGCTTAAAGAACGGGCGAGCCAGTTACCGGCTGGTACGGAACGTGAGAGTTTACTTAAGCGAGCCAGGATCGCCGAGACCGGCGCGCATCTAAGCGACTGGCTGACGTCGCCCGGATTGCAGCCACCCAAATAAGGCTTCGGAACGACTGTTCACTTTGGTACTCTCAGGAACATCGACACGGCACGCGGTGATTCGATGCTCCAAATGATTTTGACAATGTGCGGGATTGGGACTGCACTGGTCGGCATCTTAATCAGCGTATTTGAGTGGCGCGCATTGGTGGGCTATTGGCGCCTAAAGAGGCGCCCCCCGGCAAATTTCGACATGAAGTAAGACCGTCTCAGTTGGCGACCTCGTCGTTATTGTAGCGCGTCCTCTGTTGTCCCATCGCGGCATTTGATGCGGTTGAACAAAGGCGGGCGGTGTCGAGGCGGACCGGACATCGACCCAGATCTGTGAGTACCCTAGTACGCGTACTGCGGCTTGGTTCACGGCGGCGCGGTCCCGTCGCTTCTCAGGAGCGAGCTCCATGACGGCCCGATGTAGCTCGGCCGGTATCGTGCAGTTGGCTTTCCAAGGGATTGTTGGCAAACTGCCAGGCGATCGAATGCATCCATCACAGGTCCTCCCGCAGGCCCCGGTGGAACGGGTGCCGGACCTTTCCCTCGGCCGACTTCGCGCGATACTCGGTCTCGGCGAGCAGCTTTGGTTCGACCCAGATGCCCTTATGTGCGATCCGCTTCGTGTACGGTTGCGTTCCGGATCAGCGGCATCAGTTTCTTCTGGAGGTCAGCGGCGGACGTCTTGTCAAATCCGTGGTCGAGCTTGCCCGCATAGACCAGATCGTCGCCGTTGCGGCGATCGACATCGATGCCGTCCCATTTTCCCTCGTCGAGTCAGCGATCGTCAGTGTCTCGCGCTGGATGCAGGTTTTCTTCACCCAATCGCCTGTACGCCCCTTCGGATAGGGAGCATCTCGCACCTTCGAGACGACGCCTTCCAGACCGAGTTTGCAGGCATGCGCGAACATCTCGCGTCCCTCGATCTCGAAGCTTTCGCTGAACTGGACGTCGGTACCATCGACGATTTTCCTGAGCTCGGCTTTCCTCTGGATCAGCGGCAGCTTTCGGAGATCGCGGCCATTCAGGTAGAGCAGATCAAAGACCACCAGCACAATGCTCGTTGACTTGCCCTTGAGCTCGTTCTGCAGCACCGAGAAATCCGTGGTGCCGTCGGCGGCGGGGACGACGATCTCGCCGTCGATGACGGCTGAGCTCGCGCTGATCCGCCACGCGTGATGGGCGACCTTCTTGAAGCGGTGGGTCCAGTCATGGCCGCGGCGCGTGAAGACCTTCGCCGCCTCGTTGGCCAAGTGGATCTGGACCCAGTAGCCGCCGAACTGGATTTCGTGAATCCAGCGTTCTCCGGACGGCACCCTCTCGATCGAGGTGGCCAAGGACGGTTCGATGAAGCCGGGCATTGGGGCCTTCACGCCGATGGTCGCCGGTTTTCGACGCTGAAACGCCACTGAAGCACTCCACGCAACAGCTGATTCAAACTGACACAGGTCGAATCGTTCCGGAACCCGTGAATCCTTTGCTGCGTTGGTCTGCTAGCAATCCGACAGGAGGAGCCGATGGCGGCAGCGAAGAAGACGGGGCGCGGGCGCAAGCAGGACCGGGCCCGTGTGGCCGGCGGCCAAAAGTATGAAGTGGGGTACGAATCCAAGAAGACAGGACGGTCGGCGTCAGCGGTCAAGAAAGCTGTCAAAAAGGTCGGCAACAACCGGAAGCGTGTCGAGAAGCGTCTCGGACGATAAATTTTTTGCCCGCCTCAAATGTCCAGCGCGTTGCCTAGACCTCGGGCGGGCATTCGGGGCAGGTATCGCCGATCGAGTCCAGGACCTCGGTTAGCGCGCCGGCAGCCGCCTCGGGCGAAAGGCCCGGTGGCGGATCCTGGCGGGCGATTTCGACCGCCCGCTCGCGGGCGTATGGATCGGCGCGGTCCTGCATCCAGCCGTGGTACTCACACTCGCGGATCGCGCCTGCCTCCTCCAGCACGGCCACCGCCCGCCCGCGTACCGTGCGGGTCGCCGTTCGCCTCTCCTTGGTCATCAGCATCAAAATCGCTCCTGCGCGAGGGGCGAATCCTTGCGGCCCTCAATCCGTTCCGGCTGCTAACACAGAGCAGGGATTCCAAATCGTCGGGGCAGGTGCTTTTCCACGCGTTCCGCCGCCTGTGCATAGGCTGTAAGCTTGTCTTCCTTGTCGCGCCTCGTCTGGCAAAGGGTGCTGCAGCGCCTTTGCCTCATCCCAAGCGGCGCATTGGGACACAACTTTCCTCTTCGCCGGTTGACCAGCCTACCATCTAAGGCGAGAACCTGCCGACGCAGAAACCACTCGAGAACTGGCCAAATCCAATCCGCGAGATTTGATATAGCTACAACGTCATTGGAATGCTTCGAACCTCTGTGGCTTTGATTCTCACCATTCTGTCGGGTGTGGCGCTGGCCGACGATTTTGTCGGACAGGCTAGCGTGATCGACGGCGATACGTTGGAAGTACATGGAGCGCGTATCCGGCTTTGGGGTATCGATGCACCGGAGAGCAGTCAGCTGTGCCGCGGCGAAGACAGCTTGCAATATCGTTGCGGTGCGCAGGCGGCGAACGACCTTGACGCCTTCATTGCCCGCCGTCCCGTCAATTGTGTTCCAGTCAGCCTCGACCCGTATGGCCGGACCGTCGCGACCTGCTCGGTCGCAGGCAGGGATCTCGCTGAATGGCTTGTACGGAACGGTCTTGCGTTGGATTGGCCTCAATACTCGAAGGGCAGATATCGCGAGGCTCAGCGCGAGGCTGAGCGTACCGGCCAGGGACTCTGGAAGGGAAGCTACGTCGAGCCGTGGCTCTATCGTGCATGCATCCGGGCAAGTGGGAAGCCGGCCACCTGCTCGGATGACACAAATGCCCATCCTTGATGCGGTTCCGGAGAGATGCCGATCCACAACGTGTATTGGCCTATCATCACAGGTTGGGCAGGTGGCTCTGGCGCGGTTTGGGCGACTCACGCTACCCATCATTCCCAATCACCTCACTGCATAATGGGAATGAAATGGTTGCAGCAACCCGTGAATTGCCGACCTCTGGTTACGCGATTGAAGTGGACGGCCGGTTCAAAGCCGAATTTACAACCAGAGACGGCGCCAAGGCGGCTGGCGAAGAACTAAAGAAGCGTTTTCCGTTGCTTCAGATCAGGATCTACGACGCGCAGACGCATGCTCGCGAGGAAATCTAGATCGCCGGTTCGAGTCTAAGCGGAGTTCTTCCGCTTGCGCGCGTGCGGCTTTCGCCGCATCGGGCTCTCGTGGAACCGAGCCGCTTTGCGTCTCGGTAGGGTGGGCGCGGGATACCTCGACGAGGATATCCCTACGCCTCCCCCCAAACCGTGCGGGCACTTTTCAATGCACACGGCTTTCCATACGCGCATGCTCTCGACCGGAGACGGTTGCACGGCACGACGGACACAGGACGATGGTCTTGCGCCGCCAACCGGACCGTTTCCAATCCGTCAGCGATCCGCTTCGCAGGTCTCCTGCGCGGCGGAGGTGATGCATCTCAAATGGTCCCGTCGTATCGCCGCATGCCTCGCATCTGCGAGCGTTGAGGCGATCGATCAGATCATTTGGGCTTTTGACCCACCACGCCCCTGCTGTGACGTTGTCGACCACAGGACTCGTCCAGTAGGTTTGGGTCAGATGCTTCAGCCTCCACAGCTTGATCCTGCGAAGCTTACCACGGACCACGGAGCTAACCTCGTAGTCCGTACCATTCCACAGACGCGCCATGGTTCTCGCTCTCGTCGTCCGATGTCGCATCGCCAGCGTCTTCACGAGGCTGCGGAACACAACAAGCTCCAACAGCCCCAAGGCGCCCTTGAAGTCATCAGCAAACGAATGGTAGTTCGTAAAACCACGGAACTCTGAGTTATAGGCGAGGACGGTTGCGACATCGCTGGTAACCAAGAACTGCTCACGCGCACGGCCGGTTTTTCTGGCGAGATCGCCATAGCCATGTCGCTTGCAGAACGCGGTAACCTCCTTCCGCGGCACTCGCAAACTGACATTGCCGGTGGTCGGCCGGCGTACCACGCGCCATGTCCGTCCATCCGGTCCCGTGCGGTTGGATTTACGTCCAGCCCCATAGGATGTGTATGTCGAGATGCGATAGCTCAGGAAGGTCACTCCCTTTGAAGCGGCGTAGACCCCACTTTTCTCGGGCGACACGCTGAGCTTCAATGTCTGCGTCAAGAATTGTTCGACGCAAGCCATGATCTCACACGCTTCCCGCTTGCTCCCGATCACGCCGATGAGGAAATCGTCGGCGTAGCGGCAGTAGCGGAGCCTTTTGAAGTTGGGGTCCATCGGATCGACGGAAGGCACTTTCCGTCTTTCCTGATTGACGGCTTTGATCTCCGCGAATGCAGCGTCGATCTCGGCCCGATCCGCGCCTTCGGCGCGGAGCCGTTCAATTTTCCGGCGGAGACTAAGGACGCGCCGTTCCAGCGCCGCGTAGCGCGGGAATGGACGTCGATCGCGACCCTTGTCGAAGCCCGCCTTCATCATCTGCATGTGCTGATCCAGCTCGTGCAGATAGATGTTGGCGAGCAAGGGCGAGACAACGCCGCCCTGTGGCGTGCCACTGTAAGTGCGTCCGTAGACCCAATCTTCCATGTAGCCTGCTTTGAGCATTCCTTCGATCAGACCGATGAACCTGTCGTCATCGATCCGCTTCTTGAGAAGCCCAAGCAGAATGTCATGGTCGATGTTGTCGAAGAACCCACGTACATCCACTTCGACTAGCCACTTGCAGCCCGTCCAGGTCTTCTTGATGGACTTGAGCGCGGTATGACAGGATCGTCCCGGGCGGAACCCATGCGACTCATCGAGGAACACGGGTTCGTAGATCGCTTCGAGCAGAATCCTGACCGCCTCCTGAACGAGCCGGTCTTCCACCGTAGGGATACCCAGCGGTCGTGTTTTGCCGTTGTCCTTCGGGATATAAACCCGCCGGACTGGCCGGAAGCGATAAGTGCCGTCTGCTACCCGCCTGGCGACGTCAGCGAGCTTCGCCAGCGACATGCCGTCGAAGGTCTTGCCATCTACGCCAGGCGTTAGGGCTCCCTTGTTGCGAGAGACCTTTTCGTAAGCCCGCTCGAAGAGATGCGGACATCTCATCAGGCGGTGAAGGCCATTTGCGCGCTTACCCGACCGCGACAAAGTCGGCAGTGATTCAATTCTTCTCTGGATGGTAGCGGCCCGCATCAGCAGAACCTCTCCGTCGAAGAATTTCTTCTACGCATACTGCAAATGCCGTTATTAGCGACATCGTCCTTCCCCCGCTCGGAGGCGCTTTCGGTCCGGTCACCCGGCCTTATACGCATGATCGTCCGCCTCGCGGCGGCTGTCCCGGCCATTACGTCGGGCATTTGGGTACTATGACGGCTCCGTCGCCATACAGGTCCTCGAAAGAGCCTGCTGCAGGCGATCCCGTAGTTGCGTGTGTGGGAAGTTGCGGCGTGTTTAGGTGTCCCATTCGTCTCCTTGACCCACCGATGGTGGTCGTCCCACGCGGACTGGTGGCAAATCGCACTGGCCGGTGCGATCTGCCCCGCGTGGCATAGCGTGTCAGCCGCGTTCGCTACGGCCAGCCCTTTGGCAACTGGAAACTGGGATTCAGGCAATACAGCTTTCACCATGCACACCTTACTCTGTGCTCTCCACCGGACTGCGGCGCCCGACTTCGAGACGTTTCCCGGCATGCTCTGGTCCCGTTCTCCTTTCGGAGTCTCAGTCGTTTCCGACACCGGTAAGCCGGGCAAGTAAGAGCCATAACCAGCAGGCTCCATTCTTTCGAACACTCCCTTCTTCTCCACGCCTCAACGGCGCACGCCATCCCGGCTTCGATCCCTCGCGCCAAGAGCTTCGGAGCTCCTCGCCGGGGGCACTCGGGAAAGGGGGCTCGCCTTCGGCGATCGCTATCACTGCCCCGTTCCCGGGTGCCGCTGTTAACCGGTCTCGTCGCTGCACTCGGACCAGCGTGCCCCTTCGGGTCGCTATGCTCACGCTCTCCGGGTGCCATTTTCCGCTGAGGTGATGCGCCGTTGGCGCACGCCTGATCAGGGCCTGCGGCCCTGGGCGGTCAAGGCCAAGCCCTATGATGAAATGGACGGAAGGCGGGCCGCCTCGTAGATTTCGCACTCTCTCGCGGAGAGGCTGAGAGTAAGAGTGTCGTGCGGATTTGCCGTGACGGGTTACAGGCTGCGAGAGAGGCTCGCACCGCCCGTCGCGGAGATCCGCGATGTCCAGATATTATCCTCGGGCGTGCACCGGTGAGGACCGGGCGAGCCTTTATGACGAAATCACCAACAAGATCATCGCCGAGCTGGAAGCCGGCGGAGTGCCGTGGGTGCAGCCATGGGGCTCCGCGGCGGCGAAGGCGCAATTGGCCTTGCCGAAAAGCGCCGCGACCGGTCGCCACTATAGCGGCATTAACATCTTAATCCTCTGGGCGGCCGCAACCGAGCGCGCATTCACAGGTCAGAGCTGGCTTACATTTCGCCAGGCGCTGTTGCTCGGCGGTCACGTCCGCAAGGGCGAGCGCGGCACGACCATCGTCTACGCCGATCGTTTTGTGCCGGCCGACGAAAAGCGGCGCGCGAGCGAGAACGGTGAGGAAGCGCAGGCCATTGCATTCCTCAAGCGTTTCACGGTGTTCAACAGTGATCAATGCGAGGGCTTGCCTTCCGAGATCACAACGACGGCACCGCCTCCGCCGCCAGGCCTGATCGAGCCCCGGGTCGAAAAGCTTATCAAGGCGACTAGCATCGACTTCCGGATCGGCGGCAATCGCGCCTTCTATGTGCCGGCAGAAGATTATGTGCAGGTGCCGCCACCGCAAGCCTATTTCGAGCCGATCAATTGGCATCGAACGGCCCTGCATGAGCTGGCGCATGCCAGCGGCCATCCGTCACGTCTCAACCGCGACTTGTCAGGCGGCTACGGGACCAGGAAGTACGCGTTTGAGGAACTGGTTGCGGAGATCTCGTCTGCGTTCAGTTGCGCTTCGCTCGGTATCGTGCCGACGGTGCGGCACGCCGACTATATTAGCTCCTGGCTTGAAGTGCTGCGAGAAGACAATCGCGCGATTGTGCGAGCTGCTTCACAAGCCAGCAAGGTTGCGGACTATCTCCTTGGATTCTTGCCGGAAGTTGTTGTCGACATGACGACCGAGAGAGCGGAGCAGGAAGCCGCGTAAAGATCTTGCCAGTCACTTCGGAAACGAGAGTGAGAGGGGAGATGCGGTTTTCGCGACGGGTTGGAGGCCGAGAGAGAGGCTCCCGGCCGCCCGTCGTGGAGAATCCACATGACCAAGGCTGTCCAAAAGATCACGCTGTCACCCTCGCGCGACATTCCGTTCAACAAGCTGGTGCTCAGCCAGTCGAACGTGCGGCGCGTGAAAGCGGGCGTTTCGATCGAGCAGCTCGCGGAAAGCATTGCGCAGCGCACTCTCTTGCAGAGCCTAAATGTCCGGGCTGTACTCGATGGAGAGGGTGACGAAACCGGCATGTTCGGCGGTCGGCGTTATCGCGCACTGGAACTTCTCGTCAAGCAAAGCGCATGGCGAAGACGCAGGTCGTTCCGTGTGTCGTGCGCGAAGCCGAGGAGGAAGACCCGGCAAGGCCGTTGCTAGATCGGCTCATCATTGAACTGACGGCGCACCGTACGCTGGCATTGCGGGCGCTGGCCGAAAATCCTGCGATCGCGTTCCAGGCAGTGCTGCACAACTTCGTGCTGACGGCCTTTTACCGGTTTGCTTCGTCCGGGAGCTGCCTTGAGATTTGGCTGCGCACGCCAACCTTTCCTGCTCAAGCTCCGGGCTTGAGGGAAAGCGTCTCGGCTAAGGCTGTCGAGGTGCGGCATGAGGGCTGGAACGCACGGTTGCCGAAGAGCGAGAACGATCTCTGGGATGCGCTGACGGCTCTCATGGTGGTGCACAGGCGTCGCTGTTCGCCCACTGCGCGTCCTTTGCGGTCAACGCCGTCTATCAGCCGGCCAATCGTTACAATCAGGGTCGCGTCTCAGCCCACGGCGTCCGCACGCGTCTCGACCAGGCCAACGTGCTAGCGCGCTGCCGGAGTTGACATGGTGCAGGCTGGCTGGAAGTCAACAACTACATCGGCCGCGTCACTAAGCCTCGCATTCTGGAGGCGGTGCGGGAAGCCAAGGGCGAGTCGTCGGCGCAACTGATCGACCATCTGAAGAAGGCCGACATGGCCAAGGAGGCCGAGCGTCTCCTGGATGGCTCGGGCTGGTTGCCAGAGCCGCTGCGCCTCGACGATTCCAGCCCGTCTTCGGCGGAGCCGGAAGGTGAAGCGGGCCCGCTGCCAGAATTCCTCGCTGGCGAGGAGGATCCGGAGAACCGCAGCGACGAGCATCCGCAACAGCTCGACGCGGCTGAGTGACAGCATAAGGGCTGGCTCCGGCTGTCCCGCGCTTGCTCGGGGACCGATGCACAGCGTCGGTCCCCATTCTTATGACCGAGGCTGAGAGGGAGAGTGGGGCCGGGATGGGTTTGAATCGCCGTGGTCTTGAGGAGAGCGCCGGGCGATTCGACCCGTTCCTGCTCTCCGAAAGAAATCCCATGACCGACTCTCTCGCAAGCGGCGCTGCCGCCGCGCCGCTCCCGATGCGTGCCGCTGCCACTATCACCTCCGCTGCAGTCAGGGCTGCGCGACAGCTCTTGACCGATCTCGAACGCGGCCGGCGCATCGATGCCGCCGTCCTGCGTGGCGCCATGGAGGCTGCCTTCGGCGCCTCGGATGCGGCAGGTAGCTGGAATTGGAAGACCGCCTATGACACCTGCGAGGCGGCCACCGTTCTATTTCTTCGCAAGTTCGGTCCGGCGATGGGGACCAAGGCTGGTTCGACGGCGGCGATGTTGCCGATGCTGGCGAGAGTAGCCAGTCTCCTGCCGACGCACACGCGGCGTTCCGAGGACAGCCAGGCGCTTCAACAATTCTCGACGCCGATCCCACTGAGGCTGGCTGCATGTACCGCGGCCTGCATCACGCCTTCCGACTGGGTTTTGGAGCCGTCTGCGGGCACCGGCTTGCTCGCCATCTTTGGCGAGCTCGCCGGCGGCGCATTAGTATTGAACGAGTTGTCCGAACCCCGTGCGGAGTTGCTGGATCACCTGTTCGCCGGCGTTGAGGTCACCCGGTTCGACGCCGCCCAGATCGATGATCACCTCGAAGCCGATTTCGTACCTAGCGTCGTCTTAATGAATCCGCCGTTCTCGGCGCTGGCGAATGTCGATCGGCGAATGGCGGACGCGGCGCTCCGGCACATCGCTTCGGCCTTGGCGCGCCTTTGCGACGGTGGGCGTCTGGTCGCCATCACGGGTGCAAGCTTCGGGCCGGACAATCCGGCGTGGCGAGATGCCTTCGTTCGCCTTCAGGGACGCGCGCGAGTTGTGTTCTCTGCCGCCATCGATGGCGCTGTCTACGCGATCCTCGTGTTCTCCGACGCGGGCGGTACGGGCAGGAGCTACCACGCCGAATTGTCGGCCAGGAATCGCTGCCTGCGGGTCCACTATTTGCTCGAGCCCGGATGGAAGGCGGACGCCGCGATCCAGGGTCTCGGCCAGACCAACCGGACCAACCAGGCGCAGCCGCCGCTGTTTCGGCCCGTTGCGACCGGCGTGAAGGCCGAGAAGCGCTTCTTGAGCACCATCGCTCGCCGGCTCGACACGTTGGGAGCGATTACGCGCGGCCAGCGCCAAACCGGAGGGCAGGGCCTGTTCCGGCCCGAGGACAATCTCGAAAGCCAGTACGGACGGGATGCGTTGCGCCAGCTCTATACGCTGCTCGCGCGTGGCAAGGTCGACGGCTGCTCACTTGAGACATTCGAGGGTGCAACCGGCCTGAAGCTAACAGATACCAACGGGCCCAGGGATGACCTGCCGCCGATCACGACCTTCCTGAACCGGCTGCTGGCGCTCACGATCGAACTTCAGAACATCCTGTTCACCGTGTTCGAGCAGCTCTTGGCCGCTCGGATCGAGGGCGCGGTCGCATCCGGCACCTATGACCTGGGACTGGAAACGCTCCGCGCCGAAAGCTTCGTCGTTACCGACCGGAGCACGATCTATACCCATCCGGGCACTGGCGCCGAGACCCGGCTTCTCACGATTACCCAGCGCCAGCGCACTCATCCGGTGAGCCTGGATGATGCTCTTGCTCGTCGTTCCGACCATCGTGCCGTCCTCTTGATCAATGAGCGATCGGGCCGTGCCGCCCTACAGCTCCCGGCTCCGAGTTTCATACTTGATGACGGCGAGATCGAGCGGCGCGTCCGCCTGATCCACCCCATGGAGCAGCACCGCGCTCGCTTGACGATGATGGCGGAAAGCCATTGGGTCGAGGCCGACCGTGATGGCTTCGCCGCAGCCTGGCTGGCGGAGCTCGCCGAGGTCCCCGAGTTCACGGAAAGCATGATTCACGTCGTGGCCGGCTTGCTACTGCCCATCTGGAAGCGGCTGCCTAACGAGCCGACGCGGGTCTATCGGCTCCAGACCGATGCGGGCGAGCGCGTCATCGGCCGCAAGGTCTCCGCGACCTGGGTCGCGAACCTCCTTGCGGCTGACGCGCCGGCACTGACGCCGGACGCGGCCTTCGCCGCGCTGATGGAGGGGCGGACCGTCCTCGAGCTCGCGGAGGGGCTCCAGCTTCGCCGTGCCCGGGTGATGGGCGCATACCGCATCGAACTGTCTGGGTTCAACGACACGATGCGCGACCGCTTGCGGGCCTACGGCCTCTTCGGAGGAATCATCTCCTGGAAGCTGCGCATATTCGTGCCCACCGACGCGAGCGGCGTCGAGATCCTGGCGAAGGTGCTTGAGCAGTATCCAGTCGCGCGCATCAGCGAGCGGGAGGCCGCCTGATGCCCCGCGATGCCATCGAACTGGCACGCCGCCTCGCGCGTGAGGCCGAGGCGGTGTGCCGCCACTATCTCTCCAACGGCAAGCGGCAAGGGCGGTACTGGCTGGTCGGAGACGTCCACAACACCCCGGGGCGCTCGCTGTTCGTGCGGCTCCAGGAATCGCCGAAGGGGCCTGCCGGCAAATGGACAGACGCCGCGACCGGCGAGCATGGCGATCTCCTCGACGTCATCCGCGAAAGCCTGGGATTGCGTGACTTCCGCGAGACCGCCGAGGAAGCAAGACGCTTCCTGAAATTGCCTCGCGCTGAACCGGAACTCTTCTCAAGGCCCGTCGGTCCGGCAGCACCGGCCAAATCGCAAGAGGCTGCCCGTCGGCTCTTTGCAATATCCAGCCCGATCGAGGGGACCGTGGTCGAATCCTATTTGCTGAATCGCGGAATAGCTCACGTCCATCATGGTGGCAGTCTGCGTTTCCACCCGCGCTGCTACTATCGGCCGGACGAGCACCTGCCGATCGAGACTTGGCCAGCGATGATCGCTTCTGTCACTGATCTCGATGACAGGATCACCGGGGTACACCGTACCTGGCTCGACCCGGTCGGCTTTGATCGCGTTCGGCTCGGCAAGGCTCCGATCGATACGCCACGACGCGCGATGGGCGACCTCCTCGGCAATGCCGTTCGTTTCGGCGTGGTGGACGATATACTCGCCGCCGGCGAGGGCATCGAGACCATGCTGTCGCTGCGCTACGTGTTGCCGACAATGCCGATGGCCGCTGCGCTTTCGGCTAACCACCTCGCAGCCATGTTGCTGCCGTCTGGCTTGCGTCGGCTCTATATCGCTCGCGATGCCGATGCCGCCGGTGATACGGTGCTCGCCGTTCTGACCCAGCGCGCAGCAGACGCCGGCATTGAAGCGATCGCGTTGTCGCCACGGCTGGGCGACTTCAACGAAGATCTGCACGTCTTCGGTCTCGACGGTCTCCGAGCGGCCTTGCGGATTCAGCTCGTACCCGAGGATGTCGTCCGCTTCTTGCATTCGTCGACGGTGCCCGCGGAATAGGTCACGACGGTTCGATCGACCGTGACAGGTCGGTCATGGGCGAGGCCAATACCGGAAGGGGACGCGACCTCGGCCTTCTAGAGGGCGATCGGACGGCAAGCGGCCCGGGCCGGCAATGGCTGCGTCCGGCTATTTTCCGCCGCGCGCCGGCAATTGAAACGCACGTCATATGTCTAGTCAGCGCGCTTTGCATCGCGAAGCAAAATAGCCGGCCTTCGCCATCCTCCGCTGCCGCTTCGGCCCTTCGGGTTCTGGCCTGTTCCGCCCGCCGTCTGAGTGATCGCCACGAAGGCCGCGAAGGGCGCGGCCAAACCCGGCAAAGGACCTCCTTCCATGACCGACCATGACGACGTCGAACCGCCGCACGCCTCTTCTCCGACCGACCACGTGCTCACCGAACTACAGCTCTTCGGCTACCGTCCCTTCGACGACCAGCCTGACCCGAGACCGCTTCCCGAAGGCAAGATGATCTCCGGGGCCGTGGCCCATATCTTCGACGCCCTGGTCGCGACCCTGAACGACACGCGGCTCGAGCCGGACCTTGACGATCTGCTCTGGTCGACCGTCAACTTGTTCCGTCGTGCCGTCGATCGCATCGAACGCCAGCTCGACGACAACGAGCAGGCGCAGCACAAGAGCCAGCGCGAGCAGAACGGCTCCGAAGTACGATCGGTCGAACTCGAGCGCCTCACGGCTGAAGGCATCACGCTGATCGAGCGCCGCAACTGCCTGGAACTCTTCCGCGACCAGGCGATCGAACGCTTTGAAGTCCACACCGGTTCGTCCTGGCGTCCGCGGTCGGGGTCACTGGTCAACCACCGCACGCTAACCGCGGCAATGATCGACTCCCGCGACTTCATCGCAGCGAAACGCCGCGCCGAGACCGAGGTCCTGGTGCCGCCAGGACCCAAGATCGCACTCACCGGCGGGCTCGACTTCAACGACCACCACCTCATCTGGGATCGCCTCGACAAGGTTCACGGCAAGCATCCCGACATGGTCCTGGTCCATGGCGGCTCCCCGAAAGGCGCCGAACTCATCGCCTCCAAATGGGCGATCAATCGCAAGGTACCGCAAATCGCCTTCAAGCCCGACTGGACCAGGCACGCCAAGGCGGCACCGTTCAAGCGCAACGACGCCATGCTCGGGCTCCTGCCGATCGGCGTCATGTACTTCCCCGGCACTGGAATCCAGGACAATCTCGCCGACAAGGCGAAGCGGCTCGGCATTCCCGTCTGGAAGTTCGGCGGCGCGTGAGCGCCGTCTTGCTCGCATCTAAGATGGCAGGGTGGAGTTGCACGCCGCAACTCCGCCTCGTTTCGATATCAGGTCCGAAGCCGCGCCGCGGTGGTGGTGGAAGGCGCGACCAGTATATCTATGCACTGGAGCCACCGCCATGCTCGCCCTTCGGCTTGTCCTCAACACATTCGGCATCGGCTTGTTCTGCTGGCTGACCTTTGCGCTGGCGGTCTATGCCTTGCCGTTTTTCGTCGCACTCAGTGTCTGGATGTCGGCATTTCGTGATGGCGCGGGCGTTTTCGGTGCACTGCTCATCGGAATTGCTTCTGGCGCGCTGACGCTTGCCGCTGGTCAGGTCGCCATCGCCGCTAGTCAGTCCTTGACTTTGCGCGTCGCGATCGGAAGCGCATTTGCCGTCCCTGCGGCAATCGCCGGCTATGATGCAGTGTTTGCGCTTTCGCAGATCGGGGGGCTTCGCTGGCTTGGCGCGAGGCCTTCGCTTGCCTAGGTGCGGTTTGCATCGGCGGCGCGGCATGAACGCGCTTGAGAGTTTTGGCGAAGACCCGCCCACTCGAGTCAGGTCGGGCGGTGGAGCGGTTCCAGCCAGTTCTTACCGCCACTCTCCGCAAGGGATGACCCTTGCGCCTTCATCATCGAACAGGTTCGCGTAGATCGGTACGTTGAATGAGGGATCATCGGGACGCGAGCAGGGAGCCAGTCCTTCTCGGAGTGCCTTGACCAATCCGCGTCCATTTCGGCCCAACCCACGTAGCTGCAGCGGTGCGGCGTGCCCCTTGATCATTCCTTCGAAGAGGACTTCAGCCCTTTGCAGCAGATTGTTTCTCTTTCTACGCCGGATCGTTCGCCGCTCTTGTTCAGAGGAACCGAGATATGCCACGTCTTCTGCTTATTGCGGTTCAGCACGCGACGCACGTGGCCTCTTTGATGGCTTGATCTGGCCCAAGACCGGCTGCGCCTCGATCGTCTGAGCCGCAACGCCGTTGATGCGACTTTCTTCCCCTGGGCTTCGCCCATTCCTCGCGAGACAAGAAAGTCGCCACAACGGCGTCCTCCGCTGCGCTCCGGCCCTTCAAGCGGGTGCGTCGCCGATCGTCTTCGGCTTCAGATCGCCATCGAGGCCGCGGTGGTCGCGGGCTCGAAACACAAACAGGAGAAGTAACATGGCTAATATCGGTTCGTTCAAGAAAGTCGGTAACGAGTTTCACGGCGAGATCGTCACCCTGAGCCTTCAGACCAAGGGCGTCCGCATCGTCGCCGAAACCAACCGCTCCAGCGACAACGCGCCCAGCCACCGCATCTACGTGGGCCGGGCGGAGATCGGGGCAGCCTGGTCGAAGCGCTCCGAGGAGGGCCGCGACTACCTCTCGCTCAAGCTCGACGATCCCTCCTTCAACGCACCGATCTACGCGAACCTGTTCGATGACGAAGGCGGCGAGGGGTACACCCTGCTCTGGTCGCGGCCGCGCAAGAACGGCGAGTGAGACTCGCTCTAAAGCCCGCCCGAGTTGATCGGGCGGGTTCCTTTTGGAGCCTAAAGTCGAAAACATCAACGCTGCGCCGCTGCATCGCCGCAGTCGATTTTCGTGATTTCGCCTTCTAGAGCTCGCAGTGCCACTACCGATTTGGGTGGTCATAAAGTCGCTCTTACGCAGCAGTGCTATTTCTTCTTGGAACTGGCTCGCCGGCTTGCGACCTTAGGCCAGCCCTTCGGTGTTGTCGCTCCTCTGGGTGGCTGAACCGAGCCTTCAGCACAAGTGAACACCCAGCGTGTCGGCCAGCCAGTCGAGAAACATCAATTCTCCGGTTCTCAGATTGCCTCCCGAGGCCACCATATATGAGTGGTCACTGCCGGCACTGTAGGCACGTGGCTCTTGGGGAACCGAGGCCTTGCCGATGCTGGTCCCAGTTGTGCGGAGCGCGTCTGCCTCGCCGCTGCGCAACCGTCTGCTGATCTTGCATCGGGCAGCAACAGACAGGCACCCACGGTTGGTGTGCTGTAGTGCGCATTCAGGGAGAGCAACATCACCTTTGGTTCAAAAATGCGCCGCGGCCGGTGTCCCGAGCCACAAGTCCCCAATCGTAGATTTGCATTAGATTTGCGTCGCTGTGCCAAGATGGAGGATGTAGCAGGGACGGAGAATGTGATGGCGCTCCGGCAACTTGCCTCCCTGACATTGAGCGATGAAGTTCGTGCCGAACAAGTCGCTGACGACGCGGCGGAAGACGGTTCTGGTGCTGGCGCTGCGAGCGCGAATCGTGCTGACCTGCGCGGAAGGCGGTCAGAACAAGGAAGTGGCGGCCAAGCTGGGCCTTGAGGGGTCGAGGGTAGGCGGCGGCGTTTTGTGGAGCGGCGCGTCGACGAGCCACGCTTCGGGCGCCGCGTACGGTTGAGGATGCCCGCATCGAAGCCGCGATCGTGAGGACATTGGAGAGTTGCCCTGAGAACGCCATCCATCGGAGTTCCCGCGGCATGGCGAGCCAGCGGCCTGTCGGTGTCGACCGTGCAACGCATCTGGCCGGCCTTCGGGCTCCAGCCGCACCCGACGGAGACCGTCAAGCTCTCCACGATCCAAACTTCATGGCCAAAGTGCGCGACGCTGTGGGCCTTTACGTCCGGCCGCCGGAGCTCGTGTCGTTCTATGCGTGGATGAGAAGTCCCAATCCGGGCGCTGGACCGCAGCCACCATGCTGCCGATGCGTCCCGGCCAGCCGGCCCGAAGGAAGGATGACTACAGAAGACATGGCACCACATCGCTGTTCGCCGCTCTCGACATTGCGACAGCACGAGCCAACGGCGAAGTGCTAGCGAGGTCGCCGTGCTGCCAAATTCCGTCAGTTCCTCGACGAGATCGAGGCCGCTGTGCCGCGCGAGCTCGAGGTCCATCTCGTCATGGACAATTACGCCACGCATAAGTCCGCACTGATCCAATGATGGATGGCTAAAAGACAGCGCTGGCACGTGCACCTGACCCCGACCAGTTCGTCATGGCTCAACTAGGCCGGGCCTTTCTTCGTTCTCCTCCCGGATAAAAAGATCAGGCGGGCGCAGCGTCGCCGCCCTCCGGGCAGACATCACTTCGTTTATTGATCGACACAACGCCCATCCCAAACCGTCCCGATGGAGGAAGTCCGCCGATCACATCCTTCCATTCATCGAACGCTTCTGCCGGTACAATGCCCCGACAAACACAATGTGATGTTGCGATCTTGTTCAGGACAGGACCTTCCGCCGAACTGCCGCTCGATGCAGACCTCGAAGTCCGTGCCCATGTCTCTTGTGCTTCGGCTTTAGTCCTTGCTTGAGGGGAGGCTGAAAGCACGCGGCTGTCTGCATCGGACCGAGCATGTGCCGTCATGACAAGGCCGCTGTCCGGGAAAGTTCGGGACCATGTGCGGCGTGAAATCCATCGAAGAAGGTGGCCAAGATGCAGGATTTAGGTAAGCGCTTAGCCGTGACCCTATTGAGGCTGGCTTGACGTTTTGCGGAATCGCCACGGCATGAGATCATCGATCTTGCTATGGGGATGACCGTCGATG